>NZ_JBWKRA010000009.1:4464-181683 GCF_059419065.1 Pseudomonas sp. GW821-FHT07B01 | reverse complement strand
TGCCTGCGATAGCGTCGGTGCATTCACTACCGTTATCGCAGGCAAGCCAGCTCCCACAGGTTCAGCGTCAGCCACTATCACAATAATAAAGGGGCACACCCGTGAACACGCCAGACAACGGCTTTGCAGAGATTACCCACCGTGAACTGGGCCTGAGGCGCCAGCTCACTTCCGGCCAGATGAGCATGATCGCCATCGGTGGCGCCATCGGCACCGGGCTGTTCATGGGCAGCGCCTACGCCATCGGTTATGCCGGGCCGAGCGTGCTGGTGAGCTACGCCATCGGCGCATTGATTACCTTGCTGCTGATGGGCTGCCTGGCGGAGATGACGGTGGCCCATTCCACCTCCGGTTCCTTCGGCGCCTATGCCGAGTTCTACATCAGCCCATTGGCCGGGTTCCTGGTGCGGTATGCCTACTGGGCGGCGATTGTGCTGGCGGTGGGCGCCGAGGTCACGGCGGTGGCGATGTACATGAAGTACTGGTTCGCCAACGTGCCGGAGTGGGTGTGGATCGTGTCGTTTTCCAGTGTGTTGATTGTGCTCAATGCGATCAGCGTGAAGACCTTCGGCAACTTCGAATACTGGTTCTCGACGATCAAGATCAGCGCCATTGTCGGTTTCATCATCCTGGCAGTGTATGTGATGTTCGGCTCCGGCAACCCTGCCTACGGGGTGCAGAACTACACGGCCCACGACGGCTTTTTCCCCCATGGCTTGAGTGGCATGTGGATCGCGGTGATCGTGTCGATCTTCAGCTACCTCAGTGTCGAGATGATCGCCGTGGCCGCCGGTGAAGCCGCCGACCCGGAGCAGGCGGTGAAGAAAGCCTTTCGCGCTACCATCGTGCGGTTGGTGGTGTTCTACCTGCTGACCCTGGCGCTGATGCTCGCCATCGTGCCCTGGAACCAGGCCGGCCAGGCCCAGAGCCCGTTTGTCACGGTGATGCAGACCATCGGCATTCCCGGCGCCACTGGAGTGATGAATTTCGTGATCCTGATCGCAGCGCTGTCGGCCATGAACAGCCAGCTCTACATCACCACGCGCATGATGTTCAGCCTGTCCCGCGCCGGCTTTGCGCCCAAGTCCATGGGCGCGTTGAGCAAGAACGGCATTCCGCTCAACGCCTTGCTGCTGTCCAGTTCGGGTATTGCCCTGGCGACGTTGCTCAACGTGGTGTACCCGGAAAGTTCGTTCACCCTGATGATGGCGATCTCGATGTTTGGCGCGATCTTCACCTGGTTCATGATCTTCCTCACTCACCTGTTTTTCCGCCGCTACCGCAAGCGTCATGGCGGGGCGAAGTTGTCGTTCCAGTTGCGCCTGTTTCCCTACAGCACGTTGCTGGGGTTGGTGCTGATGGGGGCGGTGATGATCACCACCTACTTCACCGACGCCTTCAAGATGACACTGGTGTTTGGCGTGCCGTTCCTGCTGATTCTGTCGGCTGTGTATTACGGGTTCTTCCGCAAGGGCAGGGCCAAGGCGTCGAACAAAGCCCTGGCATAACCCGGCAGTTGCTCGAACGAGCGTGCGCATAACAGCAGTTTGCGGCAGGCCCACTCCTCTTGCAGGGGGTGGGCCTTGAAACGACGTTCTGATGGCCAGCGCGCCAAGGCGGCCTGAGGCACGATGCCCAGGCCCGCGCCGCCGGCGACCATGCGAATCACCCCATCAAAACCGTCGGCGCGAATGCGCGTCTGCAAGCGAAAGCCAGCGTGCAGTGCCTGTTCTTCCAGGTAAACCGCCAACGCGCTGTTGGCCCCGAGGCCCACGTAGTCGTATTGCAAGCTCTCGATAAAACTCGCGCTGTTCAACGGGTGGTCCAGGGGCATGATCAGCACCAGCGGGTCGTCGCGAAACGCCAGGGTCTGCAAGCCGTGGGTGTCTACTGCATCGGAAATAATCCCCAGCTCGGCGGTGCCCTGGCGCAAGGCGTGGGTGATGCGCAGGCTGGGCAACTCTTGCAGGTCGATATCGAGGTTGGGGTGCTCGCGCAAAAACTGCGCGAGCAGTTCAGGCAGGTACTCGCTGAGGGCGGTGGTATTGCACAGCAGGCGTACCTGGCCTTTGACGCCATTGGCGTATTCGGCCAGGTCTTGCTGCAGATGGTCGGCCTGCTGCAACAGCAGGCGGGCATGCCGGGCCAGGGCTTTGCCTGCGGGTGTTGGGGTCACGCCACGGCGGCCGCGCTCGAGAAACGCAATGCTCAGTGAAGACTCCATGGCTCGGATGCGTGCGCTGGCGGCAGCCAGGGACAGGTGGCTGCGGGCCGCGCCGGCGGTGATATTGCCGCTGTCCAGGATGTGCAGGTAGAGGCGCAGGTCGATGAGGTCAAAGTGCATGAAGTTTCCCTGTGACTGGAAGGGCCTCATCGCAGGCATGCCAGCTCCCACACTTGAATGTATTCACAATTCCAAATGTGGGAGCTGGCTTGCCTGCGATAGCGTCATCAGCCTCACGCAAAACAAGAGGCTGGCTCAGTATATGGCGAATTTTCAGCCACTCTCCAGCCCTGCACAATCGGTGCATGAATACCTTCCTCTCCTTCTACCAAAACCTCGGTCCCGCACTGACAGCGCTGGTCATCACTACCTTCCTGCTGGCCGGTACGGTGAAGGGCGTCATCGGCCTGGGCTTGCCCACTGTAGCCATGGGCATGCTTGGCCTGGCTATGCTGCCGGCGCAGGCTGCGGTATTGCTGATCATTCCTTCGACGGTGACCAACCTGTGGCAACTGTCCTTTGGCGGGCACTTGGGTGCCTTGCTCAAACGCCTGTGGCCGATGCTGTTGCTGATCTTCCTCGGCACCGGGCTGGGCACCTTGTGGCTGGGCATGGGTAGCGGACCTTGGGTGGTGCGTGCCCTGGGCGCGGCTTTACTGGTGTATGCGCTCAGCGGGTTATTCCTGCCAACCTTCAAGGTTGCGCCTCGAACCGAGCGCTGGCTGGGCCCCTTGTGCGGGGTGATCACCGGCATCATTACCTCGGCCACCGGTGTCTTCGTGATCCCGGCGGTGCCGTACCTGCAAGCGCTGGGCTTGAGCCGTGACCAGTTGGTGCAGGCGCTGGGGCTGTCGTTCACCGTGTCGACGTTGGCACTTGCCGCCGGGCTGGCCTGGCGCGGGGCACTGGGCGGCGGTGAAATGGGCGCGTCATTGCTGGCGTTGGTGCCGGCATTGCTAGGGATGTGGCTGGGTCAGGTGGTGCGCCGACGCATTAGTGCGCTGTGGTTCAAACGTGGATTTTTCACCGGCATGGCGTTGCTGGGAGGCCATTTGTTGCTGGCTGGTTAATAATGAGCGGGCACGTGTCAGCCGATAAATGAAGGACCGCCCGTGAAAGCCCGTTCCGATGAGCTACAGATCTTCGTCAGCGTGATTGAATGCGGCTCGATTTCGGCCGCCGCCGAAAAGGTCGGGCAAACGCCATCGGCAGTCAGCCGCACCTTGTCGCGCCTGGAAGCCAAGCTCGACACCACCTTGATCAACCGCACCACGCGGCGCATGGACCTGACCGAAGAGGGCAAGTACTTCTTCGAGCAGGCCAAGCTGATCCTGGCGCAGATGGACGAGCTGGAAGAGCGCCTGTCCTTGCGCCAGAAAAAGCCGGCCGGGCGCCTGCGTATCAACGCCGCCGTGCCGTTCATGCTGCATGGGATCGTGCCGTACATCGCCGAATTTCGCAGCCTCTACCCGGATATCCAGCTGGAGCTCAACAGCGATGACTTGATCATCGACCTACTGGAGCAAAGCACTGACATCGCTATTCGTATCGGCGCCCTGGCTGACTCGACCCTGCATGCGCGCTCCCTGGGCAGCACGCCGCTGCATATCCTGGCCAGCCCCGACTACCTCAAGCAGTACGGCACGCCGACAACCGTTGCCGAGTTGGCTGATCACACCTTACTGGGCTTCACCCACACCGAGACCCTCAACCACTGGCCGCTGCGCCATGGTGAAGGTGACCGCTGGCTGATCCAGCCCAATGTCAGCGCCTCCAGTGGCGAAACCGTGCGCCAGTTGGCGCTGCAGGGGCAGGGAATTTGTTGCCTGTCGAATTTCATGACGGTCGACGATATCGATGCCGGCCGCCTGGTGCCCATGCTGGAGGCGTCCAACAGCGGTTATCGCCAGCCGATCCACGCGGTGTTCTATCGCAACTCGCAATTGGCGCTGCGCATTCAGTGCTTCCTGGACTTCATTCAGGCCAAGTTGGCGCGGTATGCGCGCTGATTCGTGACTTGCGCGCAAGAGTGAATTGGGCTGTACGGGCTTATTAGACAGCAGTGGGAGCTGGATACTGGGCGCATCACTTACCCAGTCAGGAGCAACCTCCATGAATGTATTCGTTACCGGTGCAGCAGGGTTTATCGGCGGTTCGATCGCCACCGGCCTGGTCAACGCCGGCCATCACGTCACCGGCCTCGTGCGCAGCGCCGAGCAAGCCGCCGAAATGACTGCCCTGGGCATCACACCGGTGATCGGCAACCTCGACGACGCAGCGGTATTGACCGAGCAGGCGCAGAAGGCCGATGCGGTGATCAACGCCGCCAGCAGCGATCACCGCGCCGCCGTAGAAACCTTGCTGGCGGCCCTGAAAGGTTCGAACAAGCCATTCCTGCATACCAGCGGTTCAAGCATCGTGGGCGATGCTTCCGGTGGCAAGGCCAGTGAGGTCATCTACTTCGAAAGCAATCTGCCTGAGCCGACCGTCGACAAGGCTGCCCGCGTGGCCATCGACAACCTGATCCTCGCGGCGGCCACTAACGGCATCAATTCGGCGGTGATCTGCAACACCCTGATCTACGGCCACAGCCTGGGCGTGAAGCGTGACAGCGTGCAATTGCCGCGCTTGCTCAAGCAGGCGCGCAAAAGCGGGGTAGTGCGCCATGTGGGCAGCGGGCAGAACATCTGGTCCAACGTGCATATTGAAGATGTGGTCGCCCTGTATCTGCTGGCGCTGACCAAAAACGTCCCGGGTACGTTCTACTTTGTGGAAAGCAGCGAGGCGGCGTTTATCGACATGACCACGGCGATTGCCCAAGCCCTGGACATGGACAAACCACAGGATTGGCCATTGGCCGAGGCTGAGGCCGAGTGGGGCTATGAAATGGCCAACTACGGGTTGGGCTCCAATAGCCGAGTGCGCGGCAAACACGCCCTTGAACTGTTGGGGTGGACGCCAAAGCGCACCTCGGTGGTGGAGTGGATTCGCAACGAGATGGTGTGATGTTCGCTTAGCACCGCGGTGCGGTCATCGCAGGCAAGCCAGCTCCCACATTTTTCAGGTGTGTGAACCCTGTCAAATGTGGGAACTGGCTTGCCTGCGAAAGGGGCGACTCGGTACATCAGACCTGACACTTCACTAGCCCCACCCGCCGCAATTCCGTACCATTCCCCGCCTTATCCCCCGCAATTCCCTGGTACTCCATGAACCTCACCCGTCTGCGCGCCGACGCCCTGGCCGGCCTCACCACGTCTTTCGCCTTGCTGCCCGAATGCATCGCCTTTGCGCTGGTGGCGCATCTCAACCCGCTGATGGGCCTCTACGGTGCTTTCATCATTTGCACCCTCACCGCGTTGTTCGGCGGCCGCCCGGGTATGGTCTCGGGCGCGGCAGGCTCCATGGCAGTGGTGATCGTCGCGCTGGTGGTACAGCACGGCGTGGAGTATTTGCTGGCGACGGTGTTGTTGGGCGGGTTGATCATGGTCGCTTTCGGCCTGTTGCGCCTGGGCAAGCTGGTGCGCATGGTGCCGCATTCGGTAATGCTCGGCTTCGTCAACGGCCTGGCGATCATCATTGCGCTGGCGCAACTGGAGCATTTCAAGAGCGGTGAAACCTGGCTCAGCGGCACGCCGTTGTACGTGATGACCGGGCTGGTGGCGGCAACCATGGCGATTGTGTATCTGTTGCCCCGTCTGACCCGTGCTGTACCGCCCGCGCTGGTGGCGATTCTCGGTGTGGGCCTGGCGGTGTACCTGCTCGGTTTGCCGACCCGTACCTTGGGGGATATGGCGCACATCGCCGGTGGCTTGCCGACCTTCGCGCTGCCGCAGATTCCCTGGACCCTGGAAACCCTCGGCATCATCGCGCCCTACGCGTTTTTGATGGCGATGGTTGGCCTGTTGGAAACCTTGCTGACCCTCAACCTCACCGACGAAATCACCGAGACCCGTGGTTATCCTGACCGCGAAAGCGTGGCCCTGGGCGCGGCGAATATGGTCTCGGGCCTGTTTGGCGGCATGGGTGGTTGCGCGATGATCGGGCAAACCGTGATCAACCTCAGCTCCGGCGGGCGTGGGCGTTTCTCCGGGGCGTTTGCCGGGGTGATGATTCTGTTGTTCATTCTGTTTCTGTCGCCACTGATCGAGCGGATCCCGCTGGCGGCGTTGGTGGGCGTGATGTTCGTGGTGTCGCAACAGACCTTCGCCTGGGCGTCGCTACGGGTGATCAACAAGGTGCCGCTCAATGATGTGCTGGTGATCATGGCGGTGACGATCATTACGGTGTTCACCGACCTGGCCACCGCCGTGCTGTGCGGTATCGTCATCGCCGCGCTGAATTTTGCCTGGCAGCAGGCGCGGGAGCTGTACGCCGATGAACACCTGGAGGCCGATGGCAGCAAGCTCTATAGGCTGCATGGCACGTTGTTCTTCGCCTCGACCACGCCGTTTTTGAATCAGTTCGACCCGGCCAACGACCCGGCTCAGGTCACGCTGGATTGCCGTCACCTGAGCTTTGTCGACTATTCGGCGATTGCCGCCCTGATGACCCTGCGCGAGCGCTACACCAAGGCTGGCAAGCACCTGCGGGTACTGCATTTATCCGAGCGCTGCAAAAAACTGCTCAAGCGCGCCAAGGTTCATCACGACTGATTGAGCCCCTGTGGCGAGGGAGCTTGCTCCCGCTGGCGTGCGAAGCGCGCCCAGGATTTTGGGGCCGCTGCGCAGCCCAGCGGGAGCAAGCTCCCTCGCCACAGGGGGGGAGCTGTAGCAGTTACGGGCCGACCAGGTCTTCCAGCTCCTGGGCGCGGGTCTGGGTCATGTCCAGCACGCAGCCTGAGCCGTTTACCTGATCAATCGTGCCGCCGGTGGCGCTGCCTGCGTAGGCGCAATTGGCGTCGCGGTATTTGATCCACAGGCGCTGCACGTCTTGCAGTTGCTGTTTGCGCGGGCCTTCCTGGGCGGCGAGGGCGGTTTTGTAGGCACGGTTCAGGCGGTCGTCCTGCACCTTGGTTTGCCTGGCGTTGCAATTGACCATGTCGGCGGTGGTATTGGCGCTGTCCATGCATTTTTTCAAGGCAGGGTTGTCGGCGGCATAAGCGCTGCTGCACAAGAGCAGGACGCTGGCGGCAATTGTGGTGCGAATCATGAGCGGGTTCCTGAGCAATGGATGCGCAGTCTATGACTCAAGGGCGGCGTTTGAGTTTCCGCCTTCTCTGATCTTCATGTAAGAACACCCTCCGGATTTTCATCCACCCACGTCGGGCATATCCCCAAGCGACAACGCTTATCCGTGGGCGAAAATTACTTTCATAAAAATTGAAAATGCTCCTCGGGAATGATTTATGAGTTTCACAACCAATTCGACGTGACCCTTTCCGAGGAGTACCGCATGGCCGCATCACCGGGCTTCGGGCTGTTGGCATACGCTGCCATCGCCATCATTGCATTGATCGTGCTGATCGCACGCTACCGACTCAACCCCTTTATCGTGATTACCCTGGTGTCCATCGGCCTGGCGCTGATGGCCGGAATGCCGGCGGACACCATCATGGGTTCGTACGAGGCGGGTGTCGGCAAGACCCTGGGGCATATCGCCCTGGTGGTGGCGCTGGGCACCATGCTCGGCAAGATGATGGCCGAGTCGGGCGGCGCTGAGCAGGTGGCGCGCACGCTGATCAACCGCTTCGGTGAGCGCAATGCCCACTGGGCGATGGTGTGTATTGCGTTTCTGGTGGGGCTGCCGCTGTTTTTCGAGGTCGGCTTTGTACTGCTGGTGCCGATTGCCTTTACCGTGGCGCGGCGCGTGGGCGTGTCGATCCTGATGGTCGGGCTGCCGATGGTCGCCGGCCTGTCGGTGGTGCATGCGTTGGTGCCGCCGCACCCGGCGGCGATGATGGCGGTGCTGGCCTATAACGCCTCGGTCGGGCAGACGGTGCTGTATGCGATTTTGATTGGCATCCCCACGGCGATCATTGCCGGGCCCGTCTACGCCAAGTTCATCGTGCCGCACATTCATTTGCCAGCGGAAAACCCGCTGGAGCGCCAGTTCATCGAGCGTGAACCGCGTACGCGCCTGCCCAGCTTTGCACTGACCATAGGCACCATCCTGTTGCCGGTGGTGCTGATGATGATCGGCGGCTGGGCCAACGTGATTTCTACGCCGGGCAGCGGTTTCAACCAGTTCCTGTTGTTTATCGGCAACTCGGTGATCGCCCTGTTGGTGGCGACCCTGGTGAGTTTCTGGACCTTGGGCCTGGCCCAGGGCTTTAACCGGGAGTCGATACTCAAATTCACCAACGAATGCCTGGCGCCGACCGCCAGTATCACCTTGCTGGTGGGCGCGGGCGGTGGTTTGAATCGCATCCTGGTGGACGCCGGCGTGACCAATGAAATCCTCGGCCTGGCCCATGCGTTTCACTTGTCGCCGCTGGTAATGGGCTGGCTGTTCGCGGCGTTGATGCGTATCGCCACGGGCTCGGCCACGGTTGCCATGACCACCGCGTCCGGAGTGGTCGCGCCGGTCGCCTTGGGCCTGGGTTATCCACACCCTGAATTGCTGGTGCTGGCGACCGGTGCAGGCTCGGTGATCTTTTCCCACGTGAACGACGGCGGCTTCTGGCTGATCAAGGAATACTTCAATATGACGGTCATCCAGACCTTCAAGACCTGGACCGTACTCGAGACCCTGATTTCGCTGGTCGCCTTCGGCCTGACCTACGGCCTGTCCCTTGTGTTATGAGCCTGTAACCCGGAGCCCCCATGGACATCCTCTATCAGATCCGCGCCCGCCAGGGCACTTTCAGTGCCGGCGAAGGGCGTATTGCCAAGCTGATGCTTGAGGATGTGGGCTTTGCCGCGTCCGCCAGCCTGGAGGAACTGTCGCAACGGGCTGAGGTGAGTACCGCCACCTTGTCACGCTTCGCCCGCAGCGTGGGCTGCCGTGACTTGCGCGATTTGCGCCTGCAGTTGGCCCAGGCCAGCGGCGTGGGCAGCCGCTTCCTGGACCCGGCGGGCAAGCCAGAACAGTCAGCGTTTCATCGGCAGATTCTGGGGGATATCGAGGCGACGTTGCGTCAGCACCTGTCGGGCTTCAATCAGCGCAGCTTTGGCGATGCGGTCAAGCTGTTGGGCAAGGCGCGGATGATCCATGCGTTCGGCATGGGCGGGCCGTCGAGCCTGTGCAGCGATGAGTTGCAGGTGCGCCTGGTGCGTCTGGGCTATCCGATTGCCGCCAGCCACGACCCTGTGATGATGCGTGTCACGGCGGCGACCCTGGGGCCCGAACATGCCGTGATCGTCTGCTCGCTCACGGGCCTGACCCCGGAGTTACTGGAGGTGGTGACACTGGCGCGCAACTACGACGCGCGGATCATTGCCATCACCCTTGTCGATTCGCCGCTGGCGCAGTTGGCGGATGTTGTGCTGCCGCTGCAATCGGCGGAAACCAGTTTTATCTACAAGCCCACTGCGGCCCGCTACGGCATGCTGCTGGCTATCGACCTGCTCGCCACTGAGCTGGCGCTGGCTCGGCCGGACGACAATCAGGAGCGCCTGCGCCGGGTCAAACTGGCCCTGGACGATTACCGCGGCGGCCCTGGTAGCCTGCCGCTTGGAGACTGATATGAAGTACGACACGCTGATTCGCCAGGCGCTGATCATCGATGGCAGTAACACCCCAGGGTATGTCGCCGATGTGGGCGTGCAGGCAGGGCGCATCCGTACGATTGGCGACTTGTCCACAGCCCGGGCCGAGCAAGTCATCGACGCCCATGGCCAGGTATTGGCGCCGGGTTTTATCGACGTGCACACCCACGATGACACGGTGGTGATCCGCCAGCCGCAGATGCTGCCCAAGCTCAGCCAGGGCGTGACCACGGTGATTGTCGGCAACTGTGGCATCAGCGCCTCGCCGGTGAGTTTGCGCAGCGACCCGCCGGACCCGATGAACTTATTGGGCAACCGTGAGCAGTTCTGTTATCCGCGGTTCAGCGATTATCGCAACGCGGTGCAGGGCGCCCATCCGGCAGTGAACGTCGCGGCATTGATCGGTCACACGGCGCTGCGCAGCAACCATATGGACGACCTGCATCGCACCGCCACACCGTATGAAATCGCGGCCATGCGTATGCAGTTGCAAGAGAGCCTGGAGGCCGGTGCGCTGGGGTTATCCACAGGCCTGGCCTACGCCAGCGCCTTCAACGCCGAGACCGATGAAGTGCTGCAGCTCGTTGAGGAGTTGACGGCCTACGGCGCGGTGTACACCACGCATTTGCGCAGTGAGTTCGAGCCAGTGCTGGAAGCAATGGATGAGGCGTTTCTGATCGGTCGACATGCCAGGGTGCCGGTGATCATTTCCCACCTCAAATGCGCCGGAGCCGGTAATTGGGGACGCAGCCCGCAGCTGTTGGCGGCCCTGGAAGCAGCGGCAAAAGATCATCCGGTGGGTTGTGATTGCTACCCCTATGCCGCCAGCTCCTCGACCCTGGACCTCAAGCAGGTGACTGACGCGTTTCGCATCACCATCACTTGGTCCACGCCGCACCCGCAAATGGGCGGGCGTGATTTGCAGGAGATTGCCGCCCAGTGGGGCGTTTCGCTGATGGATGCCGCCCGCCGTTTGCAACCTGCGGGGGCGGTGTACTACGGCATGGATGAGGCGGATGTGCGGCGCATTCTTGCGCATCCGTTGTCGATGGTGGGGTCGGATGGGTTGCCTGAAGATCCGTTTCCTCATCCGCGCTTGTGGGGCGCCTTCCCACGGGTGCTAGGGCATTTCAGCCGGGATGTCGGATTGTTCCCGTTATACACGGCGATACACAAAATGACCGGGCTGTCGGCGGCGCGTTTCGGCTTGGCCCAAAGAGGCGAAATTCGCGAGGGGCACTGGGCTGACCTGGTGCTCTTCGACCCTGCGCGGGTGCGTGACATGGCGGATTTCAAGACGCCTGAGCGTGCGGCCGAAGGGATTGAGCGGGTGTGGGTAAACGGCGTCTTGAGCTACAGCGAGGGGCAGGCGAGCACACAGCGTGCGGGTCGTTTTCTGGCACGCTGCGGTGATTTGCGCCGAGGTTTTCAGCTCGGTGCGCTGGATGGGGTCTGATAGTGCTCGGCCTGATAGCGTGTCTGAATATGGCCAATCAGCGCTTACAAAAAGCTAATTGATTGCAAAGGACGGCTCTCTAGCATGTGCAGGTCTTATTACGGAGAGCCTGTGTGAACATTCATTCTGTAAGCCCCAGCCAACTCGCTAACCGGGCCGGCAACGCCGTCATTTCATCTACCGTCACGCCGCCTGACGCCGGGGTGAATGGGGGCGTCGATGCGATCTCGGCGTTCCCTTTTCCGCGTGACACGATCAAAGGCTGGATCCAGGAAAAAGTCTGGAACCTGACCAATCAATGGATCGACCCCGACAAGGTATACCTGCATCAGTTTTCTCCTGCCAACAGTACCCACACTGGCAGCGCCGTGACCGGGCGGGAACATCGCGGAGTTCCCGAGTCGTCCATGACGTTGACCGATGCCGTGGCCAGTGATTTTTTCTCGGCGGAACGCTACGGCACGGCCGGCAAGGCTCAGGCGCTGGCGCATTTCGTGTCTTCGAATACCAGCCCGTTTTCGTTGCTGGACAGCGAAAGTGTGCCGGATTTTTTCAGCCGGCTGGGCAAGTTCATTTTCGACCGGACGGGACCGGGATACCTCTACTCGAAAATTCACGATGATGTGCCCAACGCCGTGGAAACCTGGCGAGATCTGGACGCCGCCTATGGCCTGTACCTGGATGGGCCGGGAAAAGGCACCTACGACGCCGGCAACCAACTGCGTATGAAGCCCAGCGAGCTGTTGAAACTGGTGCGTGAGGGAGACCTGCAGAAAAAGGTGATGACCAGGCTGGACAGTTTTTGGACGCAGCACGGCGACGAGTGGCGGATGCTGGCCAAGCAACAGTTCGTGATGGAGGCCCGTACCGCGCGCGCCCTCAACCAACAAGACTCCAGCCAGGGCCTTAGCCCGCAGGCTTATGCCGAGGTGATGAAAGCGGCGGCGTCAGGTGTACCGCTCGAGGGGCCGATGTCCAAGGCCCAGTTACAGGCGCAGACGACACCGGGTCCGGACACCAAAGTGTTTTGCTTCGATATCAATGGTTATAAGTCCAATGACATCCTGCGCTTCATCTCCAAGAGTGGTACCGAAACCCTCTATGTCCCCGGCGCAAAACCCGCGATCCAGACTTTCAAGGACCGAGCCGCCGTGGACCAGTGGGTGCTCGAGCAAAGCAAGGACCCCGCCAAAGCCAAGGCGCTGGAGGAACATTTCTCGCTGCGTGATCGTCAGCAGGGCGTGTTCGGCGCCCTGAGTGCCAACGGCGTGGACGTCACCCTGGCCAAGCTGGGTGCAGGCAACCAGGCAGCGAATGACAGTGTTATCGATACTTTGAATTATCCAATCGGCGGGGACGTGTTTTCCTTCATGGCCAGCCAGACACGCCAACGCATCGACAATGATGCAGACACCGAAATGAAATCCAACGCCGAGGTGCGCAAGGACGACGCACTGGCTCTGCTGCAAGCCGGCAACGCAATATTCTCCATCCCCATGGCCTTGCTCGGGCCTATTGGTCTGGCGCTTGGCGCCGTCTCTTACACGGCACAGGTAGGAATGGAAATCGACCAGGCCGTGCAGGGTGACACTCAGGCCGAGCGCAAGAACGGGCTGCATTCGGCGGTGATGGACGTCGCGACGATGGCTTTTTTTCACGCCCTCGGCAAGGCCGGCCCTTCCACGGCCGACCCCGCTGTCGAGTCCGGCGCTCAGCCGACGACGGCGCAAAAACCGTTTTTCAACTATCGCCGCGTGAATGGGCAGATCGGTGTGCTGATGAGTCCGATCGAACCTGCGCGGCTACCCGAAAAACCAGCAAACGGGTTGAATCCTGCGTGGGACCCATCCATGGAGATTTACCTGCAAGGGGGGGCCAAGCGTCCCTCAGTGCAGCCCCGTTATGAGATCGTCGAGGAGGGCCCGTCTACGGCGAAGAAGCCCAAAATCGAGGACTCGGAAAACGAACTGTCGGAGAATGAGGAGTCGCCGTCTTCGGTGGTTTCCGATGCCACGTCCTCCGGGGATTACGAGCCGTACGACGATATCAACGTGCTCAAGGTCAATCCGTTCAAGGCCGGCGTCCAGGTGCCTGATGGTGGGTATTTCAACAGTCGAGGCATGATCGAGCGCACCGATATACCCAAGTTGTACCGTGTCGAAAAGGCGGATCGCGTAGAGCGTCGCGGTGATCCGCAAAATTATGGTTTCCGGGACTCAAACTTCTTTTCCGGGCCTGAAAAAATGATGGACGGCAATGTCGTGGTGGCGTCTCGCTCAAAGGCGGCGGCGATACATTTTGGTGATGCTGCACTCGACGGCAAGTACCACCTTTACGAAATCGACAGTGGCGGTGTTCCCGTCGTCTCTTTCAACGAAAATATCGAGGTAAACCCGCAGTTCGTTGAGGCTCGCCAGTGTGTGGCGCCCGGCACCATCGAGCGGATGCGCAAGTCGGGCCGCTTGAATGAGTTTGCAGAAAGCTCTTATGAGTTCGATGAAGTGCATGTGGACAACGATCAACTGTCGAGCGCAAGGATCAGGGAAATTCCCCATCATTGAGCGTGTTCACTTTTGAGCGCTTGCTGAGCTAGGGTGGTCGCTCGCCAGCAACGAGCGACCGGCACTTGGAGAGTTATATGCACTTAGGAAAAGTCACCCCCATCCTGCGGATTTTCGACGAGGCCAAGGCGTTGGAGTTCTACGTCGATTTCCTGGGGTTCAAGGTCGATTGGCAGCATCGCTTCGAGGCGAATTTTCCGTTGTACGTGCAAGTGTCGCTGGGGGAGTGTGTGCTGCACTTATCCGAGCATCATGGCGATGCTTCGCCAGGGGCGGCTGTGCGGATCCAGGCCCAAGGGGTCGATGCGTATCAGCAGCAATTGTTGGGCAAGGAATACCGGTATGCCAAGCCTGGGGTGGAAGACACGCCGTGGGGGACGCGGGAGATGAGCATCAGAGACCCGTTTGGGAATCGGTTGGTGTTTGTTGAGGAGAGCGAGGGCTGATTCTCCCATTAGGCTGTTCGCAGGTAAGGCCCTTGTGGCGAGGGAGCAAGCTCCCTCGCCACAAGGGTTGTGGGGCTACACCCGGAAATGACTGACCATCTGCTGCAACTGGCTACCCAGGCGTGCCAGTTCAACACTCGACTTGGCTGTCTCATCACTGGCCGTAGCGGTCTGCTCAGACACGTCACGCACGTTCACGATACTGCGGCTGATCTCTTCCGCCACAGCGCTCTGTTGTTCGGCGGCCGCGGCAATTTGCTGGTTCATCGACTGGATATTGGACACCGTGCGGGTGATGCTTTCCAGGGACACACCCGCCTTGCGCGTCAGTTCGACGCTGCTGTCGGTCAGGCTGCGGCTGTTGTTCATCACGCTGGCCACTTGTTGGGTGCCGTTCTGCAAGCCGGCCACCAGGCCTTCGATTTCTTCGGTGGACTTCTGTGTACGTTGCGCCAGGCCACGCACTTCGTCGGCGACCACGGCAAAGCCACGGCCGGCTTCCCCGGCACGCGCAGCTTCAATGGCGGCGTTAAGTGCCAGCAGGTTGGTCTGTTCGGCCACGGCCTTGATCACGTCCATCACGCTGCCGATCTTGTTGCTCTCTTGTTGCAGGTGCGTCATGGCGTCGGTGGAGCGCGCCACTTCGGCCGCCAGGCGTTCGATCTGGGCGATGGCTTCAGCCACCACTTTATCGCCTTCGCGGGCCTGGCCGTCAGCGTCGGAAGCGGCTTGGGAGGCCTGCTCGGCATTGCGCGCAACTTCCTGCACTGTGGCGGTCATTTCATGCATGGCGGTGGCGACCTGATCGGTCTCGATCTTCTGGCTGTTCACGCCGGCGCTGGTCTGCTCGGTCACCGCTGACAATTCTTCGGCGGCGCTGGCGATCTGAGTGACGCCGTCGCGAATGCCGCTGATCAGCTCGCGCAGGGTGGTGCCCATGCGCTGGATGCCTTGCTGCAACACGCCCAGTTCGTCACGACGGGTCACCTGGATGTTGTGGCTCAGGTCGCCCGAAGCGATGCGCTCCACCACGGCGAGGGTGTCCTGGATCGGGCGGGTGATCTGGCGGGTGATCACCCACGCGGCAATCACGCCGACCAACAGGGCCAGCAAGGTGCTGATCAGTTGCAGGCTGCGGGCCTGGGTGCTTTCGGCGTCGCGACGTTCCAGTTGGATGTCGTACAGCTTGTCGCTGATTGTCACGATGTCGGCGCCCTGAGTGGTCATTTCGGCACGGGCGGTGACAATATTGGCATTGGCCGCCTTGTAGCTCTGCACGGCGCTGCGGTAGGCGCCTAGCGCGGTTTCCAGTGCGGACAATGCGCTTTGCTGGCCAGTACCGAAGGCAACGCTGAGGCCTTTCAAACCGGCGACAGCTTTTTCCAGCTGTGTAGCCGCGCGGGCTTCGGTTTCTGCGTTGGGGCTATTGGTATAGCCGCGCACTTCGTAGCGAGCCTGCATGAATTCGTTCTTGGCCTGGGTCACGGCCAGGAACTGCGTGAAGCGTTCCGGGCTGTCGGATGACTGCTGCACACTGGTTTCCAGCGCATTGATTTGCGCGTTGGCAATGTCGGCCTTGGCGCCCATGACATCGCGCGCAGCGTTGCCATTGCGGTAGGCCTCGCGCATTTTGTTCAGGGACTGGCGGTAAGCGGTAATGACGGCTTTCTGCTCATTGAGCAGCTTGAGGTTTTCCGGGCTCTTGAAGCTGTCGAGCAGCTTCTGTTGCTGGGCGGCGAATGCATCGAGGCTGGTCTGCACGTTCTGCGCCACAGCTTCGTCGCCATTGGCCAGCATGTATTGCAAGCGCACGATACGCAGCTTGGTCAGCGAGGCATTGAGCTGGGTGATGTCGCTCATCCAATTGCTACGGTCGATCAAGCCTCCCAGGCTGGTCCAGCCAGTGAGTGCCAGGATCGAGGTGAGGACCAGCACCAGGCCGAAGCCCAGGCCGAGTTTGAGATTGACGCTGATGTTACCGAACCAGCTGTTCATCGAAAGCTCCTTGAAGAGTGATGTCTGTCTGCTGGACGGTGTGTTTTTGTTTGAGCCAGCCAAGATGTGTAGGGCTGTATCGGCGGGAAAGGATGATTCTGAAATACTTTTATTGTTCGTCGACGAAGGGTCGCCGGCGCGCAACGGCGATGCCGGGGTGGGGCTGATCACGGCCCGCTCATGTGTGCTAGTCTGCGGGCCCTTTTAGTTCTGGGCGGCGCGGGAAACCGTGGCGTCCTACAGCGGAGCCTCTTCATGTCCGAAGTTAATCTGTCCACCGACGAAACCCGCGTCAGCTACGGTATCGGCCGTCAGTTGGGCGACCAACTGCGCGACAACCCGCCACCGGGCGTCAGCCTGGACGCGATCCTGGCCGGCCTGACCGACGCGTTCGCCGGTTCGCCAAGCCGTGTTGACCAAGAGCAAATGGCGGCCAGCTTCAAGGTGATCCGCGAAATCATGCAAGCCGAAGCCGCTGCCAAGGCTGAAGCTGCAGCGGGCGCTGGCCTGGCTTTCCTGGCGGAAAACGCCAAGCGTGATGGCATCACCACCCTGGCTTCCGGCCTGCAATTTGAAGTGCTGACGGCCGGTACCGGCGCCAAGCCGACCCGTGAAGACCAAGTGCGTACTCACTACCACGGCACCCTGATCGACGGCACTGTGTTCGACAGCTCCTACGAGCGCGGCCAGCCTGCAGAATTCCCGGTGGGTGGCGTGATCGCCGGCTGGACCGAAGCCCTGCAACTGATGAATGCCGGCAGCAAATGGCGCCTGTACGTGCCGAGCGAACTGGCTTACGGCGCTCAAGGCGTTGGCAGCATCCCGCCGCACAGCGTTCTGGTATTCGACGTCGAGCTGCTCGACGTTCTGTAAGGCCTGCTGGTTACCTGTTGGGACGAACGCGTTCGCCCCAACAGGTATTTGCCAGTTTCTTCATGGATGGAACTTGCCATTCAAGTCGGTCGCCGGGCGCAACGCTCGTGCATAGCAGAACAGAAACAGATTCCTCACCACTTCCTTCAGCACCCCAGGCTCACTGGAACTCAGGCCGTTCACGTCCAGATCGCCCTGGTCCTGCAGCTCGTTCAGCGCTTCTTCCTCAAGCACCGCACAGACTTCACCGGTTTCCCGATGCAGGATCCGCAGGTAAGGGTGGGGACGATCCAGCCAGGCATCTATCAAATAAGTCATGGTCGTTCTCCTTGATGGGTTTCAATGAGAATAATTCTTATTCGTAGAATAGCAAGTGTCTATTGGCAGTTTCTGGGTTTTTCTGTGTGGGTATTGCGTTCGATCAACGCAGAGGGCGAAACGCCATCCCGCGGCGGGCGCGGGATGGAATGCAGCAGGTTCAGACTTTGCGCACGAACTCGGACTTGAGTTTCATCGGGCCGATCCCATCGATCTTGCAGTCGATATCGTGGTCGCCGTCGCACAGGCGTATGTTCTTGACCTTGGTGCCCACCTTGACCACCAGGGAAGTGCCCTTGACCTTGAGGTCCTTGATCACGGTGATGGTGTCGCCATCCTGCAGGACGTTGCCCACAGAATCTTTCTTAACGGTCTCATCGCCGACCACTTCGGCCTCGCCGTTGGCGGACCACTCATGGGCGCATTCCGGGCAGACCAGTTGGGCGCCGTCTTCGTAGGTGTATTCGGAATTGCATTTCGGGCAGGGAGGCAACGTGCTCACTAAAGCTCCTAGAAAGTCAGGGATGGCTAAAAGTCGCACATTATATAGGGTTTAAACGCGGATGGGGTTGGACTCGTCCTAATGTGGGAGCTGGCTTGCCTGCGATAGCGGCAGTGAGTTCACTCCAGTCATCGCAGGCAAGCCAGCTCCCACATTAAACAGCGCGGAATCAGTGAGTACGGGCGACCGCAAACTCACTCAGCTCAACCAGGGCATCCCGGTATTCACTGGCCGGCAGCGCTTCCAGGCATGTGATCGCCCGCGCCACGTAGTCACGCGCCAGTTGCGCGGTGTACTCCAGGGAACCCGAAGCTTCTACGGCGGCACGGATGGCTTCCAGGTCTTCGATCCCGCCTTTCTGGATCGCCTTGCGCACCAAGGCGGCCTGTTCCGGCGTGCCTTCGCGCATGGTGTAGATCAGCGGCAAGGTCGGCTTGCCCTCGGCCAGGTCGTCACCGACGTTCTTGCCCAGGGTTTCGGCATCGCCCTTGTAGTCGAGCAGGTCATCCACCAGTTGGAACGCCACCCCCAGGTGATCACCAAAGGTACGCAGGGCTTCGGCCTGTTCGGCGGTGGCGCCACACAGCGCGGCAGCACTGTGGGTAGAGGCTTCGAAGAGCATCGCGGTTTTGCCGCGAATCACTTCCATATAGGTTTCTTCGGTGGTGCTGGCGTCGCGGACTTTGGACAGCTGCAACACTTCGCCTTCGGCGATGATGCGTGTGGCCTGTGAAAGAATCTTCATCACAGGCATCGAGCCCAGCTCGACCATCATTTCGAACGAGCGCGAATACAGGAAGTCGCCCACCAACACGCTGGGCGCATTGCCCCACATCGCGTTTGCAGTCTCGCGACCACGGCGCATGCCGGACATGTCGACCACGTCGTCATGCAGCAAGGTGGCGGTGTGCAGGAATTCGATCGTGGCGGCCAGCAGGCGCACGTCATCGCCTTGGCGGCCCAGGGCCTTGCCGCACAGCAACACTAATAAAGGACGCAGGCGTTTGCCGCCCGCCGACGTAATGTAGTCGCCAATTTTGGAGACCAGCGGCACTTTAGACGTCAGCTGCTGCTTGATGATGCCGTCGACGGCGCTAAAATCGTCCGCGACCGCGCGGTAGAAAGCTTGGGGTTGCATCAGCGACAGTCGCTCCAGAAGGGTTGCGCGGCATGCTAGGACCCTCACCCCGCAGTGTCAAGGCGCGATAGGCGGCCCCTTGCAACACCTCTTTACCTTGCGTACAATCGCGCACCCTGAACTTCCTGGGCAGCACCTGCCTTACGCAATTGCATTCGGGACGTCCATCCCATGCAGCCATGCCAGCCAATACCTCTTCTTATAAAGCGCTGGGTGAGCAGGATTATCGGAGAAATACCATGTCGTACGCAGTAATTGTTACTGGTGGCAAGCAATACAAAGTCGCCCCAGGTGAATACCTGAAGATCGAGAAACTGGAAGTCGCTACTGGCGAATCCGTTACTTTTGATCGCGTTCTGTTGGTCGCCAATGGCGATGACGTGAACATCGGCGCTCCAGTTGTTGCTGGCGCTACCGTTGTGGCTGAAGTGATCTCCCAAGGTCGTCACGATAAAGTCCGCATCATCAAGTTCCGTCGTCGTAAGCACCACATGAAGCGTATGGGCCACCGCCAGTGGTACACCGAGATCAAAATCACCGGTATTCAGGCTTAATTTCAGCCTAATTCCTCACTAGGAGAATTGACTCATGGCACACAAAAAAGCTGGTGGTAGTACCCGTAACGGTCGCGACTCAGAAGCCAAACGCCTTGGCGTGAAGATGTATGGCGGCCAGAAAATCATTCCGGGCAACATCATCGTGCGTCAGCGCGGCACCCAATTCCACGCCGGTTACGGTGTTGGCATGGGTAAAGATCACACCCTCTTCGCTAAAATCGAAGGCGTGATCAAGTTCGAAGTAAAGGGCGCGTTCAACCGCCGTTACGTGAGCGTTGTCGCAGCTTAATTGCGAGATCGCTGGAAAAGCCCTGTCTTGCGACGGGGCTTTTTCGTTTGTGGAGTGAGTCTCTTGCAAAGCTGTCTGTGATGAGCTCAGGCGCTGGTTTGCGGTCGCTGATTGAGGTCGCTGCGCTCATTTTTGCAAGAGTCTTATGTCTTGGTTTCTTAAGCTCGTCCATGCGGCGAGAGGCGTTTTGTTATGAAGTTCGTTGATGAAGTTTCCATCCGAGTAAAAGCAGGCGACGGCGGTAACGGTTGCATGAGTTTCCGTCGCGAAAAGTTCATCGAAAACGGTGGCCCGAACGGCGGTGACGGCGGTGACGGCGGTTCCATCTACATGATGGCCGACGAGAACCTCAACACCCTGGTCGACTACCGTTACACCCGGCACTTCGATGCCGAGCGTGGCTCCAACGGCGGCAGCACCGACTGCACCGGTAAAAAAGGTGAAGACCTGGTACTGCGCGTACCCGTCGGCACCACGATCATCGACTCTGCGACCCAGGAAGTGATTGGCGACCTGACCAAGGCCGGCCAGAAGCTGATGGTTGTGCAGGGCGGTTGGCATGGTCTGGGTAACACCCGATTCAAGTCCAGTACCAACCGTGCACCGCGCCAGACCACGCCGGGCAAGCCGGGCGAGCAGCGCGACCTGAAGCTGGAAATGAAAGTACTGGCGGACGTGGGCCTGCTGGGCCTGCCGAACGCAGGTAAAAGTACCTTCATTCGCTCGGTGTCGGCTGCCAAGCCGAAAGTCGCCGACTACCCGTTCACCACCCTCGTGCCAAACCTGGGCGTGGTCAGCGTCGACCGCTGGAAGAGCTTCGTGGTTGCCGACATTCCCGGCTTGATCGAAGGCGCTTCCGACGGTGCCGGCCTGGGCATCCGCTTCCTCAAGCACTTGTCCCGCACCCGTTTGCTGCTGCACCTCGTCGACATGGCGCCGCTGGATGACACCAGCGCCGCAGACGCCGCCGAAGTCATCGTCAGCGAGCTGACCAAGTTCAGCCCGGCCCTGGCCGAGCGCGATCGCTGGTTGGTACTGAACAAGTGCGACCAGATTCTGGAAGAAGAGCACGAAGAGCGCGTCAAGGAGATCGTCGACCGCCTGGAGTGGGAAGGTCCGGTCTACGTCATCTCGGCCATCGCCAAAGAAGGCACTGAGCGCCTGACCCGCGACATCATGCGTTACCTGGAAGACCGTGCCGACCGCCTGGCGGCCGACCCGGTGTACAAGGCCGAACTCGCCGAACTCGACCAGCAGATCGAAGACGAGGCCCGTGCCCAGTTGCAGGCCCTGGACGACCAGCGCGCCCTGCGCCGCAGCGGCGTGAAGTCGGTCCACGACATCGGCGACGATGATTGGGACGAAGAAGACGTGGATGATGAAGACGGTCCGGAAATCATTTACGTGCGTGACTGATCCGTTGCGATAAACTTGAACGCCGCTCCCTGGAGCGGCGTTTTGGTATCCGGGTATAACGTTATGGGCAGCGCTGGGTCGCGCGGCCCTCACTCTAAGGTTGAAGATGATGCGGAGCAAAGTGACAGGTGCGCAGCGCTGGGTCGTGAAAATCGGCAGTGCGCTGTTGACGGCGGATGGCAAAGGTCTGGATCGCGCAGCCATGAGCGTCTGGGTCGAGCAGATGGTGGCCTTGCATGAGGCAGGCGTTGAGTTGGTGCTGGTGTCGTCCGGAGCGGTTGCCGCCGGGATGAGCCGCCTCGGCTGGACCGCGCGACCCAGCGCGATGCACGAGCTGCAAGCCGCCGCTGCCATCGGCCAGATGGGCCTGGTGCAAGCCTGGGAGTCCAGCTTTGCCGAGCACGGCCGCCACACGGCGCAGGTGCTGCTGACCCACGACGACCTGTCCGACCGCAAGCGCTACCTCAACGCCCGCAGCACTTTGCGCGCGCTGGTGGAGCTCAAGGTCATCCCGGTCATCAACGAGAACGACACCGTGGTCACCGACGAAATCCGCTTCGGTGACAACGACACCCTGGCCGCCCTGGTGGCCAATCTGGTAGAGGCCGACCTGCTGGTGATCCTCACCGACCGCGATGGCATGTTCGACGCCGACCCGCGCAACAACCCCTATGCCCAGCTTATCTATGAAGCCCGCGCCGACGACCCGGCGCTGGATGCGGTCGCCGGCAGTGTCGGTGGTGCCCTGGGCCGTGGCGGCATGCAGACCAAACTGCGCGCCGCACGCCTGGCGGCTCGTTCGGGGGCCCACACCATCATCGTCG
This sequence comes from Pseudomonas sp. GW821-FHT07B01, assembly GCF_059419065.1. Taxonomy (NCBI): domain Bacteria; kingdom Pseudomonadati; phylum Pseudomonadota; class Gammaproteobacteria; order Pseudomonadales; family Pseudomonadaceae; genus Pseudomonas; species Pseudomonas sp. GW821-FHT07B01. Next base: position 159,438 of record NZ_JBWKRA010000009.1, on the reverse strand, counting down.
GCGGGCGCCTGGAGCGCGTGCTTGATCGCCTCAAGACCGGTGAGCGCATCGGCACGCTGCTGTCGCCGGAGCGCGGCATGCTGGCGGCGCGCAAGCAATGGCTGGCCGGTCACCTGCAAACCCGTGGCACGCTGGTGCTGGACGCGGGGGCCGTATCGGCCTTGTCCCAAGGCAACAAGAGCTTGCTGCCGGTGGGTGTGAAGTTGGTGCAGGGCAGCTTCCGCCGTGGCGAGATGGTGGTGTGCGTTGCGCCAGACGGTCGCGAGATTGCGCGCGGCCTGGCCAACTACAGCGCCCTGGAAGCACAGAAGATTATCGGACAACCCTCCGACGCCATTGTCGGACTCTTGGGTTATATGGCAGAACCGGAACTGGTTCACCGCGACAACCTGATCCTGGTCTAACCATAGGAAATACACGATGCGCGTGATGAAGGGATTGCTCGGCCTGCTGCTGGCCATGCCGCTGCTGGCCTCGGCCGAAGAGGTCGGCCAGGTGTCGACGGTGTTCAAGTTCGTCGGCCCCAACGATCGGATTGTGGTTGAAGCATTTGACGACCCCAAGGTCGATGGCGTGACCTGCTACTTGTCGCGTGCCAAGACCGGCGGGGTAAAGGGCGGCCTGGGCCTGGCCGAAGACCGTGCCGAAGCCTCGATCGCTTGCCGCCAGGTGGGCCCGATCCACTTCAAGGGTGAGCTCAAGGACGGCGACGAAGTGTTCAAGGAGCGCACCTCGCTGGTATTCAAGACCATGCAGGTGGTGCGTTTCCTCGACAAGAAGCGCAACACCCTGGTGTATCTGGTCTATAGCGACCGTTTGATCGAAGGCAGCCCGCAGAATGCGGTGACGGCAATTCCGATTCTGCCCTGGCCGACCGCTCAGTAACCTGCAGGCGAGTTTTGTCACCGGCGTCTATGATTGCAGCTTTGCCGGTTGTAAGCTCCGAAGGGCTGCAATGCAAAGAACATGGGATATCTGGAGTTCGTCATGAGTGCTTTCCACGATCTGAAACTCAAAGCCCTGGACGGACAAGCGCTACCGCTGGCGCCTTTCAAGGGCCAAGTTGTGCTGGTGGTCAATGTTGCGTCCAAGTGTGGTTTGACCCCGCAATACGCGGCGTTGGAAAACCTCTTTCAGCAGTACAAGGACCAAGGGTTCACAGTGCTCGGCTTGCCATGCAACCAGTTTGCAGGCCAGGAGCCGGGCACCGAGGAGCAGATTCAGCAGTTCTGCAGCCTGAACTACGGCGTGACCTTTCCACTGGGCAGCAAGATCGAGGTCAACGGGCCTGATCGGCATCAGTTGTACCGTTTGCTGGCGGGCGAGGGCGCTGAATTCCCCGGGGATATCACCTGGAACTTCGAGAAATTCCTGTTGGGTAAGGATGGCCGTGTACTTGCCCGCTTCTCACCACGTACGCCCCCGGAAGATCCCTCCATCATCCAGGCCATCGAAAAAGCCTTGAGCTGACGTCAGTGAGGGCCTGATCGTTCCCACGCTCTGCGTTGATCGTTCCCACGCTCTGCGTGGGAATGCCACCCTGGGCGCTAGGCGTCCCGCTTTTACCCCTTAATCATTTAGATCAATAGTGCTACTCAGCGCTGCAAGCTCTCCATATTATCCGCATCATAAATTCAATCTCCCATGGAGCGTTCCATGCCCGTCCAAGCCTTGTTCAAACCCTTCCAGCTCGGTGCATTGCAACTGTCGACCCGCGTGGTCATGGCGCCCATGACTCGCTCGTTCTCCCCTGGCGGCGTACCCAATTCCAAAGTCATTGAGTACTACCGCCGCCGTGCCGCTGCCGGTGTGGGCTTGATCATTACGGAAGGCACCGTGGTCGGGCACCCAGCCTCCAACGGCTACCCCAACGTGCCGCATTTCTACGGTGAAGCCGCCTTGGCTGGCTGGAAGAAAGTGGTCGATGCAGTCCACGCCGAAGGCGGCAAGATTGTCCCGCAGCTTTGGCATGTTGGCAGTGTGCGCCGCATCGGCACCGAACCTGACGCCAGCGTGCCGGCTTATGGCCCGATGGAAAAGCTCAAGGACGGCAATGTCGTTGTGCACGGCATGACGAAACAGGACATCAAGGACGTTATCAACGCCTTCGCCCAGGCCGCCAAGGATGCCCAGGCCATCGGCATGGACGGCGTGGAAGTCCACGGTGCCCACGGCTACCTCGTGGACCAGTTCTTCTGGGAAGGCAGCAACCAACGCACCGACGAATACGGTGGCAGCCTGGCCAACCGTTCGCGCTTCGCCATTGAACTGATCCAGGCCACCCGCGCCGCTGTCGGCCCGGACTTTCCGATCATCTTGCGTTTCTCCCAGTGGAAGCAGCAGGACTACACCGCGCGCCTGGTGCAAACCCCTGAGGCGCTGGGTGAGTTTCTCAAGCCACTGTCTGACGCTGGCGTGGATATTTTCCACTGCTCCACCCGTCGTTTCTGGGAGCCGGAATTTGAAGGCTCCGACCTTAACCTGGCCGGTTGGACGCGTCAGCTCACAGGTAAGCCAACCATCACGGTAGGCAGCGTGGGCCTGGATGGCGAGTTCCTGCAGTTCATGGTCAACACCGACAAAGTTGCCCAGCCTGCCAGCCTGGAGAAACTGCTGGAGCGCCTGAACAACGATGAGTTCGACCTCGTGGCGGTGGGTCGCGCACTGCTGGTTGACCCGGACTGGGCGGTGAAGGTGCGCGAGGGGCGTGAGGGCGACATCTTGCCATTCAGCCGAGAGGCGTTGACGACTCTGGTGTAAGGGGGCGGACTCCCTGTGATACCCACAGGGAGTTGCAACGTCAGTGATTAATACTCTGGTCGCTTGTTTTGCTCGTTAATGTGATCAGCCTTGAGCCCATCCTTATGGCCGGGTTGGCCGTAGGTCGTGGCTCTGCACTCGCGGGTGGTGCCATTCGTTATCGGAGCGAGTCGGCTGCGGACGGTTCCAGCTGTTAAGGGGACGCGTGGGTTGCGGGCGGTCGCAGTCGTTGTCGGGACGAGTAGGCTGCGGGCGGTTCCAACTGTTATCGGGACGGGTAGGCAGCGGGCGGTTCCAACTGTTGTCGGGACGGGTGGGTTGCGGGCGGTCGCAGCCGTTATCGGGACGAGTAGGCTGCGGGCGGTTCCAACCGTGATTCGGGCGGTTGGGCTGCGGACGTTCCCAGCTGTGATTCGGACGATTCCAACCGGGGTTCGCGTTGTGATTGTGCTGGGCTGACGGCCATCCAGGGTCGTTCTGCCCGCCTGCTTGTTTGCGGTTCCCTTCAGCCCCTTGAGTGGGCGTGTTGAAAGGCCTGTATTGCAAGGCCATTGATCCATTTATCAGTGTCGACATATCGCTCTCTATTCACTTTCATCATGAGTAACCTGCTTTTAGGGGACGCACTTCATAGGGTGGTCATGCCTCGGATGGCAGGTGTCATGTAGGTGGCGATAATTCGGGCAACGTTCCGGATATATCCGGTTGCGGCGTGCCGATTCAGACGGGCTCACGGGCTAATTCTGACTATCGGCGCCATTATTCAACGGCTAGCTTGGAGCCAGGGCGAACGAACCTACATTATTCGCAGATCGTTCAACGCACAGGGGGGAGCGTTGGAAGAGCAAAACTCTCCACGCACACACCGCGTAACTGATGCTCGAATTGCTCGACAATCGCCGCCCAGCCCTGGCGGCTGGCGTGTTGGCGTGCATTGAGGCGCATGCGGCGTAAGCTCTCTGCATCCTCCAGCAGCCAATTGGCGGCGTCGCAAAATGCGTTCTCATCCCCAGGCATCGCCAGCACGCCGTTGTAGCCATGGCGAATATGCTGGGTCGCAGCCGCCTGGTCGTAGGCTACTACACCCAAGCCTGACGCCATCGCTTCCAGCACCACGTTGCCAAAGGTTTCTGTCAGGCTGGGGAACAGGAATACATCGCCGGACGCGTAATGCCGCGCCAGTTCTTCACCGCGCAGCGCGCCAGAGAAAATCGCTTCGGGCAGTTCCTTTTCCAACATCGTCCGTTGCGGGCCATCGCCGACGATGATCAGTTTCATCTGGCGCAGTGGGTACCTGTCCTGCAAGGTCTCGAAGCAGCGTTTGAGCAGTCCCAGGTTCTTTTCCTGGGCCAACCGTCCTACATGCAGCACGGCGATTTGCTCATTGTTCAATGCCCAGCTTTCCCGCAACGCATTGTCGCGTTTGGCCGGGTGGAACAACTGGCTGTCGACCCCTCGTGCCAACACCCCCAGGCGCTCGAAATGCCGGCGCTCCAGTTCCAGGAGCTGGCTGGCGCTTGGCACCAGGGTCAGGCTCGAGCGGTTATGAAACCAACGCAGGTAATGGGTGACCATGCGGCTCAGCAGGCTCAAACCATACTGGTTCGAATACTGCTGGTAGTTGGTGTGAAAGCCGCTGACGACGCTGATTCCCAGCCGCCGCGCTGCACGCAAAGCGGATAAGCCCAGCGGCCCTTCCGTGGCGATATACAGCACATCCGGGCGCTGACGGCCCCAGCGCCTGAGTAATTTATGCATCGACGATTGGCCCCATTGCAGCCCTGGATAGCCCGGCAATGGCCAGCCGCGACACAGCAGTAATTGATCATCACTCGGTCGGCTCTGGTCGGCACCCTGGCGAGGGCGTACCAGTTCGATCTGATGGCCACGCGAGCGCAAACCTTCGCACAGGCGCCCAAGGGTATTGGCCACCCCGTTGATTTCCGGCGGGAAGGTTTCAGTGATCAGGGTGATGTAAAGCGAGGCTGTCGTCATGACCCACAGTGTCACCGTGGGCCATGTCGTCATTGTGTCAGTGGGATGATGGATTTATGACTTGACCACGGCTTGCTGCGCCATTGCTTCGGCGCCTTGTTCACGTACCCAGAACAACGTCGCCCCGGCGACCGCCGCCGGCATCATCAGCAAGTTGACCACCGGCACCAGCAGCACCAGGTAGACGATGCCGCCGAAGCTCATGCTCTGCCAGCGTTTCTGGCGCAGCCAGGCGAGCATCTCGTTCCAGCCCAGCTTATGGTTGTCGGCCGGATAGTCGATGTACTGGATGGCCATCATCCACACCCCAAACAGCAACCACAACGGCGCTGCGATCAGGTTGACCACCGGGATAAAGGACAGGATAAACAGGCCGATGGCCCGTGGCAGGAAATAACCCAGCTTGCGCATTTCGCGGGCCAGCGTGCGTGGGACCATCGCTGCCAGTTCGCCCCAACTGAAAGGCGGGAAATCATCGGTGCCGCGCACTACCACTTCAACCTTCTCCGCGAGAAAGCCGTTGAACGGTGCCGCGATGATATTGGCGAGCATGGTGAAGGTGAAAAACACCATCAGCACCACCAGTACGACGAACAAGGGCCACAACAGGTAATTCAGAAAACTCAGCCAGGTGGGCAGTGTCGGCATCAACTGGTCGACCCACAGGCTGAACTGGTGACCGGCGAAATAGATCAGGCCGACGAACAGCACCAGGTTGATCGCCAACGGCAGCAGCACAAACAGGCGCAGGCCAGGGCTCAGCACCAGTTTGAGGCCTTCACGCAGGTATTGCGGGCCGGAAAGAGCAGGGGCAGGCATGGAGTACTCCGAGCAAAGTGACGAACGCGCCGACCTTACCGGCTTTGCATTCAAGGCGAAAGCGGCGACATCCGCAGTAACATCAAAGGGCAACAATGGTGTCGATTAATCGAGTCGACCACATAGAGACCACCTATGAGCTGGATTGTTATTCCGTATTTCCTTAATCTTGCCCCCCTCGATACGCTGCACCCATTATTTTTCAGGGCCCGCGAGTTCAAGCCTTCCCCAAGTGCTTCGTGGTCCCTTTTTTATTCCAGCCGCTTGTTGTCCGGGCGGTCGATAGGAGTGAGTCATGACTGATACCCGTCATTCCCGAGTGATTATTCTCGGTTCCGGCCCTGCCGGTTACAGCGCTGCCGTCTACGCCGCCCGGGCCAACCTCAAGCCACTGCTGATCACCGGCATGCAGGCGGGCGGCCAGTTGACCACCACTACCGAAGTCGACAACTGGCCGGGCGATGTCCACGGCCTGACCGGCCCGGTGCTGATGGAGCGTATGAAAGAGCACGCCGAGCGCTTTGAAACCGAGATCGTTTTCGACCACATCAACAAAGTCGACTTCTCGAAAAAGCCTTACAGCCTGACCGGCGACAGCGGCGTCTACACCTGTGACGCGTTGATCATCGCCACCGGCGCCAGCGCGCGCTACCTGGGCCTGCCGTCGGAAGAGGCGTTCATGGGCAAGGGCGTTTCAGCTTGCGCCACCTGCGACGGTTTCTTCTACCGCAACAAGCCGGTTGCCGTGGTCGGCGGTGGCAACACTGCCGTGGAAGAGGCGCTGTACCTGGCCAACATCGCCAGCACCGTGACCCTGGTTCACCGCCGCGAGACCTTCCGCGCCGAGAAGATCCTGATCGACAAGCTGCACGCCCGTGTCGCTGAAGGCAAGATCATCCTCAAGCTCAACGCCACCCTGGATGAAGTCCTGGGCGACAACATGGGTGTGACCGGTGCCCGTCTGAAAAACAACGACGGCAGCTTCGACGAGCTGAAAGTGGACGGCGTGTTCATCGCTATCGGCCACACTCCGAACACCTCACTGTTCGAAGGCGTACTGGAAGCCAAGGACGGGTACCTGGTGGTGCAGGGCGGCCGTGAAGGCAATGCAACTGCGACCAACATCGAAGGTATCTTCGCTGCCGGCGACGTGGCAGACCACGTTTACCGCCAGGCCATCACCTCGGCCGGCGCCGGTTGCATGGCGGCCCTGGATGCCGAGCGTTACCTCGACGGTTTGAAGGACGCTTCGTTCTAAACCCGTTGACTCAAAAAAACCGGCGAAAGCCGGTTTTTTTATGCCTGCGATCTAACCTACACCGCTAAACAAGTGTGGGAGCTGGCTTGCCTGCGATAGCGGTGTGATAGTCACCACCGCCATCGCGGGCAAGCCCGGCTCCCACATTGAGCGGGGTTGGTTATTAAATCAGCGGCGAGTCAGAGGCTGTTCAGCAAACTTCACTGCGGCCAGCCCATGTGCAATCAACGCTCGGATATTGCCATGGTCACTGCCCTCAGGCGTCGCCACCACCGACCGGTAATGCTCACCAAACGCCAGCAGTGCTTCCTTATCACTCAACCCTTCCAGCAGCGCCAAACCCAGGGTCTTGCACGACCCTTCATTCTGCCCAGCGGCATTTTCCACACCGCCGTTGATGAAAGCTTGCGGCTGGTAGTCGTAACCCGCCGCGACGAACGCCAAGGTATCGGCAAAGGCGTGTGCGCCGCTGTTGAGGCTGGCGCGCAGGGCGTTCAAATCAGTCATGAGGCTTTCCTTTGGCGAACGCGGCCTGTTGGTCTGCGTTGGCTTCTTGCTGGTATTGGGCTTTCCACTCGGCGTACGGCATGCCGTACACCACTTCACGGGCGTCATCGAGGCTGACCTCGAACTGGCGTTCGTCGGCCTCGGCCTTGTACCACTTGGACAGGCAGTTGCGGCAGAAGCCGGCGAGGTTCATCAGGTCGATATTCTGCACATCCTTGCGGCTGTCCAGGTGGGCCACCAATCGGCGAAAGGCGGCGGCTTCGAGTTCGAGGCGTTGTTGGTCGTTCATAGGGCTCACTTAGTATCAGCGGCTGGCGGCCAGAGTGATCGAAACCGACTCGGCAAAGCGCAGCGCGTGGGGCTTGTCCACTTCGACTTCGGCGTACAGCACCGATTCGTTGCTCATCACCAGGTCCAGCAGTTCCTGGGTCAGGCGCTCCAGCAGGGCAAAGCGATTGCCTTCGACGTGAGCGATGATGGCCTTGGTGATGGTGCGGTAGTTCAGGGCGTGGTCGATGTCGTTGTCACGCACGGCTTCCTGGGCGGCATACAGGATGGTCAGGTTGATCAGCACATCCTGCTTGTTGAGGATTTCGTCCTCGTTGATGCCGATAAAGGTGCGCAGGCACAGGTCCTTGACCCGGATACGCGCCATGCCTGGTTGAAGTTGTGGCATTGCTACTTGCTCCGTCCAATCAGTTGCAGGAACTCCATGCGGGTGGTGTTCGACTCGCGAAAGGCGCCGAGCATCACCGAGGTGTTCATGGTTGAATTCTGTTTCTCCACGCCGCGCATCATCATGCACATGTGCTTGGCTTCGATCACCACCGCCACGCCGGCGGCCTGGGTCACGTCCTGAATGGCGTCGGCGATTTGCCGCGTGAGGTTTTCCTGGATCTGCAGGCGCCGGGCGAACATGTCGACAATGCGCGCCAGTTTTGACAGGCCCAGCACCTTGCCGGTCGGAATATAGGCCACATGGGCCTTGCCGATGAAGGGCAGCAGGTGATGCTCGCACAACGAATACAACTCGATGTCCTTGAGGATCACCATCTCGTCATTGTCGGACGCGAACAGTGCGCCGTTGACGATTTCCTCCAGATTCTGCTCATAGCCATGACACAGGTACTGCATGGCCTTGGCCGCGCGCTTGGGTGTATCGAGCAGGCCCTCGCGCTGCGGGTCTTCGCCCAGGCCCTTGAGGATCTCGCGGTAGTGGTGGGGCAGGGATAAGGTCATACAACATCCTCGCAAACGGCTTACTTGATATGCCGCCCGCCGTTGACGGTCAGGGTGGTACCGGTGACATAGGGATTGTCCAGCAGGTAGCGCACGCTCTGGTAGATCACCTCGGGTCCGGGCTCGATGCCCAGGGCCGACTTGGCCAGGACTTTGGCGCGATAGGCCGCGTCATCGCCTTCGTTGAACATCACCATCGCCGGTGCGATGCCGTTGACCTTGATCAGCGGCGCGAACTGTGCGGCAAACGATAACGTGAGGCTGTCGAGCCCGGCCTTGGTGGCGCAATAGGCGATGTGCTGCCGGCTGCCCTTGCGCACCACGTCGTCGCTGATATGCACGATATCGGCGGGTGTCGAGCGTTGCAGCAAAGATGAACAATGCAGGTTGATCAGGTACGGCGCAAGCATGTGCACGCTGAACATGTCGATAAAGGCACGGCTTTCGTCGCCCGGGGTTTCGGCGACCCAGGCTGAAGCGTTGTGGATGATTGCTCGCAGGCTTTGAGTATGGGTTTTGACTGCGGCAATGAAAGCCAGCACTCCGGCTTCGCTGGAGAAATCGGCAAACACGCCGATGGCACCGCGCTCACGCAGCGCCTGCACGCCGGGGCGTTCGCTGCGGTAGCTGAACATCACCGCTTGGCCTTCATCCAACAGGCGCTCGGCACAATGCAGGCCGACACGCTGGCCGGCACCGGTGATCAGGATCGGAGCGTTGGTTGCATTCATGGGAGGCTCAAGTCGCTGGCAGGCTCAAACTATACCAGCGCGCCGGCCTCCCTGTACTCAAGCGGCGGCTTCAGTGACTTTGCGAGGGGGCGAAGGGTGCAGCCAGTTCGCCAGCAGATGGGTCGACAGCGGTATAAAGAAATAAACCATCAACGGGGTCAGGGCTGCGGTGCTCACCAGTACGCGGCTGAACAGGTCCAACTCGCTGAGCAGCGGCCCCAGGCCGAAGTTGAACAGCAACGATACCGGGAAAAAAGCCAACCAGATGGCCACCGCCTGTTTCCAGCGTGGCGGGCGGGCACCCGCTGCGCCGAACCAGCCATCGATACCGCTGACACGGTGTTCCGACGGGTCGGCAAACAGCTCGCTGCCACGGCTCAGCCACGCGCTGCGCGAAGCGGAGAACTCCCATGCGTGCAGGGTCTTTTCATCGGCGAAGCGGAAGATGATCTGGAATTCATCATCATGGGGCGGTGGCGCCAGCACGCCGGAACCCAGGTAACCGGGGAAATCAGTCGCCAATTGCTCGCCTTCGCGCAGCCAGGCCATCAGTTCTTCGTAGCGACCTTTGGCCACGCGGCGCGCAACCATCAAGGTGACGGGTGAGGTAGACATCGTATATCTCCAAAATCAGCAAGTGCGCCGAGCCGGGTAGGCGGCGCACGGACGAAGCTGCGGGGTGGTGCAGCGACGCAAAAGAACAGGCAAGGATTATTCCGGTTTTGCCCAAATACGCCAGAAACTTCGGATGGATCGCCGTAGATCTTGAATCATGCAGTTCAATCGGCGTTAATAGTATTCAAATTCATACAAGTTTCTTGACCGCTGATGCCCGAAATCACTGCGCCTCTTCGCGATACGACACCCGACAGCCACACTGACGGCGAGGGGCTGTTTCCGATTCGTGAAGTGGCAAGACTTACAGGCGTAAACCCGGTGACGTTGCGTGCGTGGGAGCGTCGCTACGGTTTGATCCAGCCTTTACGCACCGAAAGTGGGCACAGGCTTTACTCAAGCACCGATATTGAAACCGTGCACCGCATCCTCGACTGGATCGAGCGGGGCGTGGCGGTGAGCAAAGTCGGCAAGCTTTTGGCGCGCGACCCACAGTCCAGCGAGCCGGCTACCGCGTCACGCAGCGATACCGAACTGGAGTGGCGCCAATGGCAGGCGCAACTGCGGCAGGCCATCAGTGCTTTTGATGATCGTGAGCTCGACCGGTTGTACGGCCAGATCTTCAGCGTCTATTCGACAACCGTGGTGTTCCAGGACATTTTGGTCCCGCTGTGGCAGCAGTTGTCACGTCACCAAGGCCGCTTTGGCCAAGCCAGCGAGTGGCTGTTCTTCGATAATTTCCTGCGCTCGCGTGTCGCCCGGTGCCTGCAAATGGCCTGTGCCTCGCCAGCGCCCAGGGTATTGCTGTCAGCCATTGCCGGAGAGTGCCGTGAGCTGGAGTTGCTGGTGGCGGGCTTGTTGATGTCGAGCGAGAAACTGGCGGTCAAGGTCCTGGGCGTTGGCCAGCCACTGGATGAGTTGACGCTGATCTGTGAGCGCACTCAGCCGCAAGCCCTGGTGCTGTTTTCCAACCATGCCCCTGGCGCAGAGCTGGCGTCGCGGCTCAATCGCCTGGCCTTCACCCTCGACTGCCCGTTGCTGCTGGCTGGAGAGGCGTCAGAGCTGGCAGAACACAGCCAGGAGGGGGCATCGATTGGTTGTCTGGGCAATGACGGGCGCTTGATGCCGCGCCGCTTGCAGCAACTGCTCAGCGGCCATCTGGAGTCTCAGGCATGAACGTGAGGATGAACCAGGCGATGCTGGTGCAGGATGAACTGGCGTAACCGTTCGATCTCATCGGCATCGCTCTGGCTGAGGCGATAAGCGAACAGGCCGCGGGCGGTTTCCCGCTCCAGCGTACCGCGCAGGGCGATGCGTTCGTAGCCGGAAGGGCTGAACCACAGGGAAAACGTCTTTGGCGGTTTGACCCGGCCACGCACTTCTACCAGCACCCCTTTGAATGACACTTCGTGCACCCACAGCGCGCTGGAGTAGCCCTTGATGTTTTCCAGCACCACCGGCGTTTCAAGCGCCAGGCGCCACGGGCGGATCATCGGCCCATCTTCAAAAATGCTCGGTACGCCCAGGCGCAAATGCACAGCATGAAATTCATCTTCCACCAGGTGCAACGGGAAGGTGAGTTGCTGGTTGTCGAACTGCGCCTGGATGGTGACCTGGTCGTGAGCCGCTAGTCGCGTGAGCAGATCGCGAATCTGTGCGCCGCCATTAACCGTCAGGCTCGACCATGCATCCCGCAGGTTGAGCTGCGGGTTGTGCGTCATGTCCTGGATAAAATCCAGCTCGTCCTGCGTCAATAGCGTGTCGCGTTGCATTGATCTGGCTCAAGGCTGAGGCATTAAAAAGCCATTATCGCTCTAAAGACCGCATTTTTTACAGTTTGTTAAATCCACTCGTCGCCTTGAGTGCGGCGAGCTCGCTCTTGAGCTCGGCCAACTGAGCTTCCAGTTGGGCGACACGCTGTTGTGCCTTGACTTGAGTGGTGACGTCTTTCTGCACACCGACGAAATAGGTTTGCTTGTCGACCTCGTTGTACACGGTCGAAAGCGATAGCTCGTTCCAGAAAGGCGTGCCGTCCTTGCGGTAGTTACGCAGGATCTCTCGGCAGGTGCCGCCGCTGTCGAGCGCATCACGAATGGCGATCAAAGCCGGTTGGTCGCGGTCGCCCGCCTGCAGGAAGCGGCAGTCCTGATAGAGGATCTCGTCCAGCGTGTAGCCAGTCATCCTTTCGAAGGCCGGGTTGACGTAGATCAGTGGTTTCTCCCGGCCTTCGCGCTCGGCAACAACGATTCCGTCGTTGGACGCATTGACGACCATTTGCAGCAGTTTGGCGTTAATCATAGAGCGGTCCATGGCCTGGTTTTGACCTTGCCAGTTTATGGCAAGGCTGGAATGTTGCACGGTGCGCACTGAAATATTGGCACAGGCTGCTAATATCCCACGCTTTCACTCAACTACAGGATCAGATTGATGAAAGTCGCCATCCTCTCCGGCTCGGTCTACGGTACGGCTGAAGAAGTCGCTCGCCACGCGGAAGAAATCCTCAAGGACGCAGGTTTCAACGCCTGGCACAACGCACGTGCCACGCTGGCAGACGTGCAGGCCTTTGCTCCCGATGCATTCCTGGCAGTGACCTCGACCACCGGCATGGGCGAGCTGCCCGACAATCTGCAGCCTCTGTACTCAACCATCCGCGACCAACTGCCCGCCGCCTGGCGCGGCCTGCCGGGAGCGGTCATCGGCCTGGGCGACGCCAGCTATGGCGATACCTTCTGTGGCGGCGGTGAACAAATGCGCGAATTGTTCGCCGAACTGGGCATCCGCGAAGTGCAGCCGATGCTGCGCCTGGACGCCAGCGAAAGCGTCACTCCGGAGGCTGACGCCGAGCCTTGGCTGGCCGATTTGATCACCGCGCTGCGCGGTTGAACCCCAGGGAGCGCCGTTATTGACGGCGCTTGTTTGACACGTATTTGTACTATTCTCTTGACTGACTCGCTCAGTCATCAAGCTGGCTGCCAAGGAAACTCCTTGCGCCTCGGCGTCTGACTAGACTGGCTCTCACTTTAGACACCATACGAAGTGCGCCAAGGAGGTCATTGCCATGAGCCTAGCCCCTGCATCACCGCCACAAAACGTCAAAGCCCAGGTCAGCGCTGCCGAATGGCAAACCCGCGTGGACCTCGCGGCCTGTTATCGGCTGGTGGCCATGCACGGCTGGGATGACCTGATCTTCACGCATATTTCGGCCAAGGTGCCGGGCACCGAAGATTTCCTGATCAACCCCTATGGGCTGATGTTCCACGAGATCACCGCGTCGAGCCTGGTCAAGGTTGACCAGGCCGGCAATAAGCAAATGGACAGCCCCTACGAGATCAACCCGGCGGGCTACACCATCCACAGCGCCATCCACGAAGTGCGCCACGACGTGACCTGCGTGCTGCACACCCATACCGCTGCGGGCGTGGCGGTGTGTGCGCAAAAGCAGGGTGTGTTGCCCATCAGCCAGCAATCGCTGTTTGTACTGTCCAGCCTGGGCTATCACGCCTATGAGGGCGTGGCGCTGAATCACGAGGAAAAGGCCCGGCTGCAAGCGGATCTGGGCCAGAACAATTTCCTGATGCTGCATAACCACGGCCTGCTGACCTGCGCCGGCACCATCGCCGATACCTTCCTGATGATGTTCACCTTCCAGCGCGCCTGCGAGATCCAGGTGCTGGCCCAGAGCGGCGGCACCGAGTTGATCGCCATCGAGCCGCAGATTCTCGCCGGTGCCAAGGCGATGGTGGCAGCTGTCACAAAAAGCGCCCAAGGTATGGGTGGTGCGCTGGCCTGGCCGGCGCTGCTACGCAAATTGGACCACCAGGACCCCGGGTATAAAAGCTGATGCCACTCGCCGAGATACCGCTCAGAGCCTGGCGCAAGCGCGGCCAGGACTTCGTCTTTCGTGGCCACACCGTGCGGTATTGGATGGCCGGGCAGGGCGAGCCGTTGCTGCTGATTCATGGTTTCCCCACGGCCAGTTGGGACTGGCACTACCTGTGGCAACCCCTGGCCCAGCGCAACCTGGTGATTGCCTGCGACATGCTCGGCTTTGGCGACTCGGCCAAACCCTTGGACCACGACTATTGCCTGTTGGAACAGGCCGATCTGCAACAGGCGCTGCTTGAGCACCTGCGCGTAGAGCAGCCGGTGCATGTGTTGGCTCATGACTACGGCGACAGTGTCGCCCAGGAATTATTGGCTCGGCATTACGAGGGCCGGTTCCCGATGGCGAGTTGTGTATTTCTCAACGGCGGGCTGTTTCCGGAAACCCATCGGCCGGCGCTGGTGCAAAAGCTGCTGCTCAGCCCGTTGGGCTGGATGATCGGTCGGGCCTTTGGGCGCAATGCCTTGGCCAGCAGTTTCAACCAGATCTTCGGCCCCCAGACGCGGCCCAGTGAAAGCGTGCTGGATGATTTCTGGAGTTTGATCAGTTGCAACGACGGCCCGCGTATCCTGCACAAACTGATCGCCTACATCCCCCAGCGCCGTCGTCTGCGCGAGCGCTGGCTCACGGCCATGCAGCGAGGCGAAGTACCTTTACGGGTGATCGACGGCGAGGTGGACCCGATTTCCGGTGCCCATATGGTCGAGCGCTATCGCCAACTGGTGCCCCAGCCCGACACGATAAGACTGGCCAATATCGGCCATTACCCGCAGATCGAGGCGCCGGTCCAAGTGCTCAAGCATTACCAGGCGTTTCGTGAGCGCATCAGCCAGCCTTCACCGCGCGCGGCCTATTCCTGAGCCTGCGCATCATCCCGCTGCCTTATCAAGCACCATTCAGCCCTGGCCGTCTTTATTGTGACCAAAGGCTGTGTGCGTGACACTCTGCCTATTCCCATTGTCGCCAGCGGAGTTCGGTATGAGTGAGTCAGTGCAGTTCCAGGATAAGGTGGTGATCGTCACCGGCGCCGGTGGTGGCTTGGGCCAGGCCCATGCGCTGCTGTTCGCCAGGCACGGGGCCAAAGTGCTGGTCAACGACCTGGGGGGGTCAACCCAAGGCGAGGGCGCCAACGCCTCGGCGGCCGACCGGGTTGTGGCGCAGATCCGCGCGGCGGGCGGCATTGCCGAAGCCAACCATGACTCCGTCACCGACGGCGACAAGATCGTACAGAACGCCCTGGATGTCTTCGGCCGGGTCGACGTGGTGGTCAACAACGCCGGCATCCTGCGCGACAAGACCTTCCATAAAATGGATGACAGCGACTGGGACCTGGTTTACCGGGTGCACGTCGAAGGCGCCTACAAAGTCACCCGCGCCGCCTGGCCGTATTTGCGCGAGCAGGGTTATGGCCGGGTGATCTTCACGGCGTCGACGTCCGGTATCTACGGCAACTTCGGCCAGTCCAACTACGGCATGGCCAAGTTGGGCCTGTATGGCTTGACCCGCACCTTGGCGCTGGAAGGGCGCAAGAACAACATCCTGGTCAACGCGATTGCCCCCACCGGTGGCACACGCATGACCGAAGGGCTGATCCCGCCGCAGGTGTTCGAGCGCCTCAAGCCGGAACTGGTCAGCCCACTGGTGGTGTACCTGGGCAGTGACGCCTGTGAGGAAACCGCAGGCTTGTTTGAAGTGGGTGGCGGCTGGATCGGCAAGACCCGTTGGGAGCGCAGCCTGGGTGTGGGTTTTGATCCCGAGGCCGGTTTTTCGCCGGAGGATGTGGCCGCGCACTGGCAGCAGATCTGCGATTTCGAAGGGGCTGCGCACCCAAAGGACAATATCGAGGCACTGAAGGAAATGATGGCCAACTTGCAGAAGTTCAGCCTCTGATCATTGCCGGTAAATCAATGAATCCCACGGGGCGTCGATGACGCCCCGTTTTATTGCAGGCATAAAAAAGGCCGCTGCATAGGCAGCGGCCGAAGTAAGACGTTGGATCAAGGAGCGACAAATCAACGTCAGTGAACACCGGGAACAGACTGATTACGGGATCAATCCGTTATAAATCAGCTTTTCTCCCCAATGCGGGAGCGGGCTGTTTGCCCTGAAAGCCAGGCAAGAATAGTCGGTTGTAACAAAATGAGTAATAGCGAATCAGGACAAGGACTATTACCAGATCGGCAATAATTACAGGGCGCCATCGATCCTTCTGATAACCCTTCATCCATCGCATGCATGTCACCAGGCCAACGCCCGGCCAGAGAACCCCGTCATCCTTTCGAGCGACAACACGAATACCTCCTTGGTGCGCTTATCGCTCCTCAAGGGCGGCAGTAGGGTGGGGCCTTCTGTCACTCACCGGGGAAGACGCATGACAAAAACAATAATGCGCGCCATCTTCACGCCACAGGCGCTGGCCACTGCGGTTGCGCTGGGCTGCTGTGCCCAGGCGCAGGCTGTTTCGTTCAACATTGGCGAGATCGAAGGGCAATTCGACTCCTCGCTGTCGGTCGGCGCCAGTTGGGGCATGCGCGATGCCGACAAAAGCCTGGTCGGCACGGTCAATGGCGGGACGGGCCAGGCGTCCACCGGGGATGACGGGCGCCTCAACTTCAAGAAGGGCGAGACCTTCTCCAAGATCTTCAAGGGGCTGCACGACCTTGAGTTGAAGTACGGCGACACCGGGGTATTCGTGCGTGGCAAGTATTGGTACGACTTCGAGCTCAAGGACGAAGACCGCGAGTTCAAGCCCCTCAGCGACCACAACCGCAAGGAAGGCGCCAAGTCCAGCGGTGCGCAGATCCTCGATGCCTTCGTCTACCACAACTACTCCCTGGGCGACCTGCCCGGCACCGTGCGCGCCGGCAAGCAGGTGGTCAGTTGGGGCGAAAGTACCTTCATCGGTAACTCCATCAACAGCATCAACCCGATCGACGTGTCGGCGTTCCGCAGGCCCGGTGCCGAGATCAAGGAAGGCTTGATCCCGGTGAACATGCTGTTTGCCTCCCAGAGCCTGACCAATCAACTGACCGTGGAAGGTTTCTATCAACTGGAATGGGACCAGACGGTGCTCGACAACTGCGGCACCTTCTTCGGCGGGGACGTGGCGGCGGACGGTTGCACCAATAATTACACTGTGGGCAGCCCGGCGATCCGACCGCTGCAACCGGTGGCCGCTGCCTTTGGCCAAGGGTTTGGCGTGACCAATGAAGGCGTGATTGTGCGGCGTGCCGGTGACCGCGATGCGCGCGACTCCGGCCAGTTCGGCGCAGCCCTGCGCTGGCTGGGCGATGACACTGAATACGGCCTGTACTTCATGAACTACCACAGTCGCACACCGACCGTCGGCACCCTGACCGCCAATACTAACCTGGCCACCATCGGGCGCATCATCAACACCGCCAACGCCCTGGCGCCCGGTTCCGGGGGCGGTTTGGCGCAAAGCACCATGCTCGGCCGCGGCCAGTACTACCTGGATTACCCGGAAGACATCCGCCTGTTCGGCGCCAGTTTCTCCACCACCTTGCCCACGGGCACGGCGTGGACCGGCGAAATCAGCTATCGGCCCAATGCGCCGGTGCAGCTCAACACCACCGACCTGACCCTGGCCCTGGTCAACCCCATTGCGGGCCAACTCGCCTCACCCATCCGCAGCAATTTCGGCGATGACAACAAAGGCTATCGCCGCAAGGAAATCACCCAGATCCAGAGCACCATGACCCAGTTCTTCGACCAGGTACTGGGCGCCGAGCGCCTGACCCTGGTGGGCGAAGCGGCGGTGGTGCACGTCGCCGGCCTGGAAGACAAAACCAAACTGCGCTACGGCCGGGACTCGGTGTACGGCTCCTACGGTTTTCAAGGTGACACCGACGGTTTTGTCACCTCCACCTCCTGGGGCTACCGGGCGCGGGCGATCCTTGACTACAACAACGCGATTGCCGGTGTGAACCTCAAGCCCAACCTGTCCTGGTCCCATGACGTCGCGGGCTACGGCCCCAACGGCCTGTTCAACAAAGGCGCCAAGGCCATCAGCGTCGGCGTGGATGCGGACTATCGCAGCACCTACACCGCAAGCCTGAGCTACACCGACTTTTTTGGCGGTGACTACAACACCCTGACCGACCGCGACTTCCTCGCCCTCAGCTTCGGCGTGAACTTCTGATCTGGCTTAAAAGAAGGACAAGACCCTATGCGTAAGATGATTGCAATGTTGGCCCTGAGCGTATTGGCCGCCAACGTAATGGCGGCGGTATCGCCCGAAGAAGCAGCCAAGCTCGGCACTTCCCTGACCCCGGTCGGCGCCGAAAAAGCCGGCAATGCCGATGGCTCGATCCCGGCCTGGACCGGTGGCATCCCCAAGAATGCAGGCACGGTGGATAGCAAGGGGTTTCTCGCCGACCCCTTCGCCAGTGAAAAACCACTGTTCGTGATCACCGCTGCCACGGTGGACAAGTACAAGGACAAGCTCTCCGACGGCCAGGTAGCGATGTTCAAGCGCTATCCCGAGACCTACAAGATCCCGGTGTACCCCAGCCACCGTACGGTCAACTTGCCGGCGGACATTTACGAGTCGATCAAGCGCAGCGCCTTGAATGTGAAGGCGATCAACGATGGCAACGGCCTGGAGAACTTCACCGGCAACCGTTACTACGCGTTCCCTATCCCTAAAAATGGCGTCGAGGTGCTGTGGAATCACATCACCCGTTACCACGGCGGCAACCTGCGGCGCATCATCACTCAGGCCACGCCCCAGACCAATGGCAGCTACACGCCGATCCGTTTCGAAGAAGAAGTAGCGGTGCCGCAAGCCATCCCGGATATCGACCCGGCCAAGGCCGCCAACGTGCTCAGCTATTTCAAGCAGTCGGTCACCGCGCCGGCGCGGCTGGCGGGCAACGTGCTGCTGGTGCATGAAACCCTCGACCAGGTGAAGGAACCGCGCCTGGCCTGGATCTACAACGCCGGCCAGCGCCGTGTGCGGCGTGCACCGCAGGTGTCCTACGACGGCCCGGGTACCGCCTCCGACGGCCTGCGCACAACCGACAACTTCGACATGTTCTCCGGCGCACCCGACCGTTATGACTGGAAACTGGTGGGCAAGAAGGAGATGTACATCCCGTACAACAGCTACAAGCTCGATTCGCCGAGCCTCAAGTACGACGACATCATCAAGGCCGGGCATATCAACCAGGACCTGACCCGTTACGAGTTGCACCGCGTGTGGGAAGTGGTCGGCACCGTCAAGCCCAGCGAGCGGCACATCTATGCCAAACGCCATATGTTCATCGACGAAGACAGCTGGCAAGTCGCCCTGGTGGACCACTACGACGGCCGCGGCCAACTGTGGCGCGTTGCCGAAGGCCATGCGCAGTTCTATTACGACCACCAGGTGCCGGCCTACACCGTGGAAACCCTGTACGACCTGATTGCAGGGCGCTACATCGCGCTGGGCATGAAGAACGAGGAGAAGAGCAGCTTCGTGTTCGGCTTCGCGGCCAAGGCGGCGGACTACACCCCGGCTGCACTGAGATCGGAGGGCGTTCGCTGATTCCACACTGAAATGAGTTTGAAAATGTGGGAGCTGGCTTGCCTGCGATAGCGGTGGGCCAGGCCGCTCATCGATTGCTATAGCACCGCCATCGCAGGCAAGCCAGCTCCCACACTGAAGGGCGTATACCTTGGTTTTTATGGTCTTCAATCAACCCGCTGAATACTTCTTCAACAACCGCCAACCACAGGTCTAGGGTGACGCAACAATAAAAACAGCAGGATGCAGCAATGACCGCCATGACCCGCTGCCTGGACCGTCCTGGATTTATGCCACGGCTGTCCGCCCACCATGCGTTGCGTGCGCGGCTGACTGTGCCTCTGCTGACGGCGCAGGCGCGGGTAAGGTTGCTGTGCGCACCGGGCGGCAGTGGCAAGAGCGCGTTGCTCGCCGAGTGTGCGTTGCAGGCGCCGAAGGGGTGTCAGGTGGTGTGGATGCCACTCAACGGTGCCGCGCTCAGCCCCTTGGAATTCTGCGCATGGCTGGCGCAGCAGCTTGGCTTGCCGTTTGTGGATGAAGCCACGTTATTGCTCGACTTGGGCCGTTGGCCACACACCACGTGGTTGTTTCTGGATGATTTCTGTCGCTCACCTGCGCCTGAGCTGGATGCGCTGCTGGACCGTTTGCTCGCCGCTGGCAGCCCGCAGTTGACCTGGTGGCTGGGCGCGCGACGGCGCCCGTTGTGCAATTGGCCACGCCTGTTGCTCGACGATGAGTTGCTGGAGTGCAGCGAGTTGTTTTTCAGCGCTGAGGAAGTCGAGCAACTGCTCGCCCCGGGGCATACCGTCGACAGCGTGATGCAGTTCAGCGCCGGTTGGTGCGCCGGTGTGCGTATCGCCTTGTTGGGCGACGGCCACCCCGACAAGACCCTGCTCGATTACCTGCAGCATGAGCTGTTCAACACCTTGTCGGCACCATTGGCTGAGGCCTGGCGCGTGTTGGCCCATCTGCCGCGCTTCAACCTGAATCTGTGTGAGTACTTGTTCGGTGGTGGTGACGGCGCTGAGCATTTGCGCGAATTGCAGGCACTGGGTGCGTTTATCCAGCCCTGGGAAGACACTAGCGACTGGCTCCACATTTTCCCACCGTTGGCGCGACTGCTGCGCGACGAACCCTGGCCGGCCAAACGCTCCTGGCACCGACGCGCGTGCCAATGGTTCAGCGCCGAGGGTGACTGGCAGGCCGCGTTCGAGCAGGCGTTGCTGGCGCAGGAATATGAAGTGGCGGTGAGCCTGTTGCAGCATTTCAGTTTCGAGGATTTGTTTCGCCAGCAGAACGCCGTGCTGCTGTTGCGCCTGCATGAACAGCAGGGCGATGAATTGATGTTGGGATCGGCGCAACTGGTGGGGCTGCTCACGGCCGCGTTGTTGTTTGCCGGGCGCTTCGAACAGGCGGCCTTGTGTATCGACCAACTGGCCCGGTTCGCCCCGCAACCGACGCCCGCCGCGCAGCGCTATCTGCTGGCGCGCTGGCAGGCGCAGTGGGGCTGGTTGCTGCATTTGAGCGGCGACGCCGAACGCTCCCGCGAGCACTTTCTCGAAGCCCTGCAAGCGTTGCCCGACAGCGCCTGGACATCGCGCCTGATGTGCCTCTCGGGCCTGACCCAGCAAGCCTTGCTGCGCGGTGAGTTGGAGGCCGCCCAACGCTTGAACCGTGAAGCGCTGTGCCTGGCCCGGGCCCACGGTTCGCTGGTATTGGAGGCCCTGCTGGAGTTGGACCACGGCCAATTGCTGGAGCAGCGTGGCGCGCCGTACCGGGCGCAAAGCCTGTTGGAAACGGTGCAAGCGATGTTGGCCGGACAACGGCTCAACGCCGGGCCGTTGGTGGGGCGTATTGTTCTGCGCCGCGGGCATCTGGCCTTGCGTCAGGGCCAGGACGGCCTGGCCGCCGAATGTTTCGAGGCCGGCTTGAGCATGTGCCTGCAGAGCCAGGACAAGCGCGTTCTGTACGGCTTTCTGGGCCTGGCGCTATTGGCGGCCAATCGTGGCGACTACGCGCAGGCCTTCATTCAATTACGCGACGCCGAACGCCTGATGCAGCAGCGCCATGTGCCCGACACGGTGTACCGTGCGGTACTGCTGTTGGTCAGTGGACACTTCTGGTTGCAGCAAGGCCGCGCCGAATTGACGGTGCAAGCCGTGCGCCGGGTGTTGCGCCACTTTCGCGGGCCTTGCGCCAAGCAGGCACCGCCGGCCACCTTGGAGCTGATCCCGCGCCTGGAATATTTGCTGGTGCTGGCCGAGGTCAAGCTGGGCTGTGCCGAGCAACCTATCGCACGGCTCAATGCCTTGCTCGACACCTCACGGCAACGCGGCATGCTTTGCCTGGAAACCGAATTGCACCTGGTACTGGGTGAAGTGACCTGGCAGCTTGGCGACCCGGCGTTGGCGCGCCGGTCGCTGCAAGCTGGCTTGGCGCTGGCAGAGCGTTGCCAGGTGCAGCAGGCGGTCCGCGAATTGCGTTTACGCGCCCCGGGACTTTTGAGTGAGCTGGGCCTGGAGCCCCAGGCCGCGCCTGCCGGGGCGGCGCAGAACCCGCTGAGCCAGCGTGAGCTGGAGGTGCTGCAACTGATCGCCCTGGGCAACTCCAACCTGGAAATCGCTGATCGCCTGTATATCTCCCTGCATACCGTCAAGACGCATGCGCGGCGTATCCACAGCAAACTCGGGGTAGAGCGACGCACCCAGGCGGTGGCCAAGGCGAAGACGTTGGGCTTGATGGTCTAGGCGCAGAATGCCTGGCGGTATTGGCCCGGCGTGGCGCCCATGGCATGGCGAAAGCGCTGGTTGAAATGACTGGCGCTGGAAAAACCGCACAGCAAAGCCAGCTCACTGATCGGTAAAGCGCTGCTGCGCAGCAGGTTTTTCGCTAGCGCCAGACGCCGTGCCAGCAGGTATTGATGGGGCGGCACGCCGAAGCTTTGGCGGAACATCCGGGCGAAATGGTATTCGGACAGCGCGCACATGGCGGCCAACTGGCCGAGGCTGATGGCGTCTTCCATATGTTGATCGATGTACTCCACCAACCGCCGCCGTTGGTGCGCGGCCAACCCGCCTTTCAAGCGCAAGCCTTCGCGGGCGCCGACCTGGTTGAGCAAGGTATGACTGAGCAGTTCGTGGGCCAGGCTGCTGGTCAGCAGGCGCTCGCCGGGCTCGTGCCAGTTGAGGCTGATCAACTGGCGAAAGCGCTGGGCCTGGAAGGGGTCTTCAAGGAAGGTGACCTCGCGCAAGTGCAACTCCCGTGGCTCCCGGTCCAGCAGGGTGACGCAGCCAAGGGCAAATTGTTCCGGGCTGAAATACAGGTGGGCCAGGCGAATATCGCCATTGATCACCCAGGCCGACTGATGCTCGGCCGGCAGGATGCACAGTTTGTCGGGGCCGCCCTTGAGGCCCGGCTGATCACGCCGAAAGGTGCCCGTGCCACCCCCGATGTAGCAGGACAAGGTGTGATGGCTGGGGGCCTGGTAATCCTGGGCGTCATGGTGGTTGCTCCACACGGCCGCAGCCAACCCGTCACCGAGCTCGGCGCAGGCTTGCAAGCGTGCGTGGGGCGAGCGGTTCAGGGCTTGGAAGACGTGCAGCGATTGCAGCTCTGGCATGGTGTGTTCTCCGACACCCCGCATCCTACGCTCCACGGCTGGCGCTGTGAGCCCATCGCCCGACAAAAGCGCAAGAATGTGCAAGAGCCTGCACGGGGTTGAAGGCCACACTGTGGCTCAATCGACGGAGCCGGCTATGAATCTTTTCCTGTATCTACTCACGGTACTCATCTGGGGCACCACTTGGATCGCCCTCAAATGGCAGTTGGGCGTGGTCGCGATTCCTGTGTCGATTGTCTATCGCTTCGGCCTGGCCGCTCTGGTGCTGTTCGTGCTGTTGCTGCTCAGCCGCAAGTTGCAGGTGATGAACCGGCGCGGGCACATGATCTGCCTGGCGCAGGGGCTGTGCCTGTTCTGCGTCAACTTCATGTGCTTTCTCACCGCCAGCCAATGGGTTCCCAGCGGCCTGGTGGCGGTTGTGTTCTCCACCGCGACCTTGTGGAACGCGCTCAATGCCCGGGTGTTTTTCGGCCAGCGGGTGGCGCGTAATGTGCTGATGGGCGGGGCGCTTGGGTTGCTGGGGCTGGGCTTTTTGTTCTGGCCGGAGCTGGTTGGGCATACCGCCAGCCCGCAAACCTTGTTGGGCCTGGGCTTGGCCCTGCTGGGCACCCTGTGCTTCTCGGCGGGCAACCTGCTATCGAGCCTGCAGCAGAAGGCCGGGCTCAAGCCGCTGACCACCAATGCCTGGGGCATGGCCTATGGGGCGGCGATGCTGGCGACCTATTGCGCAGTACGTGGTATTCCCTTCGAGATGGACTGGAGTGCGCGGTATATCGGCGCGCTGTGGTACCTGGTGATCCCAGGCTCGGTGATTGGTTTTACCGCTTACCTCACCCTGGTGGGCCGCATGGGGCCGGAGAAAGCGGCGTATTGCACGGTGCTGTTTCCAGTGGTGGCGCTGAATGTGTCGGCCGTGGCCGAGGGTTACCAGTGGACGGCGCCGGCGTTGATGGGGCTGGTGCTGGTGATGCTGGGGAATGTGCTGGTGTTTCGTAAGCCCCGTGCGCTCGATTGTTCCCGCGCTCTGCGTGGGAATACCGCTGGGGACGCTCCGCGTCCGCTCTCGAGGCCATGACGCGGAGCGTCGGGTGAGGCATTCCCACGCGGAGCGTGGGAACGATCAACGGAGGTGCCCGCTTTATTTGAGGCCTAGCCGCTTGGCCATGCGCCCCAGGTTGGCGCGGTCCAGGCCCAGTTCGCGGGCGGCGCTGGCCCAGTTGTGCTGATGGCGCTCCAGGCAGGCGCTGATGAGTTGGCGCTGGTAATGCTCGGTGGCCTGGCGCAGGTCGCCGCTGACCACCGGGAGGGCAGGGGCCGGTGCTTCTTCGGCCGCAGCCGCAGTCACGTCGGGCAAGTCCAGGTCCAGGGCGCTCAGGCTGAGTATTTTCGGGCGCTCGCGGCAATTGCCCAGGGCTTTCAACGCGCTGCGTCCGATCAAATGCTCCAGCTCGCGCACATTGCCGGGCCAGTTGTAGGCCGTTAGGGCCGCCTGGGCATCAGCGGTCAGGCGCAGGCTGCCCAGGCCCATGCGTGAGCGGTTCTGTTCGAGGAAGAACCCCGCCAATAGCAGCACATCACGTCCGCGCTCGCGCAGCGCTGGCACTTGCAGTGGGTAGACGCTCAAACGGTGGTAGAAGTCGGCACGGTAGCGGCCATTGCGCACCTCTTCGGCAAGGTCGCGGTTGGTGGCGGCAACCAGGCGCACATCCACCTGGTGCTCCTTGTCCGACCCCAGGCGCTGCAACTGGCCGCTTTGCAGCACGCGCAGCAACTTGGCCTGCACGGTCAACGATAACTCACCCACTTCATCCAGGAACAAGGTACCGCCATTGGCCAGTTCGAACTTGCCCCGGCGCTCGTTCAACGCGCCGGTAAAGGCGCCGCGCACATGCCCGAACAGTTCGCTCTCTACCAAGGTCTCGGGCAGGGCGGCGCAGTTGAGGCTGATCAGCGGTTTGTCGGCGCGGGAGGAGGCGGCGTGGATCGCCTGGGCCACCAACTCCTTGCCGACCCCGGTTTCGCCGGTAATCAGCACGGTCAAGTCACTGCCGCCGACCAGGTTGATTTCCTCGACCAGGCGCTTGTGCGCTTTGCTCTGGCCGATCATTTCCTTGGGCTGCTGGCCACTGGCCTGGCGATAGATCTCGGCGCGCTGGTGCTCGTCTTCGGCCCGCAGCGCCAGGCGTTCGATGCGTTCAGCCACGTTGACGGTGGCCGCGGCGAGGCTGGCGAAGGCTTGCAGGGCGTCCAGCTCGACCCGTTCAAAGCGCTCGGTATCGAGGGCGTCCAGGGTCAGCAGCCCCCAGGGCTGGTCGTCGATAAACAGCGGGCAGCCCATGCAGTCGTGGACTTCCAACTGGCCGTGCAAACCGGCGACCAAGCCGTCATAGGGGTCAGGCAATTGGCTGTCACTGTCGAAGCGGGTAGGGCCGGGGCTGCTCAGCAGGATCTCGAAGCGCGGATGTTCGCTGACCTTGAAGCGTCGCCCCAAGGTATCGGCGCTCAAGCCGTCCACGGCCAGCGGCACCAACCACTCGCCGTCCAGGCGTAACAACGCGGCGGCGTCGCAGGGCAGCAGTGCACGCATGGCTTGCAGCAGACGCCGGTAGCGCTCGCCTTCGGGCAAATCCCGGGACAGGTCAGCGACCAGCGGCAGCAAGGTGGTGAGCAGGGGTTGTGCAGTCATAATGACTCCTTGTAGTCCTTATGACTATAAAGTGTAGGGGGTCATACTGACTACAAAATATTTAACTTGTTGAAAATAAAGGATTTATAAGTTGGCATGATTACTGACTGTTATAAGGCAATCAGTAAGAAGACTCAGGAGTCTCCCATGCTTAGTGCCCAAGACCGTGCAATCATCAAATCTACCGTGCCCCTGCTGGAAAGCGGCGGCGAAGCGCTGATCACGCATTTCTATCGCATGATGCTGTCCGAGTATCCCGAAGTCCGCCCACTGTTCAACCAGGCCCACCAGGCCAGTGGTGACCAGCCTCGCGCCTTGGCCAATGGCGTGCTGATGTACGCGCGGCATATCGACCAGTTGGACCAACTGGGCGACCTGGTGGCCAAGATCATCAACAAGCACGTGGCCTTGCAGATTCTGCCGGAGCATTACCCCATTGTTGGCGCCTGCCTGCTGCGGGCTATTTCCGAAGTGCTGGGCAGCGAGATTGCCACCCCCGAGGTCATGAGCGCCTGGGGCGCGGCCTACGGCCAGTTGGCGGACATTCTGATCGGCGCCGAAGCGGCCATCTACGACGAAAAAGCCCAGGCGCCCGGCGGCTGGCGGGGGGCGCGGCCGTTCCTGTTGGTCAAACGCGTGGAGGAGAGCGACGAGATCATCTCCTTCTACTTCGCGCCGGTGGACAACGGCCCGATCCTGGCCGCAGCGCCCGGCCAGTACATCGGCCTGAAACTGGTGCTCGATGGCGAGGAAGTGCGTCGCAACTATTCCCTGTCGGCCCTCACCGACACCGGGCTGTACCGCATCAGCGTCAAGCGCGAAGCGGGCGGGCGGGTCTCCAATTACCTGCACGATCAGATGCATGTCGGCGCGACCATTGACCTGTTCCCGCCGTCGGGCGAGTTCACCCTGGCCGCCAGTGATAAACCGCTGGTGCTGATCAGCGGCGGGGTAGGCATTACGCCCACGCTGCCGATGCTCGAAGCCGCCCTGGCAACCGAGCGCCCGGTGCATTTCATCCATTGCGCCCGTAACGGCGGGGTGCATGCATTCCGTGACTGGGTGGACACCCTGGCGGCCAAGCATCCGCAGCTCAAGCGTTTCTACTGCTACGCCGAGGATGACGGCATCAGCCCGGCGGCAGACAAGGTCGGGATGCTCAACCAGGAGCAACTGGCGGCCTGGTTGCCTGAGCAGCGTGATATTGATGCCTACTTCTTGGGCCCCAAGGGCTTCATGGCGGCGATCAAGCGGCATCTCAAGGCGCTGGGTGTGCCGGAGAAGCAGGCGCGCTATGAGTTCTTTGGCCCGGCGGCGGCGTTGGAATAGAATTTGGCCAATTGACCGTATCGGCATCATCGCGGGCAAGCCCGGCTCCCACAGAGGATTGCATTCCAATGTGGGAGCCGGGCTTGCCCGCGATGGCGTCCGCACAATCATTACATTTGCCACGATTAATCCGCTGTTAACCCCCCTCTGTTTTAACCACTGCCTGTGTGTAAACTTGTTGCCATCAGGCACAACCATAATCAGAGAAAGGGAAAGACGGGGATGATTGACGACATGCGTTTAGGCAGGGAGCGGCGCTTTCTGGTGTTGCTGGGCATCATCTGCCTGGCGCTGATTGGCGGGGCGCTGTACATGCAAGTGGTACTGGGCGAAGCACCGTGCCCGCTGTGCATTCTGCAACGCTACGCCTTGCTGCTGATTGCGCTCTTCGCGTTCATCGGCGCGGCCATGCGCACCAAGGGCGCGCTGACGTTCTTCGAAGGGTTGGTGGTGCTCAGCGCCTTGGGTGGCGTGGCTGCGGCCGGCCACCATGTGTACACCCAGTTCTTTCCCCAGGTCAGTTGCGGCATCGATGTGTTGCAGCCGATCGTTGACGACCTGCCTCTGGCCAAGGTGTTTCCCCTGGGCTTCCAGGTCGACGGCTTTTGCAGCACCCCCTACCCACCGGTCTTCGGCCTGTCCCTGGCCCAATGGGCGCTGGTTGCATTCGTGCTGACGGCGATCCTGGTGCCCCTGTGCATCTATCGCAACCGTCATCCCAAAGCCTGAACCGCCGCGCCTGCCGAACGCTCCGTTGCTTCTGAATGAAGGCGGAGCGTTTTTGTTTGTAGGGATTTGTGAAAGCACCGTGACGAGGGGCAACGGAAGGTGCGCGCAGCGTGCGACATGTTGTCACATGAACGTTGTCGCAGGACGTTTCTGACCCGCCAAATCGGCCCTTGGATTTGCACCCCACGTACAAATTGTGCTGTCAGTTCGTGGTTCCCACGGCGGCCCGATTCGTGTGCGGCCCCAATCCCTGAAGCATCTATGAATGCCTTGTTTTATGGGCACTTGGATACCCTTGGCATGCCCTTACAGGCCGTAAGGGAAGTGGCACTGTGCCCAATAACACGGCAATTTTTGTGGTTTTTGTTGAGAATTGAACGCGATAAGATCGCGAATCTTTGCAACTTTGGTGAAGGATTGTTGCTGGAATCGATAAAAATTATTTCTCTATAAGACATGGTTTATACATCGCTAGCTAACTACAATCGCCCGCACTGAATGTCCGGTGCTGTTCAATATTTGAGCATTGGAGCGGTCGAGGAGCAGATGGAAGGCTCAATGCGACCCCAGGTTCCGGCAGCCTTTCAACTATCCGCACCAAATGGAATTGGTCTGTAACAAGGCCTTTAGCCACGAAATCGAATAAGAACTCACTGCAGGTCCGTGAAACGTACAGTCATGACGTGTCGGGCAGGCTCTTATTCAATCGAAGAGAAATGCCAACCCTTGGCAGGGTGAAGTGTTGGCGATCAAAACCCAACTGCATTGCGCAAGCTGCTTTAGAGGTCGTGAGATGAGTAAAAACAGGTACCCCCGATTACTAGGCTTTTTGCCGCTGCTTGGCATGATGTTAATGCTGGGAGGCTGCAAGTGGACCTTGCTCGACCCAAAAGGACAGGTCGGTCTGGATGAACGAAACCTGATCATCACCGCTACCCTGCTGATGCTGCTGGTTGTGGTGCCTGTGATCGTGATGACCTTCGCCTTCGCCTGGAAATACCGCGCGTCCAACACCAGCGCCACCTATGCGCCGAAGTGGTCGCACTCCACCAAGATCGAGATCGCGGTGTGGTTGGTTCCGATCCTCATCATCATCGCCCTGGGTTACGTCACCTATAAGTCGACCCACGCGCTGGACCCGTATCGTCCGCTGGAGTCCGACGTCAAGCCTGTGAACATCCAGGTGGTCGCGCTGGATTGGAAGTGGCTGTTCATCTACCCGGACCTGGGTATCGCCACTGTCAACGAGATCCGCTTCCCGGAGCACACCCCGCTTAATTTCCGGATCACCTCCGACGCCGTGATGAACTCGTTCTTCATCCCTGCACTGGGTGGCCAGATCTACGCGATGGCAGGCATGCAGACCCGCCTGCACCTGATCGCCAACCAGAAAGCTGAAATGGAAGGCATCTCCGCCAACTACAGCGGCGCTGGCTTCACCGGCATGAAATTCAAAGCGATCTCGACAAGCCAGGAAGATTTCGACGCCTGGGTAGCTGCAGTCAAGGCCGCACCTAAACAGCTTGATCAAGCTGAATACGACGCTCTGACCAAACCGAGCCAGAACAACCCTGTCGCCTTGTACTCCGCGTATGAGCCGGACCTGTTTCAGAAAATCGTCGACAAGTACGAAGGTATGAAGCCAGGCAAGCCGGTCAAGCACGAGAAGAAAGAAGTGGCCGTGGTTGAAGGTTCTGATACGGGCGCGCATTCAACTGCTGGGGCAGAGGAGTAAACGATGTTTGGTAAATTAAGTTGGGACGCGGTCCCATTCCACGAGCCGATCGTAATGGTGACTATCGCCATGATCGCGCTGGGTGGTTTGGCGCTGGTTGCGGGTATCACCTATTTCAAGAAGTGGTCCTACCTGTGGACCGAGTGGTTGACCTCGGTCGACCACAAGAAAATCGGCGTCATGTACGTCATCGTTGCCATGGTCATGCTGCTGCGTGGTTTTGCCGACGCCATCATGATGCGTACCCAGTTGGCCATGGCCACCGAGGGTTCGCCTGGCTACCTGCCACCTGAACACTATGACCAGATCTTCACCGCCCACGGTGTGATCATGATCATCTTCATGGCGATGCCATTCTTCACCGGCTTGATGAACCTTGCCTTGCCGCTGCAGATTGGTGCGCGTGACGTTGCCTACCCGTTCCTGAACTCCCTGAGCTTCTGGCTGCTGGTGTCCGGCGTGGTGCTGATCAACGTTTCCCTGGGCGTCGGCGAATTCGCCAAGACCGGTTGGGTTGCGTATCCGCCATTGTCGGGGCTGCAATACAGTCCGGGCGTGGGTGTGGACTACTACATCTGGGCGCTACAGTTATCAGGGCTCGGGACGACATTGACGGGGGTCAACTTCCTGGCCACCGTCCTGAAAATGCGCGCCCCTGGCATGAAACTGATGGACATGCCGATCTTCACCTGGACCTGCACCTGGGCAAACGTGCTGATCGTGGCTTCGTTCCCGATCCTGGCCGCTACCATGGCGCTGCTGTCGCTTGACCGTTACCTGGATTTCCACATTTTCACCAATGAACTTGGTGGCAATCCAATGATGTACGTGAACCTGTTCTGGGCATGGGGTCACCCTGAGGTGTACATCCTGATCCTGCCGGCGTTCGGTATCTTCTCTGAAGTGATCTCGACCTTTACCGGCAAGCGCCTGTTCGGTCACCACTCGATGGTCTACGCCTCGGGCGCAATCTCCGTACTGGGCTTCATGGTATGGCTGCACCACTTCTTCACCATGGGTTCGGGGGCCAGCGTCAACGCCTTCTTCGGCCTGGCGACGATGCTGATTTCCATCCCGACGGGGGTGAAGCTATTTAACTGGCTGTTCACCATCTACCACGGTCGTCTGCGCATGACCAGCCAGGTTCTGTGGACCCTGGGCTTCATGGTGACCTTCGCCATCGGCGGCATGACCGGCGTACTGCTGGCCATCCCGGGTGCTGACTTCGTGCTGCACAACAGCCTGTTCGTGATCGCTCACTTCCACAACGTGATCATCGGTGGTGCGGTATTCGGCTACATCGCTGGTTTCAGCTTCTACTTCCCGAAAGCGTTCGGCTTCAAGCTGCACGAAGGTTGGGGCAAGGCTGCGTTCTGGTTCTGGATCTCGGGCTTCTTCGTCGCGTTCATGCCGCTCTATGCACTGGGCTTCATGGGCATGACCCGTCGTCTGAACGCCACCACCAACCCTGAGTGGGTACCGTACCTGTACGTTGCCATGTTCGGTGCGGTGATGATCGCTGTGGGTATCGCCTGCCAGCTGATCCAGCTGTACGTCAGCGTGCGTGATCGCAAGCAGAACATGTGCGAGTCCGGCGACCCATGGAACGGCCACACCCTGGAATGGTCGACCTCGTCGCCACCACCGTTCTACAACTTCGCCGTGATCCCTACTGCGAACACCATTGATGCGTTCACCGAAGCCAAGGAAGACGGTACTGCGTACCAGAAGCCCAAGCACTACGAACCGATCCACATGCCAAACAATACCGCCACTGGCGTGGTGATGGGTGCGCTGTTGACCGTGTTCGGTTTCGCGATGATCTGGCACATCTGGTGGCTGGCAATCGCGAGCCTGGTGGGCACTATCGGTTACTTCATCATTCACGCTGCCCGTGATGATCAAGGCTACATGGTGCCGGTCGAAACGATCGAACGCATCGAAGCCGAGCAACACGCTCGCCTGGTAGCCGAGAAGAAGATCCCGGCCAACCGTGTAGAAACCTCGTTGGAACAGGCTTAAACCATGTCGAACTTAGTGACCAATGCTGGACACGCCCATGTCGATGACCATGGGCACGATGAGCACCACCACGACTCGGGGCCGATAACCGTCTACGGTTTCTGGCTCTACCTGATGACCGACTGCATCTTGTTTGCGTCGATCTTCGCGGTGTACGCGGTGCTGGTAAACAACGTAGCGGGTGGCCCGTCGGGCCACGACATCTTCGAACTGCCTTACGTGCTCGGCGAAACCGCCTTGCTGTTGTTCAGTTCGATCACCTACGGCTTCGCCATGTTGGCCTTCTACAAGGGCAACAAGAAGGGCGTACTGAGCTGGCTGGGCCTGACCTTCCTGTTCGGCCTGGGCTTCATCGGCATGGAGATCAACGAGTTCCACCTGCTGATCTCCGAAGGCTACGGCCCGCACCGTTCCGGTTTCCTGTCGGCGTTCTTCACGCTGGTCGGCACCCACGGTCTGCACGTATCCGCTGGCCTGCTGTGGATGGCAGTGATGATGTATCAGGTCAATAAGCACGGCCTGACCAACACCAACAAGACCCGCCTGAGCTGCCTGAGCCTGTTCTGGCACTTCCTGGACGTGGTCTGGATCTGCGTATTCACCGTCGTTTACTTGATGGGGACTCTGTAATGGCTAATGCACACTCCCATGACAGCCACGATTCAAGCCACGGCAGCGTAAAGTCTTACGCCATCGGCTTCATCCTGTCGGTCATCCTGACCCTGATCCCGTTCGGCCTGGTGATGTACCCAACCTTGCCGAAGTCGATCACCTTGATGATCGTCCTGGCGTTCGCGGTGATTCAGGTTCTGGTTCACCTGGTGTACTTCCTGCACCTGGACCGCTCCAAAGAGCAGCGCGAGAACGTGATCGCGTTTGTGTTCGCAGGCCTGGTGATCGTTCTGCTGGTTGGTCTGTCGCTGTGGATCATGTTCAGCATCCACACCTACATGATGGCGAAGTGAGGTAAGACCCGATGTCGCTTAAGCACTTTATCCAAATCACCAAACCGGGGATCATTTTCGGTAACGTGCTTTCTGTGGCGGGCGGTTTCTTCCTGGCCTCCAAGGGACATGTCGATCTGGCCATCTTCCTGGCTGCAATGATCGGTACGTCCCTGGTGGTTGCTTCCGGTTGCGTATTCAACAACTGCATCGACCGTGACATCGACATCAAGATGGAGCGCACCAAGAATCGCGTGCTGGTCCAGGGCCTCATCTCCCTGAAGCTGGCACTGATCTATGCGACCGTCCTGGGTGTTGCCGGTGTGGCCCTGTTGTACAAGGTGGCCAACCCGTTGGCGGCGCTGTTTGCCGTGATCGGTTTTGTCATCTACGTCGGCCTCTACAGCCTGTACCTCAAGCGCAAGTCGGTTCACGGCACGCTGGTGGGCAGTCTGTCGGGGGCAATGCCGCCGGTGATTGGTTATGTAGCTGTGACCAATAGCTTCGACATGGCCGCGCTGACGCTGCTGGTGATGTTCAGCCTGTGGCAGATGCCGCATTCCTACGCCATCGCGATTTTCCGCTTCAATGACTACCTGGCTGCGTCGATTCCGGTATTGCCGGTCAAGCGTGGCATCCAGGTGGCCAAGAAACACATCCTGCTCTACATCCTGGCCTTCCTCGTGGCGACCTTGATGTTGACCTTCAGTGGCTACGCCGGCATGAGCTACCTCGCCGTCGCCGCCGCGATGGGCATGTACTGGTTGTACATGGCCTGGACCGGCTACAAGGCGGTGGATGACACCGTCTGGGCGCGCAAGCTGTTCGTGTTCTCGATTTTCACCATCACCGCGCTCAGCGTGATGATGTCCCTGGATTTCCAAGTGCCGAAAGAGCTGTTGCTGACCTACGCCCACTGAGTGGTCTTGCAGTAAAAAAGCCCCGCCTTCGAAAGTCGCGCGGGGTTTTTTATTGAGCGCTGCGCTAAACCGGATACGCTGCGTTATCGTTGACGTTTTTCGCGAGCGAGCGCACTCCTACATCCCAATTCTACAAATGCAGGAAGCAATGCAATGAGTAAAAAAGCCGTAATGGTCTTCAGTGGCGGGCAGGATTCGACCACCTGTCTGATCCAGGCCCTGCCGCTGTATGATGAAGTGCACTGCATTACCTTTGATTACGGCCAGCGCCATGTGGCAGAAATCGAAGTGGCCCAGAAGCTGGCCAAGCAGTTGGGGGCCACTGTGCACAAAGTGATGGATGTGTCCCTGCTCAATGAGCTGGCGATCAGCAGCCTGACGCGCGACAACATCCCGGTACCGACCGTGAACAGCTCGGGTGAAAGCCTGCCGAGTACCTTTGTGCCGGGGCGCAACATCCTGTTCCTGACCCTGGCTGCGATCTACGCCTATCAAGTGAAGGCCGAGACCGTCATCACCGGTGTGTGCGAAACCGACTTCTCAGGCTACCCCGATTGCCGGGATGAGTTTGTCAAAGCACTCAACCAGGCCCTCAAGCTGGGCATGGAATACGACGTGCGCCTGGACACGCCGTTGATGTGGCTGAACAAGGCCGAGACCTGGGCCCTGGCCGATTACCACGGGCAACTGGAGCTGGTGCGCGAGCAGACGCTGACTTGCTACAACGGCATCATCGGTACCGGCTGTGGCGAGTGTGACGCGTGCAACCTGCGCGCTCGGGGCTTGAATGACTACCTGCAGAACAAGACACCTGTCATGCAGAGCCTCAAGCACAAGTTGCAGCTGAAATAACCCTTGCAGGAGCGAGCTTGCTCGCGAAGAACGTCAACGATAACGCAGCGCATCTGGTTCAACGCGGCGCGCTCGGGTTCTTCGCGAGCAAGCTCGCGCCTACAGGATTATTGATAGCGCTTGAACAATGAACGTGCCCCGTAGGCCGGCAGGATGTTGAAGAACGCAAAGCCGACTTTGATCGCGATCTGTACATAGATCATGCTGAGGATGTCGCTGGTCTGCATCGCCCCGTAGAAGGCGATAAAGCAGAACAGGAAGCTGTCGATAATCACCGCAAAGAACGTACTGAGGAATATCCGCAGGTATAGATACCTGGAGTTGGTCAGCTCCTTGATCTTGCACAGCAAGTAGGAATTTATATTCTCCGACACCAGGAACGACACCGAAGAGGCCACCAGCACCGACGACACTTGCAGGATCACGTCGGTATAAGGCCCATCCAGCTTCCAGCCCGGTAGCCCTGGCAGGAACGTGGAGCCATACAGCAGGATGATGATCATCGCGTTGCTGGCAAACGCAAACAGAATGGCTCGCCTGGCCAGGCGCAAGCCAAAATTCTCGTTGAGCAAGTCCACGATCAAGAAGGTCAGCGGGTACAGGAACGTGCCCGGCGTGACGATGATGCCCAACGACTCCAGGTAAATCGGTTTGGTCGCGGCAATGCTGGTGAAGATATAAAAGGTGAACAGCAGCAAGTTCAGGATGATGTAGATCATCCAGGAGTTTTCATTGCGGTCGTTTATATCGTAGGCGGTCAGCGTTCCGCCTTGGGAGTAGAACTTCTTGTACAGGTTCTTGATTTCCATCTTGTTGAAGTTGTCCATCATTTCACTGCTGAGCACTTCACTCAGCTTGATCTTGAGGACCTTGCCCGTGGCGATCACCATGATCACCGCCAGGCGCTTGTCGTTTTCAAAGCCCAGCAACTTGTATTTGCTGTTTTCCACGGCGCCCTCAGACGTTGTCATTGAAGCGCTCCTCAAGGATGTCGCCGATGACACACAAACGCTCTGAGTTCCCGCAGGGTTCGAGGGTGATGAACAGCTTCTTGGTGGCGCGGTCGTACACCAGTTTTTCTTTATCGTCGCTCGACGAGCCTTTCTGCACGATCAGCAAGTCCCCCGGTTCATTGAGGCCGGGAATCCCGTGCTCCAGGCGCACGCCGATCAGGTTGCAGGCGCTGCCAAAGTAGTAGGTCAGCGGATGAAGCGTGGCCAGCTCACCGATGCGCTTGCCCAGGCTTTGCATGAGCAGGCTTTCCTTGAGCACAGGCACTGCCGCCGGGTTCTTGTTACCCAGTGGGGAAACATTGCTCTCGATGACTTCCTTGGCTTCAAAACTGATCGTCTCGATTTCTTCGTAGGAGACGCCAAAGAAGTCAGAGATCTTGCGTATCGTCGACTGCTGTACGTTAACGACCTTGCCTTCCAGGATGTTATAGATGGTGGTCCTGGTCAGGCCGGCGGCACTGCTTAACGAAAGCTGGGTTTCGCCACGACTCTTGATCAAGTACTTGATGTTGCTCTTCAAGTGCTCGGTTTTTTCCCGTCTGTGTATCAAGTGCTCACCACTTCCATTTAGTCATCAGTCCATGCCGGCAGAACCCGTTCTTGACGATTCGCGGCAGTGAAAGTGTTGCATGCGCCCGCTACAACAATAAAGTACTGAGTGCAGGGATACGCCTCGGTGGTAAATCAGGCAACGGCTTTCTCGTCATACTCTTCTGAACGGCCAGCGCGAATCCCTCGCGCCTCTACAAGGAGTAGTCACCATGGTGCGTGTCAGTCGTCGATCCCTTCTCGCCCTGGGCGCGGCCCTGCCTGTGTTGGGGCAGCTCAATTGGGCGCTTGCCAGCCCGGCGCCGACGAAATCTGACAAGGTACTACTCAATTACAACGAAAGCCCCTACGGCCCTTCAGACGCGGCTCGCCAGGCGATGCAGCGCGCGATT
The DNA here is from genome assembly GCF_059419065.1 of Pseudomonas sp. GW821-FHT07B01. Classification (NCBI taxonomy): domain Bacteria; kingdom Pseudomonadati; phylum Pseudomonadota; class Gammaproteobacteria; order Pseudomonadales; family Pseudomonadaceae; genus Pseudomonas; species Pseudomonas sp. GW821-FHT07B01. Next base: position 123,314 of record NZ_JBWKRA010000009.1, on the reverse strand, counting down.
GCAGCCTCCGGGCGTTACCCTTACCCGGACATGTATGCATTGGCCGCGCTGTTTGCCGAGCAACAGGGCATCGCCGAAGAAAACATCGGGGTATTTGCCGGCTCGATGGCTGCCCTGCGTTACGCGGTGCTGGCGTTCGCCAGCCAGACCCGCGGCCTGGTGATGGCCACGCCGTCCTACGAAGTACCGCACCAGGCGGCCGAATCGATCAAGGCGCCGGTGCATGAAGTTAACCTTGACGCCCAGCATGCCCACGATGTGCACGCCATGCTCGCCGCGGACCCACAGGCCGGCATGCTGTACCTGTGCAACCCCAACAACCCGACCGGTACGCTCACCTCGACCGAGGCTATCCGCCACGCTCTGGTGAATAAACCCAAGGGCAGCGTGCTGGTGGTGGACGAGGCTTATATCGACTTCTGCGACGCCCCCAGTTGCGTAGGTTGGGTCAAGGAACACCACGACCTGCTGGTACTGCGTACCTTCTCGAAGATCTACGGCATGGCCGGTGCGCGCCTGGGCCTGGCGATCGGCCACCCGGCGCTGCTGGAGCGGTTGGCCGTGTTCGGCGGCGACAACGTCCCGGCCGGCGCCAGCTTGCTGGCCGCCCGTGCGAGCCTGGAAGACGCGCAACTGGTGGGTCAACGCAGAGCGCTCAATGCCAGGTTGCGCGATGAGACGATCGCTTGGCTAAAGGGCCGGGGCTTTACCTGCACCGTTTCCCACAGCAATTGCTTCATGATCGACGTGAAGCGTCCGGCAGAGCAGGTGATCGAGCGGTTGGCTGCGCAGAATGTACTGGTCGGGCGGGTGTGGAAGGACTGGCCGCAGTGGGTGCGGGTGACGGTGGGTAATGAGCAGGAGATGGAGCGCTTTCGCGAGGCGTTCGCGGCGCAGGTCTAGCCCCTGGGTTTGCATCCGTTGCCTGGACAGGTAAGCCAGGCATGCTGCATGCTCGACCGGGTTGAATGATCAAGGAAGACACCCGTGCGACCTAATGGCCAACCCGATAAAAAATCGCCCATGCTGCCCGAGGATATGCGCCGCTTGCTCGATACCGAGCTGAGCCGCCGTGGCCTGGGACACTTCGAGGTCTACCAGTGTGGGCCGACGCTGGACCAAGCGCAGATTGTGTCCAATTACCCCGAGGCCATGGAGCCTTCCGACACGGCCGACGATTTCTACCGGCGTGGCGAGCTGGTTTCATTGACCCGTACGCGGATCAAACCATTTTTCTGGAGTGATGAACACCTGCTGGCCGTGGCCGATGAGGCGGTGCCGGTGCCGGGCCCCTACAAACCCGTTGGCGAGGGCGCCAGTTTTATCGTGCATGGCAATCGCGGCTTCTACTCGGTGCTCAATCTGTGCAGCTTCGGCGAACATCGGCAATTTCGCGAGACCGTGCTGGCCCATCAAAGTGAACTGCAGATGCTGTTGGTCTCGATGTACGACGAGGCCCTGGAAGATCACGCGGCGCCTGTCGAACAACAGACGGTGCTGACCCCAAGGGAAACCGAAGTATTGTCTTGGGTCAGCCTTGGCAAGACCTACAACGAAGTGGCACTCCTGACGTCGATGACCTCCCATACGGTCAAGTTTCATATGAAGAATATCTTCGGCAAATTGCAGGTCAGCAACGGCAAATCAGCAATCGGCAAGGCCCTGCAATTGGGCTATATCCGCCACCCGGCCTGAGGCCGCAATCACCGCCTACCTATCCAAATGGGTAGCTTGTTCGCCGCACTGTGCTGCATTAGGTTGCCCAGCTATGGAGTTTGGCGCCGGACACACCGGCGTCGCCATTGCGAAAGGACATCCGGATGAGCCGCTCTGTAGCTTTGCTCCACACCTGTGCCAGCGTGCTGCGCTGATGGGTACTTTTCACGCCTTGCGCGGCCTTAATGCGCGGTTGCAAGCTTTGTTCATGATCACGCTGGTGTTTCGCACGGGCACCCTGGCGTTTCCTTTTTACGCGGCGTACCTGATTCATCAACACGCGATATCGGCAGGCACGGCAGGCCTGTTGGTCGGTGTGTATGGCGCGGGCGCCCTGTGTACCGACCTGATCATCGGCGCCGTGATCAAGCGGTTTTCGGCCAACCGGGTCATTCTCGGTTCGTTGTTGTTCAACGCGGTGTTGCTGCTGGTCATTCCCTCGGTGGATAACCTGCTCGCGCTGTTCCTGTTGTCGTTTCTCTGGGGGGCCTGTTACGAAGCCTTCACACCGGCCGCGTTCTCCGAGACAGTGGCTAACAGTAATCTTGAGTCACGCAAAGTGGCGTTTTCCTGCAACCGATTGGCGATCAACATCGGTATGGCCATCGGGCCGCTACTGGGCAGCTTGATCTTCCTCAGCAATGCCGACGCGGTCTTCTACATCAATGCCGTGCTGTCCCTGCTGGCCTTCGCCGCCTGCCTGCGGTTTGGTCGGTCTCGGCAGGCCACCCAAGGCGTACCTGTCGCCGGCAAAGGCGAGGGTTTGCCCGAGATGGCGGTTCATGAGCGTTCGCGACTGCTGGTGATCCTGTTGGCGGCGCTGCCGGTGCACGTGGCTTACGCATTACCGCCGACTTTTCTGTCGGCGTACATCATCAACTACACCCAATTGCCGGCCTATTACGTGGGCATCATCTTCTTTATCAATGCGTTGCTAGTGATTGTGTTTGAAGTGCCGATCAACCTGCGCATGGCGCACTTGTCGAGCAGTCGCTCGCTGATCATTGGCCTGTTGCTGGCAGGCTGCGGTTTCTTCTTGATGGGCTTTGGTCAGGTCGGCGCGCTGTTGGTGCTTGCTACGGTGTTGTGGAGCCTGGGCGAGATGATTGTGTTCCCCGCGATCACCCACTACGTCAGCAGCATTTCCAGCCGCGACAGCGTGGGCCGCAACCTCGGCTACTACTCGGCGGGCGTCAACATCGGCGTGATGATCGCACCCTCGTTGGCGTTCATGTTGCTGGCCCGGCCAACCTTGCCGTCACCGTGGCTGCTGGCAGGCTGTGTGTTGTTGCTGTTCGCAATCGCCGTGGGGATGATGAAGAGCTCGGCGGTGTTGTGGAATAAAGAGGCGTAGACGGCAACCGGCGCTGCGGCTTGCACGCGCGCCTGGTTGCGTCAGTACTTACTGGGCGGCGATGGCGTAGCCGTCAAAGGCGCTTTGCTGTTGCAGCGCGGTCACGATGCTCTTGCGCGTGACTGGTTGCTCGGCGCCGCTGTTGTCGATGAAGGTTTCGCTCGCAAGTTCCGCCTCGCTGCCTTCGCCCACAAAGGTGAAACCCAGGAACTCCAGTGCTTCGCGGTCCACATTGAGCTTGGAGCGCGGCGTGCGCAGCGGCAGGGTGACGCTGATGCCATCCTTGCTGATCACAAACACTTCGGTGTCTTTCTTGGCGCGTGCAGCCTTGCCCTTGCCGGCACTCGGGTTGCTGATGGCCTGGTGCGACTGGTTAAGTACCTTGAGGGCCAGGCCATAGACCAGTTCCTGGAACTCGGGATCGTCCTTGAAGCTGGACAGGATGCGGCTGATCGAGAACTGGCTGCTCAGGTGTTCCAGGGCGGCGTTGTCTGCGGCTTCGGCGTCTTTCAATTGCTTGAGCTGGCCCATCAGCTCATAGGCTTTGTCATCATCGAAGGCATCGTGGGCCTGGCGGATGGCAACGCGCAGCTCGCGGATCTGGTCGCTTTCCTTGGAGGTATGAAACGCGTCCAGCACCATCTCGCTGATGATCTTGGCGGCTGGTACATGCTGTGAAAGATTGATGGCGTTTTCGTATTCGGCTTTGGCGTGCAGGGCGACTACGGATTCTTCGGCGGATTTTTCGGTATAGGAATCAGACATTAAAATTTCACTGCGTAGTAAGCGGGGAGACAAAAAACGTCGGGCATTTTCAGCGGGAGGGGGGATCAGGTCAAGGTGGCTGGGGCGTCAGAATAATTTCAGTAGTGGTAGCGGCACATCAATATTTGTACTTCATCATCCTCGATGCCATAAACCAAACGATGCTCCGCGGTGATTCGTCGAGACCAGAAACCACTCAGGTTATGTTTGAGGGGTTCAGGCTTCCCCACGCCGTCGAACGGGTCTCTTTGTATGGCCTTGATCAAGAGATTGATGCGCTTGAGCCCGGCTTTGTCGTTCTGTTGAAACCAGAGGTAGTCGTCCCAGCCTTCAGGGGTAAAGAGTATTTTCATTCTTCAATCAACCGCCTTGGCTTGGCTTTGCCTGCTCGTAAGCTGTTGACTGAGTTAATGAGACGTTCGGCATTTTTAGGCGAGCGCAGCAGGTAAGCCGTCTCTTCCAGAGCATTGAACTCTGATAACGAGATCATCACCACGGGCTCGCCTTTTTGTCGAGTCAGTAGAAGTGGGACGTGATCATCGTTGACGCGGTCCATCGTTTCGGACAGATGGGCTCGGGCGTTGGTGTAGTTGATAGTTTCCATGGGAACTCCTTGTTGGGTGGGTATTAACGTACAGAAATACGTACATATCCACAACGGGAATCTTATCAACGGTCATCCACCTCGCCCGGACTTCACGAACAAGCTCAACGACTGAGTGGAGCAGCGTCAAACCTGTTGATACATTTTACTCGTCCAGTTCTTCGAGGCACGCCTGGAGAATATCCAGGCCTTCCTCCAACACCTCCGGCTCAATGGTCAGCGGGGCCAGCAAGCGCACGATGTGCCGCGACTTGCCGCTGGGCATCAGCAGCAAGCCAGCCTCTCGCGCCAGCTCCAGCAGTTGCGCCAGTTGCTTGGGGGCGGGTGTGCCGTCGGCATGGGCCAGTTCAATGCCCCGCATGGCGCCGACACCGGTGAGGCGGCCCAGGTAGGGCGACAGTTGTTGTGCGTGCCAGGCTTCATGGCGGCCCACAATCGCGGCCTCCTGCGCGACGCCCCAGGCGCGCAGGTTTTTGTCGCTCATCACCTCAAGGGTCGCCAATGCCGCCGCGCAGGCGATGGGGTTACCGGAGTAGGTGCCACCCAGGCCGCCTTTGGGCAGGTTATCCATCAGCGCCTTGCGCCCGACCACCGCCCCCAGCGGTATGCCGCCGGCGATGCTTTTGCCGAGCAGCAGCAGGTCCGGCTCGATGCTCAGGCGCGAGAAGGCGAAACGCTGGCCGGTGCGACCAAAACCCGACTGGATTTCATCAATGATCAGCAGGATGTTGTGCTGGTCGCAGAAGCGCCGCAGCACCTGGGCGAACTCAATGTCCAGGGCGAGAAAACCGCCTTCGCCCTGCACCGGCTCGATGATGAAGCACGCCACGTCGTTTACGTCGATTTCCACGCTGAACAGACGCTCCATAGCCTTCAGCGCTTCGGCGCAGGTCACGCCGTTATCTGTACTGGGGTAGGGCAGGTGATACACAGGGCCGGGCAGTACACCGACCTTCTGCTTGTAGGGCGCGACCTTGCCGTTGAGGTTGAGGGTCGCCAGAGTGCGCCCGTGGAAGGCGCCGTCAAAGGCGATCACCGCCGTGCGCCCGGTGGCACCACGGGCGATCTTCAGGGCGTTTTCCGCCGCCTCGGCACCGCTATTGGTGAGCATGCCGCTGACGGGGTAGCCCACCGGGATAAAGGCGCTGAGACGTTGCATCAACTCGATGTAGGGCGTATGCGGTGCGGCGTTGAACGCGTAATGGGTGAGCCGAGTCGCTTGCCCGCAAATGGCCGCCACCACGGCCGGGTGGCAATGGCCCAGGTTGAGTACGCCGATACCGCCGACAAAGTCGATGTAACGCTTGCCCGCCGTGTCCCAGACTTCGGCGTTTTTACCGTGACTGAGGCTGATGGGGTGAACGATGGAAATCGACTGGCTGATGCTAGCGTGGCTCATGACTCGGGGACTCGGCAGTGGTGGGCGCAGCGCTATCTAAGCCGCGCGCCTGGCCTTGCCGCAAACGAAATAAAGTTGCCGGGTCATTCCACCTTGGAAGGAGCTGCGGCCTATTCCGACACCCCATCCTTGCCCGCCGCCTTGGATCGGTACAAGGCTTGATCGGCCCGCGCCATCAGCGCAGCCGGGGACTCGCCCATGCGCCGCTCCACCACGCCCAGGCTCAGGGTAACGTTCAAGGCGCCCACGGGGGCCGCCTCCTTGATTTTATGGCGAATCCTTTCGGCCAACTCTTTGGCCTCGTCCAGGCTGCTTTTGGGCAGCACCACCATAAACTCATCGCCGCCCCAGCGCGCCAGCAAGTCGCTTTTACGTACGCAGGCTTCCAGGTGTTCCACTACCCGTATCAGGGTCTGGTCGCCGACGCCGTGGCCGTATTGGTCATTGATCGGCTTAAAGTCATCGACATCCATGGCCACCAGTGCCAGGGGCAGGCGGAAGCGCTCGGCGCGGTCGCATTCCTCCAGCAGCACTTTTTCCAGGCGGTACCGGTTGGCGATGCGCGTCAGGGCGTCGCGCTCGGCCAGGGAGCGGTTTTCGTCCAGCTGCAATTGCAGTTGCTGGTTGACGCGCGACAACTCAAGGGTGCGCTCCGCGACCAGCGCTTCCAGGGACTGGTTGCGTTTTTGCAACTGTTCGATGGAGCATTTGCGCGTATGGATATCGCGGTGTGCGCCGACCATGCGCGCCACGGAACCGTCGGGGTTGCGGGCAATGACGTAGCCGCGGTCCTCGATCCAGAGGTACGTACCGTCTTCTTTTCGGCAACGGTATTCGGCCCGGTAATGAGCGGCGCGTTGGCTGATGTAGTCATCGAACACCGCCATCACGCGAGGGTAGTCCTCGGGGTGGATCACGTTCTCCCAGGTGAAGACGCTGTTTTCCAGGGAGTGGTGGGAGTAACCAAGCATTTCGTACCAGCCGGGATTGCGGTAGACGAAGCCGGTATTGGCGTTCCAGTCCCAGATGCCGTCACTGACCAGTTCCATGATGGCGTGCAACAGATCGACGTTAAGGTCGGAAACCTCATGGCGTAGCGGTTCTTTGCCGGATGTATCGTCCATCTGCACGCTTCCTGCGGGGGCTGGCGCCCAAGGCCAGTCATGGTTGACGCCGATACTCCGTGGCTGGCGCTACTGTACATCGGCGCTTGCGCGCTTTGAATAGGGCAGGTGTGCTGCTTTTGACGAGTGGCGAAACGCTATTTTTCTGGCGCCATCATCTTTGTTCGAGGTCTTCCATCCGCGTTGTGCTGGTAAATGGCCTGCGGTTGGCCCTGCTCATTGAAAAACACCTGGCCAATGCCCGCCGAGTTCCACAACCGCTCACCCGCTTCAGCATGCTCTGGAATATAGGGCACCACCTGCATGGTGCGACGGCGGGTAAACCAGTTGAGGGGCGAGCGCGGGGAGTAGAGCCAGCGGTTGAGGCGGTCGAACCATTCCAGCAGGCGCGGCGGGAACTCGTTCTTGATGCCGCTGCTGGTGATTTGCCAGATATTGGGGCCGCCGTTGCGGTGGCGGATCAGCACTTGGTAGACGAACGAGTAGTGCACATCGCCGGACAGGATCACGTAATTACCCGGCGTGCGTGAGTGGCGGAAGATATTCAAAATCACTTGGGCGGCGCCGCGGTGGGCCATCCAGTTCTCGGCGTCCACCAGCAGGGGAAAACCGCACCAGCTGAAGACCTTTTGCACCGTCTCGATCAGCTTGACGCCAAAGACCGGCGCGGGCGAGACGATGATGGCGGATGGATGGTCCAGCAGCGCTTGTTGCAGTTCGCTCAAGGCTTCCCAGTCCAGCAGGCCGGAAGGTTGCTTGAGGGTGAACTCGCTGCGCCAGCGTCGGGTGCGGGTGTCGAGTACCACCAGCGCCGGGGTGGTGGGCAATACGTAGTGCCACTGCTGGAATTTCAGCAAGGCCTCCAGCAACGCGTCTTGCGCCGCCGCGTCGAGATGATTGGCCTGTACCTGGCCGGTCAGTGCCTGGGTTTGGCCCAGCAGTTCGTCAAACACCTGGGGCTGGTTGCCCCAGCCTTGGCATAACAGATACGCCAGCAAGGCATTGCCGATGATGCGCTTGGAGAAGGGGTGGCCGTAGGCGGTTTCTTCCCACTGGGCGCTGAGGTTCCAGTCGTCAGTGATGTCGTGATCGTCGAACATCATCAGCGTCGACAGGTGCGCGAACACCCGCGCCACCCCAGGCAGGCCGTTGCGGAACTGATCGATATAAACCTGTTCGCGGGCGTAGCGTTGTTGCTCTTGCGCGCTCAGCGGCGGCGGTTCTGGTGTGATCAGCGTCCAGGGTGTCGGCGACCAGGCCAGCAGGTACATCGCGATCACTTCGGCAAAGGTCACCAGGTGATTGTCGGCGGTGCTGCTGGTGAAGATCGGTTTCTTCACGCCGCCGAAAAAGCGCTCACGCAAGGTCTCGTTACTGTCCAGCGCGGGGAGCAGGTCGGCGCGATGGTAATAGCTGGCGCGATGCCCGTAGAGGGCGGCACTGTCGTCAACCACGGCCCCTTCCAGGTATTCGTCGAACAGGCCCAGGCGCGCGATTAATTCATGAATTGCCCGCAGCATGGGCCCCGCGACGTCGTCGGCGTAGACCTGGTCGCCGCTCATCATCAGCAAGGCGGGGCGTTGTGCCACGGTGGGAGCTTGCTCCAGCAGACGATCAATGCACAGCAACCCGTCATCAGCGCGATGGTGAGGCTTGCGGCAGGAGCCGTGGACCAGTTGGTGGATGCGCCCATGCACGACGAAATCGGGCAGCGTGGCGCCTGCGTACAGCAGATGGGGTGCCCACTGGGCTATTCCGCAGCCGTCAATAAACAGGTCATAGTGGATGTTTACATCCAGAGGCAGGGCGTCAGTCAGGGGCACATCGATCAAGTGGATAAACGAATGGCGCCCGACGGGAACGATCTGACAATGTGCATGAAGGTGAATATCCAGCGTTGATCCCTGAGCGTGCTGCAGCCTCATAACCAGCTTAAGTTCCCGGCTCGCCACCAGCCATAGCACCACACGCTTTGGTTCCAGGCGGCGCAGCAACGGGCCGGCAAGTACGGGGGGAAGTGACTGCAGTTCAGGCATGACGCGATCGGCTCACTAACAAGACAAGCACTCAGTATAACGCTGAAAATGTCGGCATTTTGTCAACGAACGTCAGACAGTAATATGTTGTGGCTATTAATGAATAAGCAGCGCCCTGGGCGCTACTTATTTAGTAGTTGCGCTTAAGTAAATTTACTCAAAGAACATGGCCTTTGCCGAGACTGTCCAAGCCACCACCATTACGTCTGCCGCCTCTGTCTGCGGTGACCCCATTGTCATTAATCGAATTATCGGGAGCGATTTGATCGAGGCTTCGTTTCGAGCGTGAGTTGACCTTCTCGCTGGCTTGGGTGTCTTGGTCGGGGGCGGATTGGGAAATGTAAGTATTGACGGGATTAAAGCCGATAGAATTGAACACGGTAACGCCTCACTATTAATGGCATGGTTTACATGGCATGTTCTTCCCTGTAACAGTGCTCGGCGTAAGTTAGTGGGGTTCGGTGTTTTTTGCGAGGTGTTCTATGTTTCTGTTTGTGATGGGTGAGTTGGTTTTATTGTTGAATTTTGGTTGTTTTATTTTGAAACTTTGTTAAAGAAATGCAATGTTGTATGAGTATATGTTTGGTTTTCCGTTCTCGGTTATGGGGCAGCAGGGGCAATATGGTTGCCCCTGCCGGCAAATGGCTCAGTTGTTTGCCTCAATCGTCACCTTCGGTACGGTAAATCGAAACTCGCTGCCCTGACCCTGCTTGCTCTCGGCTTCGATCCTGCCGCCATGCGCCTTAACGATGCCTTGAGTGATATACAGCCCCAGCCCGCTGCCGGTGGGGTTGTTTTCAGTCTGGGTCCAATAGCGATCGAACACATGGGGCAAATCGTCCGGCGCAATGCCCTCACCAGAGTCGCGCACCGAAAATACAATCTCCTCGCCGTTGCTCATGGCGCTGATGCCGATGTTGCCTTGGCGAGGGGTGAACTTGATCGCATTGCCGATCAGGTTCGACAGCACCTGGAACAAGCGCTCCGGGTCGGCCTTGATTTGCAGGCCAGGCTCGACATTGAACGACAGGTCGATGCCCTTTTCCGAGGCCAGGGGCGCCAGCAGCGAATACGCCTCTTCAAAAATCTGGCTGACGTCCAGCGCCACCGGCTTGACCACATAGCGCCCGGCTTCGATTTTCGAGGTGTCGAGCAAGTCTTCCAGCAACACGTTCATGCGCCCGGCAGCCTGTTGCATGGTGTCAATGGCGGAAGAAATGCGCCGTGAAGTGTGGGGGCCATCGGAGCTGAAGGCTTTTTGCATCATGCCGCAGAGCATGGAGATGACGGTCATGGGGTTGCGCAGGTCGTGGGAAACCACCGCGACCAGCTCGTCCCGCGCACGCACCGCTTGTTGCTCGCGCAGTACTTGGCGGGACAGGTCGTTCTCCAGGGCCGAGCGGCGCAAATCGTTGGCGGCAAACAGGTCGCCATGGCTCCACTTGGTGGAGATACCAGCCATTTCCACTTTCCAGATTTCAAACGAGGTGCGTGGGCGAAGGCGCATGCCCGCGTCGCAGGTTTCCAGATTCAGCGGCTTCTGCGGGTCGCCACTCCAGTGGATGTTCTCTTTGACTTCCGGGCGAAACCACAATACGCCGTTATCCACAGGCTTGGGCAAGCTCATGGCGAGCACGCCGCTGGCCACGCTCTGGTATTCGGCGGCCGGCGGATAAACCGAGGCCAGGTTATGGCTGGAAAATACCGGTGCGCCGTCGCCCTGCAACCACTTGTGCAACGCGCGTATCTGCGCCGGTTCCGGGCAGTTGCCGTAGCGGTGTAATTGCTTGTCTTCGATGATCGCCACGCCGCCGGAGAGGGTCAGGTCCATCAGCAGTCGGCCTTGCTGGGCCAGGCCGTCGAATACGTTATTGGCAGAGGCTTTCATCGCCCGATCCAGCAGCGCCAGCGCTTCGACTTTCTCGTCGCGCTGGCGGGTCAGCTCCAGGGCCTCCATGGCACTGATCTGCAATGACAGCACCTGGCCGATGGTCTGGCAGGCCATGCGCAGGTCGTTGGGCACCAGCAGCGGCTCACGGTTGCCGCAACTGATCAGGCCCCAGAGTTTGTCGCCCTTCATCAGTGAAATACTCATGGACGACAACACGCCCATGTTCTGCATGTACTGGCAGTGAATCGGCGACACGCTGCGCAGGGTGGCGAAGCTCAGGTCCAGAGGCTGCCCGGTGTCCGGGCGCAATTTGGGCACCAGCGGTACCGGTTCGTAGGACGCATTCGGGATGATCCGTAGCCAGTTGGTGCGATACAGCTCGCGAGCCTGCTCGGGGATGTCGGACGCGGGGAAGAACAGCCCGTTGAACAATTCCATGGACGGCGCCGAGGCCTCGGCGATCACCTGGCCATGGCCTTCCTCTTCGAAGCGATAGATGAGCACCCGGTCATAACCGGTCATGGCCTGGATTTCGTTGACGGTGATGGCGTAGAGCGCCTCCAAGGTCTTTGCCGATTGCAGGCGGTGCAGCATCTTGCCCAGGTCGCTGGTGCGGCCATTGTGTGCTCGGGGTTTGAAATCCTTGAGCCGTGGTTCGAATTCCAGCACTAACACGCCCTGATGGCGATGCAACAGGCCTTCGAACTGCTCACCCTTGAAGGTTATCAGCAGGGGCGGCGAGTCCAGGAATGCGCTGTCCTCGGCCATGGTTTGCACGGCTCGGGCGTACTCCTCGCCAATCAATCTGTGCAACGGTTTATCCAACAGCGCCTCGGGGGTGTGGCCGAACAACGTACCGACGTTGGCACTTACCTGAATAATGTTCAGGCCAGGTTCCGACAAAGTCAGCAGCACGCCGTGGGGCTGGATGGCCCCCGGAAAACGAATGGGTTCGTCGGCGCAGTTGGCAAGCAGCTCTTCAAAATCTTCGGGTTTCATAGCAATACCTCCTGGCTGTCGAGCCATTGCTCAAAGCCGCTGAATGTCGAGCGGGCCGCCATCACCGCGCGCACGGCGGCATCTGTATCCAGTGGCTGGCGGCCCAGATAATCGAGGAAATCTTTCCAGCGCCGTCCGGTCTCGGCGCCGTATACATTGAGAAAGGCACCGCCGTTGTCGGCGTTCACATCTAGGCGCAGGGCTATTTCCCGGCGCAGCACTTGGCCGCCCAGGGTTGCGCCTTCCAGCACATACAGGGCGCCGAGGCACGCAGCCGGTGAGTCTAATACGGGGAGCTGGGTACAGCGAGGCAGGGCATGGATGGCGTGCTCAGTCAGGCCGAGCGCGTGCAGGTCATGGACCAGGGTTGGCGTTTTCACACGCAACGCAGACTCATATCCGTCGGGAATCAAACCGCTGTCATACAGCGCCGCTTCCATTGGCTGATAAAAGCCGTAGTACGCCTGCAGCAAGCGCCGATACCACTGGGCATCCAGGCGCTCGGAAAAAAACGGCAGGCGCTGTTCCAACGCCACATGCAGCAGGCCCGTGCCCGTGCGCAACGTTTCCAACAAGGAGGGCGCACTAACGTCATGGGCCTGTGAATGCATTCAATGAGCTCGAACTGTGGGCCTGTCGGCCATGAATGACGCGTGAAAATGGGCGACGATTCTACACAACTCATTGTCGTCAGCTGAACGCAGAAGCGAAAAGGCTGACCAGTGGATCAGAAAAGTCGCTCCCTGCACCTTACATGACCGCAGAACTAGCCCTCAAGTTCGGTTGAAATGATATCGCGCTGCTATCAATCCCGGGACTGGCCCTAGTGCGTCAATGCTGTCTGCACGCACTCAAGCAAGTGGTCGGTACTCCAGGGCTTGGGCAGAAACCGCACGGAACTGCCCAGCTCGGCGGCGATTTTCGTATTACCTGAGGTCAGCACTACCTGTACTTCAGGCCACCGGTGGGCGACGACACGGCTCAAGTCATAACCATTGAGCAAGCCGGGCATTTGAATATCACTGACAATCAAATCCACCGGGTCATCGCCGCGCTCCAGGTAAATCATCCCTTCGTCTGCCGATGCAAACGATGTCACCACGGCACCAAAGTCTTCCAGCACATCCACCATCAACGCCCGAATGATCTCGTCGTCTTCCAATACCAAAATCGATGGCTGAGCCATGATCCTTACTCCACCATCAGGGGTTCAATAAGGTGGAGTAGGGGTTGGGTATATAGGTTCGATTGGATGTTTTTTAAACGATGGGTGGTCATTTGGCTGCTTGTGAGCCATGGGCACGACAATCCGTTAAGGTGAACGCCACCCTGCCATCCAAGGAATGCCATGTTCAACCGTAACCCACTCGTGCCTGAACTGATCGTCACCCGCCTTGGCGCGAGCCTGGCGTTCTGGATCGAACAGTTAGGTTTCGCTATTGCCTATCAGCGCGCAGAAGAAGGCTTTGCCTACCTAGACCTTAACGGCGCGCAAATCATGCTCGAACAATACGACCCCGAGGCCGGCCAGTGGCTTACCGCACCGTTGCAGCCCCCATTCGGGCGCGGCATCAACCTGCAAATCGATGTGCCCGCCGTAGCACCCATCCTGCAACGCTTGGCGCAGATCGGCTGGCCCTTGTTCCGCGATGTAGAGGACGCCTGGTACCGAGCCGGTGACGTGGAGGCCGGGCAGCGCCAGTTCATCGTGCAAGACCCGGACGGGTATCTGGTGCGTCTGGTGCAGCGGCTGGGAGAAAGGCCGGTCGAACAGGCATAATCCACGGCAACAGCCGATAGGGAGACGTGAATGAAGTATGTGTTATTGACCCTCGCCCTGACCGTTATCGCCGCACCCGCGTTCGCTGCGGGCGACGCCGAGGCGGGCGGCAAACTCTTCACCAAGACCTGCGGCGGCTGCCACAGCATTGGTGAGGGCGCGCGGGGTGGTTTTGGCCCGGAACTGAACGGCATCATTGGCCGGCCTGCCGGTACCACTCAGGACTATCAGTATTCGGATGCGATGAAGAACTCGGGCGTGGTGTGGACGCGGGAAAAACTGGCGGCCTACATCGAAAATCCGAAGTCGGTGGTCAGTGGCACGCGGATGATCTTCTGGGGGATCAGTGACCAGGAGAAGATTGAAAGTATCCTGGCGTATCTGGAGACATTCCAGCCCAAGTGAGATGCCCAGGCTGGCACGCATCACCGTCCTCTGTCCTCTGTAGGAGCGAGCAGCTCGCTCCTACAAAAAAGCACAGTGTGAGGGGTAGCCTGCATCAAAAGCCTACACACAAGTAGGACCGTTCTGATGTGCGCCTGACCTCACCATTATCGGCAAAGCGTTTGCTACGTTCGTGTGAAAAATACGCGATGGAAGCGCTTAATGCTGACCTTCAACTCCCTATGGAAAAACCACCCGGAAATTTTCGGAGACGCCGCCCCTTGTAGAACCAACGGCGCCAAAAATTTCGCTGACCAATGCGCCATTAACCTGGGTGTAGCACTGCGCAGGTCGGGCGCCGACCTGAGCAAGTTGAGAGGCGTGCGCTATTGTTGGCAGCATGCCAAGAGTGAGGGCCATGTGCTGGCGGCTGAGGAAATGGCCAGAGCTCTAAATGGCGCGAATATCCCCGGCTTGCAGCGGCCGAAAAAAGATAAAACCTGAGGATTTCGAAGAAGTGTTGGCGGGGCAGCAAGGCGTTATCTTTTTCAAAGATTTTTGGCACCGAGGGAATGAGACGTTTGGCAATCGCAGCGGTGACCACATTGACCTTTGGAATGGACGGCGGTTGACGGATTGGCTGAGTTATCCGCGTATCCAGCTGGGATTTTCGATTGAGGGGACGTTCTCGGACTATCACGAGTCCAGGGAGATCTGGTTTTGGAATCATATGAAATTGGTTAAGGGCGTGGTGTTTGTCGTCGGGGTGGTTGTAGTGGCGCTCGGAGTGTTTAACGGCTTGGTGGTGGTCGTGTCTGCGTATTTTGGGCCGTTTTATCAAGGGGATGCGGATCAGAGCAGGAATTTTGGGCTTTGGTTGGTTGGGAATGGGGTTGTGGTTTTGGGAGCAGCGTTCAGTGGGGCGGTTTGGTATTGCAGGCGTTTGAGTAGGTGGCGGGAATGAAAATGTGTCCGAGTCTTAAGTGAATCAGCGGCTGTGATTTTTCCTTAAAGGGCATCGCAGGCAAGCCAGCTCCCACATTTTGAGCAATGTGTATCAGTTGAACCGCAATAAAAAAGACCTTGAAGCATCAAGGTCTTTTTTGTGCCTGTGGATCAACTCAGCAGGTGCTTGGAAATCAGCCGGGAGATTTCCACGATCGAGGTCTTGCCAGTGAATTCGAACTTCACCTTCCCCAACGACGAAAAGTAAATCTCCAACTCCGAATCAAGATCAAACGTGCCGGACGTTTCCACCGAGTACGCCACGATGTTCTTGTACGGCAATGAGGTGAAGTCCTTCTTGCTGCCGGTAATTCCCTGCACGTTCACCGCGATGATGCGTTTGGTGGTGAACACGACGCCGTCGCGCATGGCCTTGTACGCGTCGACCACTTCTTCGCCGTCCAGCAGCAGGGCCGCTACGCGCTCGGCGTATTCGTCGTTTTGCTTGAGCTTGAAAAAGCCTTTGTTGTTGAAGTCGATCATGTGCCTGTCCTGGGTAGGTGGTGCCGCCGGTGTATGACGTTTTGCTTGCGGATCTGTATCTAACGCCTGGGCCTTCAAGCCCCTAGCATGACGCTCAACACGACCGCGTCGGCGAAGGGTTTCACGCCGGCAGCATAAAAAACAGGAGCCAATCCATGCCTGATATATCCAGCTTGCTCGCCTACGGCCTGATTTCACTCGGCATGGTACTGACACCGGGGCCGAACATGATCTATCTCATTTCCCGCTCCATCTGCCAGGGGCGCACGGCCGGGTTGATTTCCCTGGGCGGGGTGGCGCTGGGGTTTGTGGTGTATATGGTGTGCGCGGCGCTGGGTATTACGGCGTTGGTGATGGCGGTGCCGTTTGCCTACGACGCGCTGCGGCTCGGCGGGGCGTTGTATCTGGTGTACCTGGCCTGGCAGGCGGTCAAGCCGGGTGGGCGCTCGCCATTCCAGGTGCGTGACTTGCCCAAGGACAGCCCGCGCAAGTTGGTTACCATGGGGCTGGTCACCAACCTGCTCAATCCCAAAGTGGCGGTGATGTATTTGTCGTTGCTGCCCCAGTTCATCGACCCGAACGGTCATGGCAGTGTGCTGGTGCAATCCCTGGCGCTGGGCTCCCTGCAGATTCTTATCAGCGTGAGCGTCAACGCGGTGATTGCCTGCATGGCGGGTTCCATCGCGGTGTTTTTTGTCACCCGGCCAGGTTGGCAGGTGCTGCAGCGCTGGCTGATGGGGTCGGTGTTGATGGGTTTGGCGGTGCGGATGGCGGTGGAAGGGCGCAAGTAAGTCCACGTCACAGGATGGCTTTCAGGTAATCCTTGAGTGCGTTGAGCGGGGCGTCGAGTGTTTCCAGGGTCTGTGCTTCGCGCACGTCCGTTGCGAGCCGCTGCAACTCGCGACCCATGACGGTATCGGCGCCACCCAGGGTGTCGAGTGCCAGATACAGGCATTCATCGAGCTTCACTTGGATCTCGGCCAGGTTTCCCTGGCGCACCAACAACCCAAACACCTCGCGATCATAGCCCTCCATCACGGGATCATCGCGCAGCAATGGGCTGCCGTGGTCACTCTCATGCACCAGCTTCAACGCGAACAACGCAACCGCTTCAAGCGTCAACTCCATGGTCCCGCTCCTTCCACTGCCACGTCTGGCACTTTTTTGCAGGCGAAAAAAAAGACCTTGAATTTCAAGGTCTTTCTTTAAGATGGTGCCCCGAGGGAGACTCGAACTCCCACTCCTTTCGAAAACGGATTTTGAATCCGCCGCGTCTACCAATTCCGCCATCAGGGCTCAATGGCGGCGAAGTATAGAGATGAGATTACCGTTGGTCAATCACGTTTCATGGTCTATTTTCACTATTTCCGCTAGACTTCCCGGCCCTGCTAGACGAACCCCATCATGCGCGTTGCTGACTTTACTTTTGAGCTCCCTGATTCGCTGATCGCTCGCCACCCTTTGGCCGAGCGTCGCGCCAGTCGACTGCTGACCCTGGACGGGCCCAGCGGTGCCCTCGCACACCGTCAATTCACTGATTTGCTTGAGCATTTGCGCCCAGGCGATCTGATGGTTTTCAACAATACCCGGGTGATTCCGGCGCGGCTGTTTGGCCAGAAGGCTTCCGGCGGCAAGCTGGAAATTCTGGTGGAGCGGGTGCTGGACAGCCATCGCGTGCTGGCCCATGTGCGCTCCAGCAAGTCGCCCAAACCGGGGTCGAGCATCTTGATCGAGGGCGGTGGCGAAGCCGAGATGGTGGCGCGCCACGATGCCTTGTTCGAACTCAAGTTTGCCGAAGAAGTGTTGCCGCTGTTGGAGCGCGTCGGCCATATGCCGTTGCCTCCTTATATAGACCGCCCCGACGAAGACGCGGACCGCGAGCGCTATCAGACCGTGTACTCACAGCGCCTCGGCGCCGTCGCCGCACCGACTGCCGGGCTGCATTTCGACCAGCCACTGCTGGATGCGATTGCCGCCAAGGGCGTCGACACCGCCTATGTAACCCTGCACGTGGGGGCCGGTACGTTTCAGCCGGTGCGTGTGGATAACATCGAAGACCACCATATGCACAGCGAATGGCTGGAGGTCAGCCAGGACGTGGTGAATGCGGTGGCGGCGTGCAAGGCGCGTGGCGGTCGAGTGGTTGCCGTGGGCACCACCAGTGTGCGTTCGCTGGAGAGTGCAGCGCGTGATGGCGTGCTCAAGCCGTTCAGTGGCGACACCGATATTTTCATTTTTCCAGGGCGACCCTTTCATGTGGTCGATTGCCTGGTCACCAACTTCCATTTGCCCGAATCCACGCTGTTGATGCTGGTGTCGGCATTTGCCGGTTACCCGGAAACCATGGCTGCCTACCAGGCCGCCATCGCTAACGAGTACCGTTTTTTCAGCTACGGTGATGCGATGTTTATCACCCGTAACCCGGCGCCGCGCGGCCCTGAGGACAACTTATGAGTCGTATGTCGTTTGAATTGCTCGCTACGGACGGCAAAGCCCGTCGCGGCCGCCTGACCTTCCCACGCGGCACTGTGGAGACCCCGGCCTTCATGCCGGTCGGCACGTACGGCACCGTCAAAGGCATGTTGCCCCGCGACATCGTCGCCACCGGTGCCGAGATTATCCTCGGCAATACCTTCCACCTGTGGCTGCGCCCGGGCACGGAAGTGATCAAGAAGCATGGCGACCTGCATGACTTCATGAAGTGGCAAGGCCCGATCCTCACCGACTCCGGTGGTTTCCAGGTGTTCAGCTTGGGCGCCATGCGCAAGATCAAGGAAGAGGGCGTGACCTTCGCCTCGCCGGTCGACGGCGCCAAGGTGTTCATGGGCCCGGAAGAGTCGATGCAGGTACAGCGCGACCTGGGCTCGGACATCGTGATGATTTTCGACGAGTGCACGCCGTACCCGGCCGATGAAGACGTGGCGCGTATCTCCATGGAGCTGTCGCTGCGTTGGGCCCAGCGTTCGAAGAACGCCCATGGCGATAACACGGCGGCGCTGTTCGGTATTGTCCAGGGCGGCATGCATGAAAGCCTGCGCAAACGCTCGCTGGAAGGCCTCGACAAGATCGGCTTCGACGGCCTGGCCATCGGCGGTTTGTCGGTGGGCGAGCCCAAGCACGAAATGATCAAGGTGCTCGATTACCTGCCAGGCCTGATGCCCGCAGACAAACCTCGTTACCTTATGGGCGTTGGCAAACCGGAAGATCTCGTAGAGGGTGTGCGCCGCGGTGTGGACATGTTCGATTGCGTGATGCCAACCCGTAATGCCCGCAATGGGCATCTGTTCATCGATACAGGCGTGCTGAAGATCCGTAACGCGTTCCATCGCCATGATGATTCGCCGCTGGATCCTACCTGTGACTGCTACACCTGCCAGAACTTCTCCCGTGCTTATCTGCACCATCTGGACAAGTGCGGGGAAATGCTGGGTAGCATGTTGAATACCATCCACAATTTGCGTCACTACCAAGTCCTGATGGCTGGTTTGCGCGAGGCTATTCAACAGGGTACATTGGCCGCCTTCGTCGATGCCTTCTATGCCAAGCGTGGCCTCCCTGTGCCGCCCTTGGACTGAGTTTTCCGACCCTAAGATTCACTATTTGCAACTGGAGTGCTAAATGAGCTTTTTTATCTCTAACGCCATGGCTGACGCCGCTGCGCCTGCTGCTGCCGGCCCTATGGGCGGTGGTTTCGAGTGGATTTTCCTGGTCGGCTTCCTGGTCATCTTCTACCTGATGATCTGGCGTCCACAGGCCAAGCGCGCCAAAGAGCAGAAAAACCTGCTGGGCAGCCTGCAAAAAGGCGACGAAGTCGTGACCACTGGCGGTATCGCCGGCAAGATCACCAAGGTCTCCGATGCTTTCGTGGTACTGGAAGTCTCCGACACCGTGGAAATGAAGTTCCAGAAGGGCGCCATCGCCGCCACGCTGCCTAAAGGCACGCTCAAAGCGATCTGAGTAACAACCTTTACCAATCGACGGGGCGCGCAAGGCGCCCCGCGTTATAAGCGGGCGGCGTGATGCTGAACAAATACCCTCTGTGGAAATACGTACTGATCCTGGCGGTGCTGGCGATCGGTTTTATTTATTCCGCTCCCAATCTCTATCCTGATGACCCGGCGATCCAGATCTCTGGCGCCAGCACTTCGCTGCAGGTCAATCAGGCTGATCTGGACCGTGCGAGCAAAGCGCTCAACGACGCGGGCATCCAGGTTAAAGCGGCAACCTTGGCGGCTGGTTCCAAAGGCGGCTTGTTGCGCCTGACCAAGCAAGAAGACCAATTGCCGGCCAAGGATGTCGTACGCAAGGCCATGGGTGACGACTACGTTGTCGCGCTCAACCTGGCCCAGACCACGCCACAATGGCTGCGCAGCATTGGCGCGCACCCGATGAAGCTGGGTCTGGACTTGTCCGGCGGTGTGCACTTCCTGCTGGAAGTCGACATGGACAAGGCCCTGGATGCACGTCTGAAGGTCTACGAAGGCGACGTGAAGAGCCTGCTGCGCAAAGAGAAGCTGCGCTATCGCAGCCTGCCGCAGCTCAACGGTGCCATTCAGCTGGGTTTTGCTGATGAAGCTTCCCGCGAACAGGCCCGTGCGCTGATCCGCAAGAACTTCAATGACTTCGACATCGTGCCTGCCGACCTGAACGGCCAAGCGGTACTGCGTTTGGCGATGAGCCCGGCCAAGATCGCTGAAATCCGCGAATACTCCATCAAGCAGAACCTGACCACGGTCCGTAACCGCGTCAACGAGCTGGGTGTGGCAGAGCCGATCGTGCAGCGCCAGGGCGCCAACCGCATCGTGGTTGAGCTGCCAGGCGTACAGGACACCGCTGAAGCCAAGCGTATCCTCGGCAAGACCGCCAACCTGGAGTTCCGTCTCGCGGCAGACCCAGGCGCTACGCGTGCCACTTCCGAAGAATTCGAATTCCGTGAAGGCAACCGTCCTCCAGCGCTGATCGAGCGTGGCTTGATCATCACCGGTGACCAGGTGACCGACGCCAAGGCTGGTTTCGGCGAGCACGGCACGCCTGAAGTGAACATCCGTCTGGATGGCCACGGTGGCGAATTGATGAGCCGCGCCACGCGCAGCAACGTCGGTCGCAGCATGGCGGTGATCTTCATCGAGCAGCGCCCGGTGACCACCTACACCAAGCAGATGGTCAACGGTGTCGAGAAAGACGTGCCGGTGCAGACCTTCAAGGAAGAGAAGAAGATCATCAGCCTGGCGACCATCCAGTCGCCGCTGGGTGCTCAGTTCCGTATCACTGGCCTAAACGGCCAGGGCGAGTCTTCCGAGCTGGCGTTGCTGCTGCGTGCCGGTGGCCTGGCTGCACCGATGTACTTCGCTGAAGAGCGTACCATCGGCCCGAGCCTGGGTGCCGACAACATCACCAAGGGTGTCGATGCCGCGCTGTGGGGCATGCTGTTCGTGTCGCTGTTCATCATCGCCATCTACCGCTTCTTTGGTGTGATCGCCACTGTCGCCCTGGCGGGCAACATGGTGATGCTGCTGGCGTTGATGTCGTTGCTGGGCGCCACACTGACCCTGCCAGGTATCGCTGGTATCGTACTCACCATGGGTATGGCGGTGGACGCCAACGTGCTGATCTTCTCGCGGATTCGTGAAGAGATCGCCGCCGGTATGACCGTGCAGCGTGCAATCAACGAAGGCTTCGGCCGGGCATTTACCGCGATCCTCGACTCCAACCTGACCACACTGTTGGTCGGCGGGATTCTCTTCGCCATGGGCACAGGCCCGGTGAAAGGTTTTGCGGTGACCATGTCCCTCGGGATCTTTACCTCGATGTTCACGGCCATCATGGTGACCCGCGCAATGGTCAACCTGATCTTTGGCGGGCGTGACTTCAAGAAGTTGTGGATTTAAGGGGCTGCCATGTTACGTACAATCAACTTCATGGGCGTTCGCAATATTGCGTTCGGCGTCACCGTGCTCCTTACCGTTCTGGCGTTGTTCAGCTGGTTCCATAAGGGCCTGAACTACGGCCTGGACTTCACCGGCGGTACGCTCATCGAGCTGACCTATGAGAAGCCGGCCGACGTTACCCTGGTGCGCAGCGAGCTGGTCAAGGCCGGCTATCACGAAGCCGTGGTGCAGAGCTTTGGTGCCACCACCGACCTGCTGGTGCGCATGCCTGGCGAAGACCCGCAACTGGGTCACCAGGTAGCCGAGGCCTTGCAGAAGGTCGGCGGCGATAACCCGGCGTCGGTCAAGCGCGTCGAGTTCGTCGGCCCGCAAGTGGGTGAAGAGCTGCGCGACCAGGGCGGCCTCGGCATGCTGATGGCGCTGGTCGGTATCATGATCTACCTGGCATTCCGCTTTCAGTGGAAGTTCGGTGTTGGCGCCATTGTGTCGCTGATCCACGACGTGATCGTGACCGTGGGTATCCTGGCCTACTTCCAGATCACCTTCGATCTGACCGTATTGGCGGCTGTGCTGGCGATCATTGGTTATTCGCTCAACGACACCATCGTGGTCTTCGACCGGGTTCGTGAGAACTTCCGCGTACTGCGCAAGGCGACGTTGATCGAGAACATCAACATCTCCACCACCCAGACCCTGCTGCGGACCATGGCGACGTCGATCTCTACCTTGCTGGCGATTGCTGCGCTGATGATCTTCGGTGGCGACAACCTGTGGGGCTTCTCCCTGGCGCTGTTTATCGGCGTTCTGGCGGGTACTTACTCGTCGATCTACATCGCCAACGTGGTGCTGATCTGGCTGAACCTCAACAGCGAAGACTTGATCCCTCCTGCCGCTACCGACAAGGAGGTCGACGACCGTCCTTGATGGGCGTTTGTTGATCCGCTGTTACAAGAAAGGCGCGAGTATTGAACTCGCGCCTTTTTTTTTGCTCCAAGGCTGGGTATAGCGCGGATCTTTCGGTCCGCTTGTGATGGTCAGGAGGTTCATGTGAACAAGTCGTTGCTGGTTGGTGCGGTATTGGGTGCTGTCGGTGTGACTGCCGGAGGCGCTGTTGCCACCTACAGCCTGGTAAAAAGCGGCCCTGAGTATGCGCAAGTACTGGCGGTGCAGCCGGTTAAAACCCAGATCAAAACCCCGCGTGAGGTCTGCAAGGACGTCACCGTGACCCGGCAACGTCCGGTGCAGGACCAACATCAAATCGCCGGTACCGTGGTGGGTGCCCTTGCGGGTGGCCTGCTGGGCAACCAGATTGGTGGCGGTAACGGTAAGAAGCTGGCCACCGTGGCCGGTGCGGTCGGTGGTGGCTACGCCGGTAACAAGGTTCAGGAAGGTATGCAGAACCGCGATACCTACACCACTACGCAAACTCGCTGTAACACCGTTAACGACATCAGTGACAAGGTGGTCGGTTATGACGTGCGTTACAACCTGGACGGCAAGGAAGGTACCGTGCGTATGGAGCGCGACCCTGGCAGCCAGATTCCGGTGGATAAGGAAGGTCGTCTGATCCTCGGTCAGAACCAGCAGTAATCCCAAGCCTTGCAAGGTTCAAGTGTGGGAGCTGGCTTGCCTGCGATGGCGGTGGGTCAGTAACCCGTGAGTTGGCTGGCAGGCTGTTATCGCAGGCAAGCCAGCTCCCACATTGGATTGTATTGAGTCAGCTGGAATTGGTTTTTTGCTAAATCCCACGCATAAAAAAAGCACCCCGCGGGGTGCTTTTTTGTGCTCGCTCGCTTAGCGCTTCAGCGAAGCCGGCAGGTGCGGCTGGATCGCCGTCAGTACTGCCTTGAAGCATTTGGTGTTGCCAGCCACGACGTGGCCTTTCTCCAGGAAGTCATGACCACCGGTGAAGTCGCTCACCAGGCCGCCTGCTTCCTGAATCAGCAGGGCGCCTGCTGCCATGTCCCACTCGGACAGGCCCGACTCCCAGAACGCATCAAAGCGACCGGCGGCTACATACGCTAGGTCCAGGCTGGCTGCACCGGCACGGCGGATGCCGGCGGTCTGGCCAACCAGGGCGCGGAACATGCCCAGGTAGTTCTCCAGGTTGTCCATCTGGTCGTCACGGAACGGGAAGCCGGTACCCAGCAGGGCGCCTTCCAGGCTGGTGCGGCCGCTGACACGCAGGCGGCGGCCGTTCAGTTGGGCGCCACGGCCACGGCTGGCGGTGAATTCTTCCTGGCGAACCGGGTCCAGCACAACGGCGTGTTCCAGGCGGCCACGGTATTTGCAGGCGATGCTCACGGCAAAGTGCGGGATGCCGCGCAGGAAGTTGGTGGTGCCATCCAGTGGGTCGATGATCCACAGGTAGTCTTCGCCTTCGCCACTGCCTTTGTGCAGGCCGGTTTCTTCACCGAGGATGCCGTGGGTAGGGTAGGCCTTGCGCAGGGCGTCGATGATTTTCTGTTCGGCGGCGCGATCCACCTCGGATACATAATCCTTGGCGTCTTTTTCGTCGACCTTGATGGTATCCAGGCGCTCGATGGAGCGGAAGATCAATTCACTGGCGCTGCGGGCGGCGCGCAGCGCGATATTCAGCATGGGCTGCATGGATAGGTCACCTAAGGTTGTTAAAGAAAGCCGAGCATTCTAGCAGAAACTTTCCTCAGGTGAAGGACGACGTTCGCTTTCATGGCATAACCTTAGGCGGTTCTGTAAGATTTGCTCCCCTTTCCCGTGTCCGAGAGCGCCTCCCTTGCTGCAAAACATTCGTGTCGTCTTGGTCAATACCAGTCATCCCGGCAACATCGGCGGGGTGGCGCGAGCCATGAAAAACATGGGGCTGACGCGCCTGGTGCTGGTCGAACCGCGGGTATTCCCGCACCACGAGGCGGATGCCCGTGCGTCCGGCGCCAATGACTTGCTTGAAAATGCCCAAGTGGTCGCCACCTTGGAGGACGCCCTGGTCGGCTGCAATCTGGTGCTCGGCACCAGCGCCCGTGATCGTCGTATCCCTTGGCCGCTGCTGGATCCGCGTGAATGCGGCACCAAAGTGGTGGAAGAGGCTGCTGGCGGTGCTGAAATCGCCTTGGTATTCGGCCGTGAAGACTCCGGCCTGACCAACGAGGAGCTGCAGCGATGTCATTACCACGTGCATATTCCCTCAGACCCTGAGTTCAGCTCGCTGAACCTCGGGGCTGCGGTGCAGGTGCTGACTTATGAAGTGCGCATGGCCTGGCTGGCCGCTGCTGGCCAGCCGAGCAAAATGGAAAAGGAAGAGGTTGCATCGACCAAAAGTGGCGAGTTGGCGACCATGGACGAGCTGGAGCGGTTCTATGAGCACCTGGAGCAAACCCTGGTCGCCATCGAATTCCTCGACCCTGAAAAGCCACGGCACTTGATGGCGCGCCTGCGTCGTTTGTACGGCCGCAGCTCGGTGAGCCGGGCTGAAATGAACATATTGCGTGGCATCCTCACGGAAACCCAGAAAGCGGCCCGTGGTGAGCTTCTTAAGCGGAAGGATTAAAAATGTTCGAGCGTTTGCGAGAAGATATCCAGAGTGTTTTCCACCGTGACCCGGCGGCGCGCAATGCCTTTGAAGTGCTGACCTGCTACCCGGGCATGCACGCGATCTGGATCCACCGCTTGTCCGGCGCCCTGTGGGGCATGGGCTGGAAGTGGCTGGCGCGGCTGGTATCGAACTTTGGACGTTGGTTGACCGGTATCGAGATCCATCCGGGTGCCAAGGTAGGTCGTCGGTTCTTTATCGACCACGGCATGGGTATCGTGATTGGCGAGACGGCCGAGATCGGCGATGACGTCACCCTCTATCAAGGCGTGACCCTGGGCGGCACCACCTGGAATAAGGGTAAGCGCCACCCAACGCTGGGCGATGGCGTGGTAGTAGGGGCGGGCGCCAAGGTGCTCGGGCCGTTTACCGTGGGTGCCGGCGCCAAGGTTGGCTCCAACGCGGTAGTGACCAAGGCTGTGCCGCCGGGTGCTACGGTTGTGGGCATTCCAGGCCGCATCATCGTCAAGCCGCAAGTCGGTGATGAGCAAGAGGCCAAGCGCAAGGCGATGGCCGAAAAGATCGGTTTCGATGCCTATGGCGTTAGTGAAGACATGCCCGATCCAGTGGCTCGTGCTATTGGTCAATTGCTTGATCATCTGCAGGCGGTGGATGGCAAGCTGGAGGGCATGTGCGGGGCGCTGAAGGAGTTGGGCAGCCCGTACTGTGCCAAAGACTTGCCTGAACTGCGCGAAGAGGACTTTGCTGAGATCAAGGACGAGGCGGCTACCACCAAGGCAGGCTGAATGCGGTCTCTTGTGGGAGCTGGCTTGCCTGCGATAGCTGTCTATCAGCTTGCTTATAGGTTGCTGGCCCACCGCAATCGCAGGCAAGCCAGCTCCCACATTTGATCTCCATTGGCTCGGTGGTCTTGCAGCAGGCCTGGTTGCGCTGTTCGATCCCACCCCATCCTGCTATGATTCGCGCGCCCTTTTTACGGGTATTCCTGACTAAAGTACTAGGTCTTATAGTTGACTTAAATACTCGGGAATCGCATACTTGCTCCCATTCTGAAACACCTTGGTACTTGTCCATGAGACTGACTACAAAAGGCCGATACGCGGTGACCGCCATGCTCGACTTGGCCTTGCACGCGCAAACTGGGCCGGTGTCCCTGGCCGATATCTCCGAGCGCCAAGGCATTTCCCTGTCCTATCTCGAGCAGTTGTTCGCCAAATTGCGCCGTAGCAATCTGGTTTCCAGCGTTCGCGGTCCGGGTGGTGGCTATCAGTTGTCCCGCGACATGCAGGGCATTCAGGTGGCCCAGGTGATCGACGCGGTCAACGAATCCGTCGATGCCACCAAATGCCAGGGTTTGGGTGACTGCCACGCCGGCGACACCTGCCTGACGCACCACTTGTGGTGTGACTTGAGCCTGCAGATCCATGAGTTTTTGAGTGGTATCAGCTTGGCTGATCTTGTGACTCGCCGTGAGGTGCAAGAAGTAGCCCAGCGTCAGGACCAGCGCCGTTGCAACACCAAGGCGCCGCGTCTGGACAAGATTGAAGCGTCCGCCGTCGAGTGACAGCCGAAGAGCTAACGGCACGCCAGCCAGCCTGATTTAGGAGAAAGTCCATGAAATTGCCGATTTACCTTGATTACTCAGCGACCACCCCGGTTGATCCGCGTGTCGCGCAAAAGATGAGCGAATGCCTGCTGGTCGACGGAAACTTCGGCAACCCGGCCTCCCGTTCCCACGTATTCGGCTGGAAAGCCGAGGAAGCGGTCGAGAACGCTCGTCGCCAAGTCGCTGACCTGGTCAATGCCGACCCGCGCGAAATCGTCTGGACCTCTGGTGCCACCGAGTCCGACAACCTGGCTATCAAGGGCGCGGCGCATTTCTACGCGACCAAAGGCAAGCACCTGATCACCACCAAGATTGAGCACAAGGCTGTCCTGGACACCATGCGCCAACTGGAGCGTGAAGGTTTCGAGGTCACCTACCTTGAGCCAACCACCGACGGTATCGTCACCCCGGCCATGATCGAAGCCGCGATGCGTGAAGACACCATCCTGGTTTCGGTGATCCACGTGAACAACGAAATCGGCACTATCAACGACATCGCCGCCATCGGCGAGCTGACTCGCTCCAAGGGCGTGTTGCTCCACGTCGACGCTGCTCAGTCCACTGGCAAGGTCGATATCGACCTGTCCAAGCTGAAAGTCGACCTGATGTCGTTCTCGGCCCACAAGACTTACGGCCCTAAAGGCATCGGTGCTCTCTACGTAAGCCGCAAGCCGCGCGTACGTATCGAGGCCACCATGCATGGCGGCGGTCACGAGCGCGGCATGCGTTCGGGCACCCTGGCGACCCACCAGATCGTCGGCATGGGCGAAGCTTTCCGTGTGGCCAAGGAAGACATGGCTGCCGAAAACGTGCGCATCAAGGCGCTGAGCGATCGCTTCTACAAGCAGGTCGAAAACCTTGAAGAGCTGTACATCAACGGCAGCATGACCGCTCGTGTACCGCACAACCTGAATTTGAGCTTCAACTACGTCGAAGGCGAGTCGCTGATCATGGCGCTCAAGGACCTGGCGGTCTCGTCCGGTTCGGCCTGCACCTCGGCGTCCCTTGAGCCTTCGTACGTACTGCGCGCCCTGGGCCGCAACGACGAACTGGCCCACAGCTCGATCCGCTTTACGTTCGGCCGCTTCACCACTGAAGAGCAAGTCGACTACGCCGCGCAGAAGGTCTGCGAAGCCGTCAACAAGCTGCGCGTTCTGTCGCCACTGTGGGACATGTACAAAGACGGTGTCGATATTTCCAAGATCGAGTGGGCGGCACACTAACTATAGAAGCCGCCACCCAAACTCTGTAGGAACGTGGCGGAAAACGCAGGCGTTTCTACAGGGTTCCAGAGCGGCCCTGATGAGTGAGGATTTAGTACCATGGCTTACAGCGAAAAGGTCATCGACCACTACGAAAACCCGCGCAACGTCGGCAAGATGAACGCGGAAGATCCTGATGTCGGCACCGGCATGGTCGGCGCCCCGGCGTGCGGCGATGTGATGCGCCTGCAGATCAAGGTCAACGATGCTGGCGTTATCGAAGACGCCAAATTCAAGACTTACGGCTGCGGTTCGGCCATCGCCTCCAGCTCCCTGGCGACCGAATGGATGAAAGGCAAGACCCTGGATGAGGCTGTCACTATCAGCAACACCCAGCTGGCCGAAGAACTGGCGTTGCCGCCAGTGAAAATCCACTGCTCCGTACTCGCTGAAGATGCCATCAAGGCAGCTGTTCGCGACTACAAGCAGAAGAAAGGCTTGATCTAAGCATTTGGCGACGAGTAAGGAGTCAACGATGGCTATCAGCATGACAGAAGCGGCTGCGCAGCACATTCGCCGCTCCCTGAATGGGCGCGGTAAAGGTGAGGGGATTCGTCTGGGTGTACGCACCACGGGCTGTTCCGGCCTTGCCTACGTGCTGGAGTTTGTCGACGAGGTGGTTGAAGAGGATCAAGTGTTCGAAAGTCACGGCGAGAAAGTGATCATCGACCCCAAGAGCCTGACCTACCTGGACGGCACCGAACTCGATTTCGTCAAGGAAGGGTTGAACGAAGGTTTCAAGTTCAACAACCCTAACGTGCGCGGTGAATGTGGCTGCGGCGAAAGCTTCAACATCTGAGGCTACTCGTGGGTACTCCTTGTCATTTCGCTTTATTCGAGCTGCAGCCGAGCTTTCGGCTGGACCTTGAGCAGCTCGCCACGCGCTACCGTGAATTGGCGCGTGGGGTGCATCCGGACCGCTTCGCTGACGCTTCCGAGCGTGAGCAGCGCTTGGCCCTTGAGCAATCGGCCAGCCTCAACGAAGCCTATCAGACGCTCAAAAGCCCCCCCAAACGCGCGCGCTATTTGCTGGCGATGAAGGGCGGTGAGTTGCCGATGGAAGTCACCGTGCATGATCCGGACTTCCTGATGCAGCAGATGCAATGGCGTGAAGAGCTCGAAGAACTGCAGGACGAAGCCGATGTGGCGGGTGTCGCGGTCTTCAAGCGTCGTCTGAAAACCGCCCAGGATGAGCTCAACGAAAGCTTCGCAGCCTGTTGGGATGATGCGGCGCAACGCGAACAGGCCGAACGCCTGATGCGGCGCATGCAGTTTCTCGACAAGCTCACCTACGAAGTGCGCCAGCTAGAAGAGCGCCTCGACGATTAACCCAGTGCTGCCCGTGATGCACGCCTGATAGACAGATAAGACCTGATTACCATGGCTCTACTGCAAATCGCCGAACCCGGCCAAAGCCCTCAACCGCACCAGCGTCGCCTGGCGGTCGGGATTGACCTGGGCACCACCAATTCCCTGGTTGCTGCCTTGCGCAGCGGCCTGTCCGAGCCACTGCCTGACGCCGATGGGCAGGTGATCCTGCCGTCCGCTGTGCGTTATCACGCAGATCGCACTGAAGTGGGCGAGTCGGCCAAGCTCGCCGCGTCCGCAGACCCCTTGAACACGGTGTTGTCGGTCAAGCGCTTGATGGGTCGTGGGTTGTCCGACGTCAAGCAATTGGGTGACCAACTGCCGTACCGCTTTGTCGGCGGCGAGTCCCATATGCCGTTCATCGACACCGTCCAGGGGCCCAAGAGCCCGGTCGAAGTGTCGGCCGATATCCTCAAGGTGCTGCGCCAGCGTGCGGAAAATACCTTGGGTGGTGAGCTGGTAGGGGCGGTTATCACCGTTCCGGCGTATTTCGATGACGCCCAGCGTCAAGCCACCAAGGACGCGGCGAAACTTGCCGGCCTGAACGTGCTGCGCTTGCTCAACGAGCCGACTGCGGCAGCTGTGGCCTACGGCCTCGATCAGCACGCTGAAGGCCTGGTCGCTATTTATGACCTGGGCGGCGGTACCTTCGATATTTCGATCCTGCGCCTGACCGGTGGTGTGTTCGAAGTGCTCGCGACCGGCGGCGACAGCGCCCTGGGTGGCGATGATTTTGATCACGCCATTGCTGGCTGGATCATCAGCAGTGCCGGCTTGTCGGCTGATCTGGACCCAGGCGCGCAGCGCAACCTGCTGCAAACTGCCTGCGCGGCCAAAGAGGCGCTGACTGACGCTGCTTCTGTTGACGTTTGCTACGGTAATTGGTCGGCCCCACTGACTCGCGAAGCCTTTGATGCGCTGATCGAGCCGATGGTCGCCCGCAGCCTCAAGGCCTGCCGTCGTGCTGTGCGTGATTCCGGTATCGAGTTGGAGGACGTTGGCGCAGTGGTCATGGTAGGCGGTTCCACCCGCGTGCCGCGCGTGCGTGAAGCGGTAGCCGAAGCCTTTGGGCGCCAACCACTGACCGAAATCGACCCGGATCAAGTGGTCGCCATCGGCGCTGCCATCCAGGCCGATACCCTGGCTGGTAACAAGCGTGATGGCGGCGAATTGCTGTTGCTCGACGTGATTCCGCTGTCGCTAGGCCTGGAAACCATGGGCGGCCTGATGGAGAAGGTGATTCCGCGTAACACCACCATCCCCGTCGCGCGCGCCCAGGACTTCACCACCTACAAAGACGGTCAGACAGCCATGATGATTCATGTGCTGCAAGGTGAGCGCGAGCTGATCAGCGACTGTCGTTCCCTGGCGCGCTTTGAATTGCGTGGCATTCCGGCGATGGTCGCGGGCGCGGCGAAAATTCGCGTGACCTTCCAGGTCGATGCCGATGGCCTGCTCAGTGTCGCTGCGCGCGAACTGGCGTCCGGCGTTGAAGCCAGCATCCAGGTCAAGCCGTCCTACGGCCTCACCGATGGCGAAATCGCCAAGATGCTCAAGGATTCATTCCAGTATGCCGGTGACGACAAGGTCGCCCGCGTATTGCGCGAGCAACAGGTGGATGCCCAGCGCCTGCTCGAAGCGGTGCAGGGCGCCCTTGAAGCCGACGGCGAGCGCTTGCTGGATGCCGAAGAGCGCATGGTCATTGACCTGCAAATGCAGGAACTGGCCGAACTGATGAAAGGCAACGATGGTTACGCCATCGAGCAACAGACCAAGCGCCTGTCGCAAGTCACTGATGCCTTTGCTGCCCGCCGTATGGATCAGACGGTTAAAGCCGCGCTGGCGGGCCGCAACCTGAATGAAATTGAGGAATAACTGATGCCGCAGGTCACTTTTCTACCGCACGCCGAACATTGCCCTGACGGCATGGTCGTGGAGGCTGAGACCGGCAAGTCCCTGCTCGACGTCGCCCATGACAACCACATCGAGATCGAAAGTGCCTGTGGCGGCGTCAATGCCTGCACCACCTGTCACTGCATCATTCGTAAAGGTTTCGACAGCCTCAATGAGGCTGACGACCTGGAAGAAGACTATCTTGATCGGGCGTGGGGCCTGGAGCCGACGTCGCGCCTGAGTTGTCAGGCGAAAGTGGGGACTGAAGACCTCACCGTCGAAATCCCGAAATATTCGCTCAACCATGCAGCCGAAGCGCCGCATTGATTCAAGGAAATGTCATGAGCCTGAAATGGGTTGATGTACAAGAAATCGCTATACAACTTGCTGAAGCTCATCCTGAGGTCAATCCTCTTACGGTGAACTTCGTCAAGCTGCGCGACCTCGTAATGGCACTGCCGGATTTTGACGACATCCCTGACCGGGGTGGCGAAAAGGTCCTTGAGGCGATTCAAGGCCTGTGGATCGAAGAAGCAGACTGAGCCGCCTTTTTACGCAGTTAGGCAATACCCAATAACCCGCGTATAATTCGCGGGTTTAATTTTTCGTAAATTACCGTTTCTGGAGTTACACCATGGCTGTTCAACGTACTTTCTCCATCATCAAGCCTGACGCTGTTGCAAAAAACGTCATCGGCGAGATCACCACTCGTTTCGAAAAAGCCGGCCTGAAGGTTGTAGCTTCGAAACTCAAGCAACTGTCCAAGGCTGAAGCTGAAGGCTTCTACGCTGAGCACAGCGCTCGTGGCTTCTTCGGTGACCTGGTTGCCTTCATGATCTCCGGCCCTGTTGTTGTCCAGGTTCTGGAAGGCGAAAACGCTATCGCTCTGAACCGTGAGCTGATGGGCGCTACCAACCCTAAAGAAGCTGCTGCTGGCACCATCCGTGCTGACTTCGCTGAATCCATCGACGCCAACGCTGTTCACGGCTCGGACTCCGAAGCTGCTGCTGCTCGCGAAATCTCGTACTTTTTCGCTGCTACTGAAGTAACCGCTCGCTAAGCATCGGCTTAAAGAGTGAGGGTGAATCCATGACTACATCGACTGTTAAAACCAACCTGCTGGGTCTGACTCAGCCGGAAATGGAGAAATTCTTCGACTCAATCGGGGAGAAGCGTTTCCGTGCCGGTCAGGTAATGAAGTGGATTCACCACTTTGGCGTCGACGATTTCGACGCCATGACGAACGTCAGCAAGGCCCTGCGCGACAAGCTCAAGGCCATTGCCGAGGTGCGTGGTCCCGAAGTGGTCAGCGAGGACATTTCCAGCGACGGTACCCGTAAGTGGGTAGTGCGCGTGGCGTCCGGCAGCTGTGTCGAGACCGTGTACATTCCCCAGGGCAAACGTGGCACTTTGTGCGTTTCGTCCCAGGCAGGCTGTGCCCTGGACTGCAGTTTCTGCTCCACCGGCAAGCAAGGCTTCAATAGCAACCTCACCGCCGCCGAAGTCATCGGCCAAGTGTGGATTGCCAACAAATCCTTTGGCAGCGTCCCGGCGACCGTCGACCGTGCCATCACCAACGTGGTGATGATGGGCATGGGTGAGCCGCTGCTGAATTTCGACAACGTGATTGCGGCCATGCATTTGATGATGGACGACCTGGGCTACGGCATCTCCAAGCGCCGTGTGACCCTGTCGACCTCCGGCGTGGTACCGATGATCGATGAGCTGGCCAAGCACATCGACGTCTCCCTCGCGTTGTCGCTGCACGCACCTAATGACGCATTGCGTAACCAATTGGTGCCGATCAACAAGAAGTATCCGCTTAAGATGCTGCTTGAATCGTGCCAGCGTTATATGGCGACCCTGGGTGAGAAGCGTGTGCTGACCATTGAGTACACCATGCTCAAGGACGTCAACGACAAGCTGGAGCACGCGGTCGAGATGATCGAATTGCTCAAGGACACCCCGTGCAAGATCAACTTGATCCCGTTCAACCCGTTTCCTCATTCTGGTTACGAGCGGCCGAGCAACAACGCCATCCGTCGTTTCCAGGATCAACTGCACCAGGCCGGCTATAACGTCACTGTGCGAACCACTCGTGGTGAAGACATCGATGCCGCCTGTGGCCAATTGGTAGGGCAGGTGATGGACCGCACCCGCCGCAGTGAACGTTATATCGCCGTGCGCGAACTTAACGCCGCTGAAGATTTGCCGCAAATCGCTGTGAATCGAATCTGAGAGGATCTCTATGCCCTTGCGCCTTGCGCTGCTTTTACTGTTTACCGGCCTCGTGGCCGGTTGCGTTTCATCGGGCCATGACAGCCCGTTGCGCACTGATAAAGGCCGTGATGAGGCGCGGGTTGCCTATGTGCAACTGGGTTTGGGGTACCTGCGCCAAGGCATGAGCGAGCAGGCCAAGGTGCCGTTGAAAAAGGCCCTTGAGCTGGACGCTAATGATGCCGATGCCAACGCCGCGCTGGCCCTGGTGTTTCAGGCTCAGGCTGAGCCCGAGCTGGCCGACCGCTATTTTCACAAGGCCCTGGCCTCCCGCCCTGCCGATCCGCGGCTGCTGAATAACTACGGCAGTTTCCTGTTCGAGCAGAAACGGTATGACCTGGCGTCACGTTATTTCCAGCAAGCCGCCACCGATACTCTCTACCCACAGCGTTCGCGGGTGTTCGAGAACCTTGGTGTGACCTCGATGCGCCTCGGTCAGCGCGACAGCGCTCGCCAGCAGTTGGAAAAAGCCCTGCACCTGAACAGTCGCCAGCCACGGGCATTACTCGAAATGGCTGAGTTGTCTTACGAAGACAGGCATTATGTGCCGGCACGTGACTATTACGAGCGTTTTAGCCTGCTCAGCGGGCAAAATGCACGTAGTCTATTGCTCGGTGTGCGCCTGGCGACGGTTCATGAAGAACACGACACGGCCGCACGTTTTGGCCAGCAACTCGAACGACTCTATCCCGGTACGCCGGAATATCAGCAATACCTGTCGGAGCAATGATGAAAGCCGCGCACCCGGAAGATGTAGCAGCTAATCGCGTCAACCCAGGCGAAACCTTGCGCCAGGCCCGCGAAAGCAATGGTTGGTCGCTGGCTGAAGTGGCCCTCAAGCTCAATTTGACCAGTACCTCGTTGGCCAACCTGGAAGCCGGCGCGTTCGATAAGCTGCCTGGGCACACTTTTGCCCGCGGCTATATTCGCGCTTATGCAAAATTGCTGGGTATCGACCAGGCCGTGCTGGTCCAGGAGTTCGACCAGTTCACCGGCACCGATGCCCAGGGCAGTAATGTCCATGGGTTGGGGCGCATCGAAGAGCCTACGCGCGTTTCCCATACCATTTTGCGGATTGTCAGCCTGTTGTTGCTGATTGCCGTGGTCGGCGGCGGTTTTGTCTGGTGGCAAGACCAGACCTCCCAGCGCAACAAAGACCTGACCAGCAACGCCATGGAACATGTCGAAGTCGAAAGCGCCGACGGCACCACCCAGATTCACCCCCTGGACGAGCCGGAAGACCAGGCCGTGGTAGAGGGGCAAGCTGCGCCGCAAGCGCCGGCCACTGCCGAACAACCCGCGCCAGACGCCGGCACGCCCCCTGCTGCGGTACCGGCTCCGGCTGTTCCGACCGCTCCGGCCGCACCCGTGGCCCAGGCTCCGGCGGTTCCGACGCCTGCACCTGCGACCCCTGCGCCAGCCGCACCCGCAGCGCCGGCGATGTCGCCTCCCACCACCCCGGCATTGATCGCCGGTGATGGGCGCGTACAAATTACCTTCATCGCTGACTGCTGGACGCAGGTCACCGATGGCAACGGCAAAGTGCTGTTCAGCGGTTTGAAGCGTAAGGGCGATACGCTTGACCAGGGCGGCAAGCCTCCTTTGACGCTGCGTCTGGGCTTCGCCCGTGGCGCGCAAGTGGCCTACAACGGCCAGCCTGTAGACGTGGCGCCGTTCACCAGTGGCGAGACCGCTCGCCTCAAGTTGGGACAATAGTCATGCACGGCGAATCTCCAATCAAACGTCGCGTATCGCGCAAAATCTGGGTCGGCTCGGTGCCGGTGGGTGGCGATGCCCCTATCGCAGTGCAGAGCATGACCAACAGCGACACCAACGATGTGGCGGCCACCGTGGCTCAGATCAACCGTCTGGAAGCGGCCGGTGTGGACATCGTGCGGGTTTCCGTACCAGACATGGATGCAGCCGAGGCCTTTGGTCGTATCAAGCAGTTGGTCAAGGTCCCACTGGTTGCCGACATTCACTTCGACTACAAGATCGCATTGCGCGTGGCCGAACTGGGTGTGGACTGCCTGCGTATCAACCCCGGCAACATCGGGCGTGAAGACCGCGTGCGTGCCGTGGTGGACGCTGCCCGTGATCGCGGTATTCCGATCCGCATCGGCGTCAACGCCGGCTCCCTGGAAAAAGACCTGCAAAAGAAATACGGCGAGCCCACTCCGGCGGCGCTGGTTGAGTCGGCGCTGCGCCACGTTGAACACCTTGAACGCCTGAACTTCCAGGACTTCAAGGTCAGCGTAAAGGCCTCGGACGTGTTCATGGCCGTAGAAGCCTATCGCCTGCTGGCCAAGGAAATCGTGCAACCGCTGCACCTGGGTATCACTGAAGCGGGCGGTTTGCGCTCAGGCACAGTGAAATCTGCGGTGGGTCTCGGTATGCTGCTCGCCGAAGGGATTGGCGATACTATCCGCGTCTCCCTGGCGGCAGACCCCGTAGAGGAAGTGAAGGTCGGCTACGACATTCTCAAGTCCCTGCGTTTGCGTTCCCGTGGTATCAACTTCATCGCCTGCCCGAGCTGCTCGCGGCAGAACTTCGACGTGGTGAAAACCATGAACGACCTGGAGTTGCGCCTGGAAGACCTGCTGGTGCCGCTGGATGTCGCAGTGATCGGTTGTGTGGTCAACGGGCCGGGTGAGGCCAAAGAGGCCCACGTGGGCCTGACGGGTGGCACACCGAACCTGATTTACATCGACGGCAAACCGTCGCAGAAGCTAACGAATGACAATCTGGTGGATGAGCTGGAAAAGCTGATCCGCGAGAAAGCGGCCGAGAAGGTCGCCGCTGACGCAGCGCTGATCGCTCGCGGCTGATTGAACGAATTTAAGGATCTGATGTGAGCAAGTCTCTGCAAGCCATTCGTGGCATGAACGACATCCTGCCGGAGCAGACGCCACTGTGGCGCTACTTCGAAAGCACTGTCGCGCGCCTGCTGGATAACTACGGTTACAAGCAGATCCGCATGCCGATCGTCGAGTTCACCGAGCTGTTCAAACGCTCCATCGGTGAAGTGACCGACATCGTCGAAAAAGAGATGTACACCTTCGAAGACCGCAACGGCGACTCCCTGACCCTGCGTCCGGAAGGCACGGCCGCGTGCGTGCGTGCCGTACTGGAACATGGCATCACCGGTGGTGGCCAGACCCAGAAGCTCTGGTACATCGGCCCGATGTTCCGCCACGAGCGCCCGCAGAAAGGCCGTTACCGCCAGTTCCACCAGATCGGTTGCGAAGTTTTCAACCTGGACGGCCCGGACATCGACGCCGAGCTGATCGTGCTGACCTGGCGCCTGTGGGGCCAACTGGGCATCCGCGATGCGGTCAAGCTTGAACTCAACAGCTTGGGCACCAGCGAGTCCCGGGGTCGCTATCGCGAAGCCCTGGTCGAGTACCTGTCGGCCCACCTGGACAAACTGGACGAAGACAGCCAACGCCGTCTGAAGACCAACCCGTTGCGCGTGCTGGATACCAAGAACGCCGACACCCAGGCCGTGCTGGTCGATGCGCCGAAAATGGCTGATTACCTGGACGACGAGTCCCGCGTGCATTTCGAGGGCCTCAAGGCGCGTCTGGATGCAGCCGGTATTCCCTACGTGATCAACCCCAAGCTGGTGCGTGGCCTCGACTACTACAGCAAGACCGTGTTCGAGTGGGTCACCGACAAACTCGGCGCCCAGGGCACCGTGTGTGCCGGTGGTCGCTACGATGGCCTGGTCGAGCAAATGGGCGGCAAGCCGACCCCGGGCGTAGGCTTTGCCATGGGCATCGAGCGGCTGATCCTGCTGCTGGAAACCCTGGAGCAGGTTCCGGAAGAGATTTCCCGTCAGGTGGACGTGTACCTGTGCGCTTTCGGCGAGGCTGCCGAACTGGCGGCCCTGGCCTTGAGCGAAAAAGTACGTGACCAGTTGCCCAACCTGCGCCTGCAGATCAATGCCGGCGCTGGTAGCTTCAAGAGCCAGTTCAAGAAGGCCGACAAGAGCGGTGCGCTTTACGCACTGATCCTCGGCGATGACGAGCTGGCCCAGCAAGTGATAGGTTTCAAACCCCTGCGTGGCCAGGGTGAACAACAGAACATTGCCTTTGATGCGCTCGCTGCGCACTTGGCCACCTGCATCGTGCAGGGTTGAAGCTGTCGAACAGCCGAATTTAGCGATTAAGGAGTATTGGGGTGTCGAGTACTGATGATGAGCAACTGGCCGAGTTCAAGGACTGGTGGCAGCGTAACGGCAAGCCCCTGGTCACAGGCGGCCTGCTGGCGCTAGTGGTAGTGTTCGGCTGGCAAGCCTGGACCAAGTATCAGGCCAACCAGTCCCAAGGTGCCTCGATCGTTTATCAGCAACTGCTGGAAACTACCCTGACCCCGGACGGCAAGCCTGACCCTGCGCAGGTGGCGGACCTGGCCGGCAAGCTGAAGAACGAATTCGGCGGTAGCACCTACGCCCAGTACGGCAGCCTGTTCGTCGCGAAAGTCGCGGTCGATACCGGCAAGCTGGATGACGCCGTCACCGAGCTGAAGGCCATTGCCGACAAGCCGACCAACCCGACCCTGGGTGAAATCGCACGTCAGCGCCTGGCACAGGTATTGGCGGCACAGAACAAGGCTGACGAAGCACTCAAACTGCTCGACGGCGATGCTGACAAGGCATTCGTGGCCACTCGCGAAGAGCTCAAGGGCGACCTGTTGGTCCAATTGGGTCGTACCGACGAAGCCCATGCTGCGTACCAAAAAGCCAAGGCGGCGCTGTCTGATGAAGCGGCGGTCGGTGGCTTACAAATCAAGCTCGACGACTTGGCCAAAGGGGATGCGTGACGTGATCCGTTGGAAACATGCAGCATTGCTGGCTCTGGCCGTTTTGGCCGCGGGTTGCAGCAGCAACAGCAAAAAAGAACTGCCTCCTGCCGAGCTGACCAGCTTCAAGGAAGAAGTGGTCCTGCAAAAACAATGGAGCCAATCCATTGGTGATGGGCAGGGCGACCTCTACAACCTGTTGCAGCCGGCGATTGACGGCGACAACATCGTGGCTACTGATTCCACTGGTGTCGTGGTTGCCATGGATCGCATGAACGGCGACGTCAAGTGGAAGAAAGACCTCGAACTGCCGGTTTCCGGCGGTGTGGGCGTCGGCTACGGCATGGTGCTGATCGGTACCCTCAAGGGTGACGTGGTCGCGCTGGACTCCAGCACCGGTGAAGAGAAGTGGCGCGCTCGCGTGACCAGTGAAGTGCTCTCGGCGCCGGCGACCAACGGCGATATCGTCGTGGTGCAAACCCAGGACGACCGCGTGATCGGCCTGGATGCCTCCACCGGGGACCAACGCTGGTTGTACGACAGTACCCCTGCGGTGTTGACCCTGCGCGGTACCAGTGGTCCGATTGTGACCAACAACCTGGCCGTTGCTGGCCTGTCGACCGGTAAAGTGGTTGCCCTGAATACCCAGAACGGCGTGCCGGCCTGGGAAACTCGTGTGGCCATCCCGCAAGGTCGTTCCGAACTGGATCGCGTGGTCGACATCGACGGCGGCTTGCTGCTGTCGGGTGAAACCCTCTACGTCGCCACCTACCAGGGGCGTGTTGCCGCGCTGGACCTGCAAAGCGGTCGCATCAACTGGCAGCGTGATGCCTCCAGCTATGCGGGTGTCGCCCAAGGGTTTGGCAGCGTCTATGTGAGCCTGGCATCCGGCACCGTTGAAAGTGTGGATGAGCGTTCCACCACTGCACTGTGGAGCAATGACTCCCTGGCTCGCCGTCAACTGTCGGCACCGGAAGTCTTCTCCAGCTACGTCGCGGTCGGTGACTTTGAAGGCTACCTGCACCTGCTGAGCCAGGTGGATGGTCGTTTTGTCGGTCGCCAGCGTATCGACAGCGACGGCCTGCGTGCGCGTCCGCTGGTGGTGGGTAACATGCTTTATGTGTATGGCAACGGCGGCAAGCTGGAAGCCCTGACCATCAAGTAAAGGTTTGACTATGCTTGGGGTAACCCCCAGGCGGCCCTGCTTCGGCGGGGCATGCGGCATCTGACGATGCTGCCCCGAGCACCAGCCGCTGCCCTGCAGCGGCTTTTGTATTTTCTGAAATAACGAAGTGGAGAGCCGCATGGTTCCCGTAATCGCCCTGGTGGGCCGACCTAACGTCGGCAAGTCCACCCTGTTCAACCGCCTGACCAGGACTCGCGACGCCATTGTCGGCGACTTGTCCGGTCTGACCCGTGATCGCCAATACGGTGAGGCAAAGTGGCAAGGGCGCTCCTACATTATTGTCGACACCGGTGGTATCTCCGGTGACGAGCATGGCATGGACGAAAAAATGGCCGAGCAGTCACTGCTGGCCATTGAAGAAGCCGATGTCGTGTTGTTCCTGGTGGACGCCCGCGCGGGCTATACCGCTGCCGACCAGATGATTGGCGAGCACCTGCGCAAGCGCAACAAGCGCTCCTATCTGGTCGCCAACAAGATCGACAACATCGATCCTGAGGCCGCCCGTGCCGAATTCAGCCCGATGGGCCTGGGCGATGCGATCCCGGTCGCCGGTGCCCACGGTCGCGGCATCACCCAGATGCTGGAAATCGCCCTGCGCGATTTCCCCAAGGATGACGTCGAGGAAGAAGAGGGCGAGGAAGAGATCGTCGCTGAAGGTGAGGAAGCCAAGCGCATTCCTGGCCCGAGCGAAAAAGACGGTATCAAGATCGCTATCATCGGCCGCCCGAACGTCGGCAAGTCGACCCTGGTCAACCGTATGCTCGGTGAAGACCGCGTTATCGTCTACGACCAACCCGGTACCACCCGCGACAGCATCTACATCCCGTTCGAACGCAACGAGGAAAAGTACACGCTGATTGACACCGCCGGTGTGCGCAAGCGCGGCAAGATCCACGAAGAAGTTGAAAAGTTCTCCGTGGTCAAAACCCTGCAGGCGATCAAAGACGCCAACGTGGTGATCTTCGTGATGGACGCCCGCGAAGGCGTGGTGGACCACGACCTCAACTTGCTGGGCTTTGCCCTGGAAGCCGGTCGCGCCCTTGTGATCGCGATCAACAAGTGGGACGGCATGACGCCGAGCGAGCGCGATTTCGTCAAAATCGAGCTGCAGCGTCGGTTGTTCTTCGTTGAGTTCGCCGATATCCACTTTATCTCGGCACTGCACGGCACCGGCGTGGGCAACCTCTACGCGTCCGTACAGAACTCGTTCAAGTCCGCGGTTACCCGCTGGCCGACCAACCGCCTGACCCAGATCCTGGAAGACGCGGTGGGCGAGCACGCGCCGCCGATGGTCAACAACCGCCGGATCAAACTGCGTTACGCCCACTTGGGTGGTGCCAACCCGCCGATTATCGTGATCCACGGTAACCAGATCGAGAAGGTGCCCAAGTCCTACGTGCGTTACCTGGAAAACACCTACCGCCGTGTCTTGAAACTGGTCGGTACACCGATCCGTATCGAGTTCAAGGGTGGCGAGAACCCATACGAAGGCAACAAGAACACACTGACTGACCGTCAGGTGAACAAGAAGCGTCGTTTGATGACTCACCACAAGAAAGCCGACAAGAAGCGCCGCGACAAGAAATAACGGCAGCTTTGCGTTGTAAGCGACACGCTGCAAGAGAGGGCTCCTTTGGAGCCCTTTTTTATGCGCGACCGTTTGTG
This sequence comes from Pseudomonas sp. GW821-FHT07B01, assembly GCF_059419065.1. Taxonomy (NCBI): domain Bacteria; kingdom Pseudomonadati; phylum Pseudomonadota; class Gammaproteobacteria; order Pseudomonadales; family Pseudomonadaceae; genus Pseudomonas; species Pseudomonas sp. GW821-FHT07B01. Next base: position 82,297 of record NZ_JBWKRA010000009.1, on the reverse strand, counting down.
CCTTGACCCGATGCAGTGGGCAGCTTAAAACTTGGGGCTCACCTGCAGGGGCTTCCGATGATCACCAGCAAGCTGCCGAATGTCGGCACGACCATTTTCACCACCATGTCGCAACTCGCCGCTGAAACCGGCGCGCTCAACCTGTCCCAGGGCTTCCCGGATTTCAATGGCCCGCAAGGTTTACTCGATGCCGTGGGCAAGCATATCGCCCTCGGCCATAACCAATACGCACCGATGACCGGCCTGCCCGTGTTACGTCAGCAAGTGGCGGCCAAGATCGCCCGCAGTTATGGCGTCATAGTGGATGTCGACAGCGAAGTGACCATCACCCCAGGCGCCACCGAGGCGATCTTTTGCGCGATCCAGGCGGTCATCCGCAACGGCGATGAAGTCATCGTGTTCGACCCCAGCTACGACAGCTACGAGCCCTCGGTCGAGCTGGCCGGTGGTCGCTGCGTGCATGTGCAATTGAGCCTGCAAGGCTTCGCCCTCGACTTTGACAAGATCAAGGCCGCGCTCTCACCGCGCACGCGCATGATCATCATCAACTCGCCACATAACCCCACCGGCGCGCTAATCAGCCGCGCCGAGCTGGACCAGTTGGCCGAACTGATCCGCGACCGTGATATTTATCTGGTCAGCGATGAGGTCTACGAACACCTGGTATTCGACGGTGTACCCCACGTCAGCATATTGGCCCATCAGGAACTGTATCAGCGCGCCTTTGTGGTCAGCTCCTTCGGCAAGACCTATCACGTGACCGGCTGGAAAACCGGTTACGTGGTCGCGCCGCCGGCCCTGACAGCTGAACTGCGCAAGGTGCATCAATATGTCAACTTTTGCGGCGTGACCCCTTTGCAGTACGCTTTGGCGGACTTCATGGCCGAACACCCGGAACATGTCGAAGAACTGCCGGCCTTCTATCAGGCCAAGCGGGACCTGTTCTGCGACCTGCTGGCGCCATCGCGCTTGAGCTTTACCCGGGTGACCGGCACTTACTTCCAACTGGTGGATTACTCGCAGATACGCCCAGACCTGGATGACGTCGCCATGTCCCTGTGGATGACCCGCGAACATGGCGTGGCGTCCATTCCGGTTTCGGTGTTCTACCAGCACCCACCCCAAGGCCAGCGCCTGGTGCGCCTGTGCTTTGCCAAACGCGAGGAGACGTTGCGACAAGCGGCGGAAAAACTATGCGCGATCTGAGTGCACTGCCCAATCTGAACATTGCCCTGGTGCAGACGAGCCTGGCCTGGCATGACCGCCAGGCCAACTTCGAACACTTCGAGTTGCTGCTGGAGCAGGCCAAAGGCGCCGACTTGATTGTGCTGCCAGAGATGTTCACCACCGGTTTTTCCATGGAATCAGAAGCCCTCGCCGAGCCGGAAAGCGGCCCCACCCATCATTGGCTCCAGGCCCAAGCGGCAAAGTATCAGGCCGTGATTACCGGCAGTGTGATCATCCAGGCCGCCGATGGCAGCCACCGCAACCGTCTGCTGTGGGCGCGGCCGGATGGTGAGGTGTTGCATTACGACAAGCGCCACCTGTTCCGCATGGCCGGTGAACATGACCATTACACCCCCGGCGAGCGCCAGGTGCAGTTCGAGTTGAAGGGTTGGCGCATTCGCCCGCTGATCTGCTATGACCTGCGCTTCCCGGTGTGGAGCCGCGACGCCCAGGATACGGACCTGCTGCTGTACACCGCCAACTGGCCGGGCGCTCGGCGTCAGCATTGGAATCGGCTGTTGCCGGCGCGGGCCATTGAGAACCTGTGTTACGTGGCGGCGGTGAACCGGGTGGGCACCGACGGCAAGGGTTTTGCCTACACCGGCGATAGCCAGGTGTTGGATTTCCAGGGTGAGACTTTGCTGAGTGCAGGGGAGGCGGATGGGGTGTTCCAGGTGATTCTGGATGCGGCGGAGCTGGCGGCTTACCGTACACGATTCCCGGCGAATCTGGATGCCGATAGCTTTCAGTTAGTCTAAGGCTCTTAGATTGTTCCCACGCTCTGCGTGGGAACGCCTCTTGGGACGCTCTGCGTACCGCTTCTAAGGGCGGACGCAGAGCGTCCAGGGCTGCATTCCCACGCAGAGCGTGGGAACGATCAGGCCCCTGGATTCTCACCCAGGGGCCTTTTGCATTACGGCAATGCTTACGCCGCTTTGGCTTCCAACTGGCTCAACGAGCGGTTCAGCGCACTGAACAGCGCCTTGAAGCTGGCGGTAGTAATGTTTTCATCGATCCCCACCCCATGCACCGGGCGCTCACCGTTCACCCGCAGTTCAATGTAGGCCGCCGCCTTGGCATTGGTACCCGCACCAATCGCGTGCTCGTTGTAGTCCATGATCTCCACGCCAATCGGCAGGCCCGCTACCAGCGCTTCCAACGCACCGTTGCCTTTGCCCTTCCAATGCAGGTTGGTTTCGCCCTGGCCTTTGCCGGAGACTTCCACCTCGACAAAGCTGTTGCCATTCTCTTCCTGCAGGCGGTGGCTGACCAACGCGTACGGCGTGTTGGCTTGCAGGTATTCACGCTGCAGCAAGGCGTAGATCTGTGGCGCGGTCATCTCTAGGCCCACGCGGTCGGTTTCGGCCTGCACCACCTGGCTGAACTCGATCTGCATGCGACGCGGCAAGCTGATGTCGTATTCCTGCTCCAGCAGGTAGGCGATACCGCCTTTGCCCGACTGGCTGTTCACGCGGATCACCGCCTCGTAGCTGCGGCCAATATCGGCCGGGTCGATCGGCAAGTACGGCACTTCCCACAATGCATCGTCTTTCTGCTGGGAGAAGCCTTTGCGGATCGCGTCCTGGTGGGAGCCGGAGAACGCGGTGTGTACCAGGTCGCCCACATAGGGGTGACGTGGGTGCACCTGGATCTGGTTGCATTCCTCGACCACTTTGCGCACGCCGTCAATGTCAGAGAAGTCCAACTGCGGGTCGAGGCCCTGGGTGTACATGTTCAGCGCCACGGTGACCAAATCGACGTTACCGGTGCGCTCGCCGTTGCCAAACAGGCAGCCTTCCACACGGTCGGCGCCGGCCATCAGGCCCAGCTCGGTGGCCGCCACGCCAGTGCCGCGGTCGTTGTGGGTGTGCAGGCTGATAATCACGCTGTCGCGACGGTTGATATGGCGACCGAACCACTCGATCTGGTCGGCATAGATGTTCGGCGTGGCGCACTCGACGGTGGCTGGCAGGTTGAGGATCATCTTGTGCTCAGGCGTCGGGTTCCACACCTCGATCACTGCGTCACAGACTTCCTTGGCGAACTCCAGCTCAGTGGCGCTGAAGGTCTCTGGGGAATATTCGAAGGTCCACTGGGTTTCCGGCTGCTGGGCGGCGTATTTGACGAACAGCTTGGCGGCGTTGACCGCGATGGCCTTGATGCCGTCCTTGTCCTGGTTGAACACGATGCGGCGGAACGACGGCGAGGTGGCATTGTACAAGTGCACAATGGCTTTCTTCGCGCCGCGCAGGGATTCGAAGGTGCGTGCGATCAAGTCTTCACGGCCCTGGGTCAGCACCTGGATGGTGGTGTCCTCGGGGATGTGGTTGTCTTCGATCAGGGTGCGCACGAAGTCGAAGTCGGTTTGCGAAGCGGCCGGGAACGAGGCTTCGATTTCCTTCACGCCAACGGCCACCAGGGTCTTCCAGAAGCGCAGCTTTTTCACCGCGTCCATTGGCTCGATCAGCGACTGGTTGCCATCACGCAGGTCGGAGCTGCACCAGATCGGCGCTTGGGTAATGATTTTCGACGGCCAGGTACGGTCCGGGATATCGATGGTCGGGAACGCGCGGTATTTCGAAGACGGGTCTTTGAGCATGCTCATCGGGAAATCCTTGGTTGTAGGGGCCGAGAAAAGGCGGCCTGCCGTGGAACTGTTATTGGGGATAAAACTGAGGGCGAGGCAGATCGATTCAGCCTGGCAGTCGTGCGCTGACAAGGCACAGGCTGCGGTGCTGGCGGAGCTGAATGAGGGTGTGAGAGGTTTTCATAAGCCCAACCCTAACCGTGGCCAAGTGAGATGGCAAGGTGGTCAGGAAAAATTGATAGATTTTCTGCGTAAAACAAACTTTATGGATATTTATTGCTAACAATGTCTTATGTTCTTCACATTGTTGCGCTGCTGTAGGTGGAGGCGCAATTTTGGTGGTGAGGTTTTCCGGTGCCCCTGCATGTGACAGTGAGAGGCTCACCATCGCGCAAACAACGCGACGGTGATTGCTCAGATGACTTTATGGAAGATCTGGTAATCCCCTACCGTAAGGCTATTCGTGACGTCGGCCCCGGGATCCCTCGGGATTGATGGACCGCTGATGGCAACACTCTTGTTGAATGTTTTGTCCGGGTACACGCCTATGCCCACCCCTCCATTGAGTTCCGCCAGGCCTGGAACGTTTCGGGCCGTGTTCATATGGGCCCGACCTACCAAGGCGAGTACTTTTTCGCCCGGCTTGCGTGTTTGCAAAATGCGGGTCGCGAAGTAGTTGAATTCTTGCAGGCGAGTAATGCCGTTGTCGTTGTCCCCAACGTACCTGTAGAAATCGGGCATATCCGATCGGCGGGTTAAGTAGTGGTGTTCCAGGGGTTTGACGGTGATTCCATTGTCATTGGCAAGTTGAACCAGTTCCGAGAGCGTGGGAGACGCGCCTTGAGGACGATGGGCCCCCATGCCCACATCCATGAGCTGGCCCGCGGTATTGGTTTCGACATTCTCAAGATAAAGCGTGGTAACCCCCGACTCTTTGAGGGCCTGCATATTCTCTTTGAGCATCTGGAAACTGGCAATTTCGCTATGGGACTCCCCCAGTACCACCACGTCAGTGATTTCGTAGGCCTTACGCAACAGGTCGGCCGGTGAGGTGCCGGGTGCGAGTTCCAGCCGGGGCGGGCGCGGCGGCATCTGGCCTTGAGTGAGCATGTTCTTGTAGAAGTTATACAAATCCCGCCTGAACCAATACCTGGCCAGTGGCAAGGTTTTATCGGTGAAGTCGGCTTTGACCAGCCGCCCTCTGTTGAGGCTGAAATACTCGGCGTCTGGTAACGCTGGTCGGGCAGGGGCCTCGGCGCCTGTCGTCGAAGCTCCCGGTGTCGGCGTGGGGGCTCCACCGGGCAGTTGATTCAGGCGCCATTCACCGTTGCCCGCATGTTGTACAGAGGCGACGATTCTGCTGCTTTTGGGCGCAGTTGATGGGACGTTCGGGTCGATGATATTGACCCAGCCACTGCGAGCGTGAAAGGCTGAATCGATCTGATAAACCCTGCTCACGCGGGTACTGTCGGTAAATCGGATGAACCACTCGTCGCCAACGTTATAGGTACCGTCACTCCTGAGCGTCCTGCCGTTGATCATATCGCCAGGCCTGGCGTACGCACTCAAGTCGCGCTCAGGAATGACGGCGTCGTTGGGCGTGCGTGAGCCAGCAATAGTGTTGCCGGTGCTGGCGAAGGGTCGCGCCGGCACTGGGCTGACGGGCGCAGGCAGTGCTCTTGGCCCAGGGCGCGAGGTAATCGCGCCTGTCGCCGTCGACGACTTGAATACCGGGCGTAGGGGGGCCGCGCGAACATTGGAGATACCCGCCGCAGACAAGGTGAAATCACTGTAGATGGCCCGTCCCAGGCCGGGCCTTTTGATCAGGTGCGGCAACACTCTGCTGTTGGCGCGCAGTGCGCTGATGCCGGCTTTGCCCAGACGAAAACCCGCAGACACGCCTTTGCCAGCCACCGGTATCAGGTCGGTAAAGATCAATGCCACTTCAATGCCGAACTCGATTTTGTTCTTGAGCGATTGCCGTGCGACCTCCGCACTGCTTACGGACTGGTGATCCGCTCGGTCGATTGCCATCTGTACGTGTTGCTTGTACAGATGGTCTTGGAAGTCACCTTTTATGGGCTCAAGGCGAGTGGCGCCTCCCAGCAGCTTGATCGACGAGACCGCCAGTTCGGGGGACATCAATTTCGTTGGGCTGTACGCAGCTTCTTTAAGCGCTCCCTTGAACTGATCGACCTCATCTTTACTGACGGGTGATTTTCTTTGCGCGATATAGGTTGCCCACTCTTTTTTCTCCAGGAGGGTGTCGAGGGCCTTGTGGTCCGCGACTTCGCGATAAGTAATGCCGTCGGGAGCCTTGGGGGTGTACAGCACCAGCGATGGATCTGTCTGGTTGCCGATCACCATCACGCCCTGCACCGCTAGCCCCCTGTGGAGCAGGCTGTTGGCGACGATGGTTTTCCCATCGACTTGAGGGCGGGTGGCCGGGTCGGGGTGAGTCAGTACCGCATCCGCCCACTGCGCCGCGCGTTTATGGATGTTGTCGCTGGCCAGTTCCGTATAGGCGTCGGGGCTGAGTTCTGCCAGAAACGCCCCTTTATCCATCGCGTCTGCCAGATGAGCTTTCCACGCTGTGCGCAAGTGCACAGCACTCCCCGATTGGGCATCAGGGGCCATTTCCTGTTTGAGCAGTTTGGTGTATTCGCCCCCGACATCGGTGGTATTGACCAATGCCTTGAGATCGTCGGTATCCAGGGTAACCGGCTTGCCGCTCAGGTCCCGTACGGGCTTGCCGTGCTTGTCGCGCAGAGGCAAGGTCATTTTCTCATCGGTGTATACACCTCTTTCGACGGCAGGGAAGCCACTGGGATTCTTCAGCGCCAAGTCGGTCAGGGACACCGCGTCTTGTTTCGAATAGAGGGGTTGGCCAGTCCCTCTCCCGCCGTGGATGGCGGTGCGGGTGTGGACCTGCACCATGAGTTGATCCGCATCGATTTCTGCTGCCGGGTATCGCTGTTTGATGGCTGCATTCAGGCGGTCACGGGCGAAGGTGTCCAGCGCCGGGATTTTTTCAAGCAGGGGCGTCAGCGCATCCAGGCTCCGCTCCTGCGCTTTGTCCAAGTGCAAAAACAAGGCTTCTTGAAAGGGGCTTAGATTCTTCAACCATTCGGGTTGGAGTTTGTCGGTCAGCTTGGCGTCCCGGGCCAGCATGGCGTTGGTGCCATCGGTGAGGTACGACCAGTCGGCCGCATTATCGATACCTTCCAATGTGGCACTGTCGAGAAGAGGGTTGACGGTTTTGCCTGGCGCCAATGCTGTGCTCAGGTGGGCATTAATGTCTGCCCGCTGGCGTTTGAGTATCCAGGGGATGGATTGCGCCAACACATCCCCGGCCGACGGCTCGACACTGGACATCAGATCTTTTCCGGTAATAGGGTCGGGCCTGTTTTGCAGAGCCGGGGGCAGGCCTTGCAGGAGCAACTTGGCCTCGACACCGCCCTGGTCCAGGCGGCGGGCCAAAGCCTGGCGCGCCTGGGCCGGGGTTGCGAATTCCTCGAAACCTTCACTGGGCGTGTACATCACGACGGGGCCATTGTCATCGTTGAGCGCAAGTGCGCGCCCATTCGGCCAGGTGGGCGGCGTAGCATAGGAGCCGTCTTTTCGGGTGATGAGAAAGGCCCCTGGCAGCATCGCGCCATGTTCCGTTTGGTCATCCACAGTGATGGGGTACACCCCAAAGCGATCACCGTCGGTGAAGCGTTTTTCTCGGTCTTGCAGGGTGGGGTAGCGCAACCCGGAGTCGATCAGGTTTTTGCCGGTCGCGCTCAGGGTGCCATCGCTCAGGCGCAGTGAGGCGAGGATTGACAGCTGTTTTTTGTGCAGGAACAACAGTTGCTCTTGCGGCGACATCTGGAGAGTCGGCTGATTTTCCACCGGCCGCGGTGTGGTCCAGTATTCTTCAAGCGCCTGCGGGTATTGCGTGGCAATGTTGCGAGCAATGGATTGCAGCGTGCCTTCGGTAAAGGCCGGTACCGCCAGGTCGGCAATGGTTCGTCGATGCGTGAATTCAGTTCTTATGCCTCGCTCCGGGCGCATCAACGCATTCGGGTTGGCCTGGATGTCGCGGATCATCCTGGCCAGCGCAGCCATCAAGGGCTCTGAAGAGGCCAGTGATTCGCGTCCATCGCCCACTCTGTAGCGATTGAAACTGAGCATGTCGGGATTCAGCGGCCTGATCGCGGGGAACGCTTCCTCAAGTTGAGACTGTACAAAGGCCTTGAAGCCGGGTTGCTGGCTATGCAGGCGTTGCTTGTCTTCAGTCAGCATCGCGTGTTCAGCGGTGAACTGTGTTTCATTGCTGGGTTTGAAATGCTTCACCAACTGCGGGTATCGCATTTTCGCCGGGGTTATACCTGACGAGGCGGGAGTAGGCGGGTCATCGGGGGCGTAATTGGCGGCGGCGGGCAAGGGGGCTGATGCAGGTTGTTGCAGAGTTGCGGGTGGCGTAGGCGGGCTGGTCGGGGGAGTACCGGGTGAGGCGTGAGATGAGGTCAGGAGGTTTTGCGAATGTCGCTCTGACAGTGCTGGGGTAAGTGACATGGAAAGAGTCTCATGGGAATTGGATTTCCAATGCTCAGGTCCTGCTCATTACGTCCGTGTAAATCGCTGGTTGAGTGAGTCTCGGGTGTCGGATGGTTCATCGCAAAAGTGTAAGAAGATCACAATGCATTGCAGCGATCCTCCGGCAGATCAGGCACCAGCGCAGGAAATCACTGACGCCCCTCACGGCCACGGTATTCAGGGTTGAAACGCGCCGATAAAAATCGCCGGATCTACCCGTGCATCGTTCAGGCTGACGTTCCAGTGCATATGCGGCCCGGTGGCCCGGCCTGTCGAGCCGACTTTGCCGACTACCGCACCGCGCACCAGTGGCTGACCCACCTTCACATCGATCTTCGACATATGGCAGAACATGCTGATAAAGCCCTGGCCATGGTCGACAAACACGGTATTGCCGTTGAAGAAGTAATTGCCGACCAGAATCACCTTGCCATTGGCGGGTGTCTTGATCGGTGTGCCGGCCGGTACGGCGAAATCCAGGCCCGAATGCGGGTTGCGTTCTTCACCGTTGAAAAAGCGGCGCACCCCGAATTTGCTCGAAAGCGGCCCGTTCACCGGTTTATCCAGCACCAGGTTGCTAGGCAGGTTCGGGCTGAAGCTGCGGTAAGCCTTGAGCTGCACTGCCAGTTCGTCTTCGATGCGCTTGAGCTGGGCCGGGTCAGGGTTGACCTGGCTCTTGTTCTTCAAAGTGATGCGCTGTTCCGGATACTTCTTGTAACCGACGATAAACGGCAGGTTGCGCCCACCGCTGCTGATGCGCTCGTTGCCAGGCTTGACCGTTAACGGGATACCGACAATCGCCAGCCAGTTGTCCTGCTCCTTGACCACCAGCACCGGCTTGCCCTGGTAGGTGGCTTTCGGCGCCGTGGCCGAAGGGCCTAGTTCGACGACGGCCACGCCGCCTGGCACCGGTTTGTTCAGGGTTCGCATGATGTAACTGTCGGCGTGGGCGTGAAATGTGAGGCACAACAGCATCAACAGGCTCAGTAGGCGTGGCATCGATCAATCCAATAATGAAAGGGTGACGGGTGTCAGGTGGTTGTCTTCCACCCGCACTTGCAATTGGCCTTCACCCAGGCGCGCGGTGAGGCGCTGGCCGGTGTGGGTTTGTGCGGCATTGCGAATCGCCTGGCCGCGCTCGTCCAACAGGATGCTGTAGCCGCGGCCCAGGGTCGCCAGCGGGCTGACCACCTGCAATGTCTGCACTTGGCTCTGCAGTTGCAGACGCCGAGCCTTGAGACCTTCACGCATGGCGCGGGGCAGGCGTTCGGCGAGGCTGTCCAGGCGCTGGCGCAAGAGTGCCAGTTGACGGCCGGGGTGCTGGCCGGCGAGGCGGGTTTCCAGGCGGATCAAGCGCTCGCGACGGGTATTGAGGCTGCGCTCAAAGGCACGGCGCAAGCGCATGTCCAGGTCATCCAGACGCTGGGCCTGCTGGCGCAAGCGCTCGCCCGGATGACGCAGGCGCCGGGCCATGCCTTCCAGGCGCAGGCGGCTGTGGCTCAGGCGGTTGCGCATCAGCATCACCAGGCGGCGCTGCAGGTTTTCCACTTGACGCACCAGATGGCTGGCGTCGGGAGCCAGCAATTCGGCGGCGGCAGAGGGAGTAGGGGCGCGGACGTCCGCCACGAAGTCGCTGATGGACACATCGGTTTCATGACCAACGGCACTGACGATAGGGGTAACGCAGGCATCGATTGCGCGGGCCACCGCCTCTTCGTTGAAGCACCACAAGTCTTCCAGGGAGCCACCGCCACGGGCCAGGATCAACGCGTCGAAACCCCGGCCGTCGGCGAGTTTCAGCGCCCGCACGATCTGCGGGATTGCTTCGCGGCCTTGCACGGCGGTAGGGATCAGGGTCAGTTCAACATTCGGCGCGCGGCGGCGGAACACGCTGATGATGTCGCGAATCACCGCGCCGGTGGGCGAGCTGATAATGCCGATGCGCCGAGGATGCGCCGGCAGCGCCACTTTGCGTTCGGCACTGAACAGGCCTTCGGCGCTCAGCTTTTCCTTCAGTGCGTCGAAGGCCAGGCGTAGCGCACCATCACCGGCCGGCTCCACGGTATCGAGGATCAGTTGGTAATCGCCGCGGCCCTCGAACAACGAGACCTTGCCGCGCACCTTCACCGCCAGCCCGTCCCTCAACGCCTGGCGTACGCGTGCAGCGTTGTTGCGAAACAGCGCACAACGCACCTGGGCGCCACTGTCCTTGAGCGTGAAATACACATGGCCGGAGGCTGGGCGAGCGAGGTTGGAGATCTCGCCTTCCACCCAGATATTGGTGAACACGTCTTCCAGCAACACCCGCGCACGGCCGTTGAGCTGGCTGACAGTCAGGACTTCGCGGTCCAGGCCCAAACGGGCAAAAGGATCTTTAATCATGGGCGGCAGTTTATAGGCATTCGTGCAGGGTTTGACAGAATTGCTCCACCAGCGCGTTTGGCGCTTGCGCACAGGCCAGGGCTACGGTGCTGTCGCAGTCAGGGTCGGCCAAGGGCAAAAATTGCACGTTGGGCGGGGCGATGTCCTGCATGGATTTTGGTAGCAAGGCAATACCGAAACCGGCCTGGATCAATTGCAACTGCGTGGTCTTGCGCGACATCACCCGCGCCGCCTTGGGGAAAAAACCTGCACGCATGCACAATTCAGCCGACAGATAACTCAGCCCGCCGCGCTGAGGGTGGGGGATCGAGATAAACGCCTCGTCCTTGAGTTGCATTAACTCGACCGCTGCGTTGCCGCGTGCCAAGGGATGACCCGCAGGCACTGCCAGCGCCAACGGCTCGGTGTACCAAGGCACCACGCGCACGCCTTCGCGCTGGCGCAACACCGGCAACCGCAGCAGGCCGACGTCCAGGCGGCCCTCGGCGATTTCCTCCAGTTGGGCTTCGGAGGAGAGTTTGACGATATCCATCGACACACCCGGGCAGCGCTCCAGCCACGTGCTGATGCCTTGGAGTAACGCGCCGCTCATCGGCACGGTGCTCGAATGGCTCAGGCGCAAGGTGCCGAGTTGGCCCTGGCCCACTTGTGTCGCCAGGTTGCTGGCCTTGAGCAGCTCACTCAGCAGGTTGCGCGCCCGTGGGTAGAAGGCTTCGCCGGCGGCCGTCAGCCTTGGCTGGCGTGCAGTGCGTTCGAACAGTGGGGTTTGCAGTTGAGATTCAAGCTCCTTGATCTGCCGGCTCAAGGCTGATTGCGCCACGAACAGGCGCTCGGCGGCAGCACTGAAGCTACCGCTGTCGGCGATTTCGACGAAATAACGCAGTTGCCGGGTGGAGATCAAGAGTCATGCCTTTTTGAGATGAGTAGTGAGCCTGGAAGATATTAGTCGCAACCCTTGCAGATGGCTAAAGTGAACGGCATCTCAATAGAAGGAATAAGTCATGAGCCCGGTTGAGCTGATGAGCCAGTGGTCGTTCGGCTGTATTGATTGGCTGGTGATCGGCCTGGGCGTGACAGTGGCTTATATCGTGTTCGGCATTGCCGGTTTCGGCACGGCGCTGGTGGCGGGGCCCATCCTGATTTTATTCATGCCGCTGTCGAAGATCATCCCGTTGCTGGTGCTTCTGGACTTTGTCGCGGCGTTTGGCGGCCTGCTGCAAACGCGGCGCGATGTGAACAAGCCGGAACTGTTGCGGTTGCTACCCTGCATGGCTATCGGCTGCACCCTGGGCGTAGTGTTTTTGCTCAACCTGCATTCGGACCTGTTGCTGCTATTGATGGGGCTGTTTATCAGTGCCTACGCGATTTACAGCCTGGCGGTGAAAGCACGACCGACTCAGCTGGCGGCGGGCTGGTCGGTTCCCATGGGCACTGTTGGGGGGCTGTTTGGTGCGCTATTCGGCAGTGGCGGCTTTTTATATGCGATTTACCTGAACAGCCGTTTGCCCAAGGACGCGGCGCGGGCTACGCAAAGCGCGCTGATCAGTTGCAGCACGGTGGTGCGTTTGAGTCTGTTCCTGATTGCCGGGGTGTATGCAGATTTGCCGTTATTGATGTTGGCGGTTTGCCTGTTGCCGGCGATGGTTCTGGGGTTGTGGTGTGGGCGCAGGCTGACGATGCGGCTGTCCCGTGAGGCGTTCGTGCGGTTGGTGACCTGGCTGGTATTGGCCAGTGGTATTGCGTTGGTCGGACGGTATTTGAGTACTTGACCTGATTTTTTCAGGGATTAAGCTGCCGTCCTCCCGGGCGTCATCGCGGGCAAGCCCGGCTCCCACATTGGAATGCGATCACCTGTGTGAGCCGGGCTTGCCCGCGATGGCGCCAATAGCCACACCGCAGGACTCCCATGAACTCCCAAAGCATCCTTGTCCCGAAAATCTCCACCTTGCCGGTCCACGAACCCCGCGCCCGGGCGATTGTGCGCTGGCTGGTGCGCAAGAACATCATCAAGGAAGAGCTCACCACCTGTGGGCGTACCGGCAACCGCATGGGCTACGCCCTGGCCGATGGTGCCCGCGCCGTGGTGCTGCACCCCGAAGCGCTGCCGTTCAACGAGCCGGTCAATGGCCTGGAGATCATCTACAAGCGTTGCATCTACACGCCGGCCAAGGGGTTCCTCGAAGAAGCTGGCTGCCCGGAGTGCCTCAAGGAAGTCGGCGAGGCGCTGTTTGAAAGCCTGGAAGACTGGATGCCTGGCCACACCGATAACTTCACCTGCCCGCTATGTGGGCATGAAGACGACATCAATGGCTTTCTGTTCCTGCAGGAATGCGGGTTTTCCAACCTGGGATTCATTTTCAACAACTGGGCGGAGGCGGGCTTCAAACAGAGCTTTATCGACGAGTTTGCCGATTGGCTCGATCAAAAAATGAGCTGGGTCAAAGTCGAACTGTAACTTTTTGCCGAACACGACCGTTCCCACGCTCCCGCGTGGGCACCGCCGCATGGGACGCTCCGCGTCCCGTTGTTGTCTGAGATTTTGAATCCTGCCCCAAGGCGACGCGGAGCGTCACCAGAGGCATTCCCACGCGGAGCATGGGAATGATCGGGGCGATGAAATTACCCATCTATCAGTATTACCAAGTTTGTCAGAGTTTTACATTGAGCCCGGCAGGGTGCATGTATATAATGGCGCGCTTCCATTTTCCCGCTCGGGAGCCCCCGCGATGCTGCGTATCAGCCAAGAAGCTCTGACATTCGACGACATTCTCCTAGTGCCCGGTTATTCCGAGGTGCTTCCTAACGAAGTCAGTCTCAAGACCCGCCTAACCCGTGGCATCGAGCTGAATATTCCCCTGGTTTCCGCTGCCATGGACACCGTCACCGAAGCCCGTCTGGCCATTGCCATGGCTCAGGAAGGCGGCATCGGCATCATCCACAAGAACATGACCATCGAGCAGCAAGCTGCCGAAGTGCGCAAGGTCAAGCGTTACGAAGCCGGTGTGGTGAAAGATCCGATCACCATCGAAGCCGACGCTACCGTGCGTGACCTGTTCGAACTCACTCGCATGCACAACATCTCCGGCGTCCCGGTGCTGCACGATGGCGACCTGGTCGGCATCGTCACGTCCCGTGACGTGCGTTTCGAGAACCGCCTTGAAGTCACCGTCCGCGAAGTGATGACGCCTAAAGAGCGTCTGGTCACCGTCAAGGAAGGCGCCGACAAGAACGATGTGCGCGAACTGCTGCACAAGCACCGCATCGAGCGCGTGCTGATCGTCGACGACAAATTCGCCCTCAAAGGCATGATGACCGTCAACGACATCGAAAAAGCCAAGGCTTACCCGCTGGCCAGCAAGGATGACCAAGGTCGTCTGCGCGTTGGCGCTGCGGTCGGTACCGGTAAAGACACCGGTGATCGCGTCTCGGCGCTGGTCGCTGCCGGTGTTGACGTGGTAGTGGTCGACACCGCCCACGGCCACTCCAAAGGCGTGATCGACCGCGTGCGTTGGGTCAAGCAGAACTTCCCTGAAGTGCAGGTGATCGGCGGCAACATCGCTACCGGCGCTGCCGCCAAGGCCCTGGCCGAAGCTGGCGCCGACGCAGTCAAGGTCGGTATCGGCCCAGGCTCCATCTGCACCACGCGTATCGTCGCCGGTGTGGGCGTGCCGCAGATCAGCGCCATCGCCAACGTCGCCGCTGCCCTTGAAGGCACTGGCGTACCCTTGATCGCCGACGGTGGCATCCGTTTCTCCGGTGACCTGTCCAAGGCCATCGTAGCCGGTGCTTCCTGCGTGATGATGGGCTCGATGTTCGCCGGTACCGAAGAAGCGCCGGGCGAGATCGAACTGTTCCAGGGTCGTTCGTACAAGGCTTACCGTGGCATGGGTTCGCTGGGCGCCATGTCCCAGGCGCAAGGCTCTTCCGACCGTTACTTCCAGGACTCTTCGGCAGGCGCCGAGAAGCTCGTACCGGAAGGCATCGAAGGCCGTGTGCCGTACAAAGGCACCCTGAGCGCGATCATCCACCAACTGATGGGCGGCCTGCGTTCCTCGATGGGCTACACCGGCAGTGCCAACATCGAAGAAATGCGCACCAAGCCAGAGTTCGTACGGATCACCGGCGCCGGCATGGCTGAATCCCATGTCCACGACGTGCAGATCACCAAGGAAGCGCCAAACTACCGTGTAGGTTGAGGCTTCCAGCAAAACGTTAAGTAACCGGGGCTGTTCTTTCAGCCCCGAGTTGTTTCTGATTCATTAGACGAGACTGACTTCATGGCCCTCGACATTCACGCCCACCGCATCCTGATCCTCGACTTCGGTTCCCAGTACACCCAACTGATCGCCCGCCGCGTGCGTGAAATCGGCGTGTACTGCGAACTGCATCCGTTCGACATGGACGATGAAGCGATTCGCGAATTCGCACCCAAAGGCGTCATTCTCGCCGGTGGCCCCGAGTCCGTTCACGAAGCCAACAGCCCGCGCTGCCCGCAAGCGGTATTCGACCTGGGTGTGCCGGTATTCGGCATCTGCTACGGCATGCAGACCATGGCCGAGCAACTGGGTGGCAAGGTTGAAGGTTCCGAACTGCGTGAATTCGGTTATGCCCGTGTGGACGTGGTTGGCAAGAGCCGCCTGCTGGACGGCATCGAAGACCACATCGATGCCGACGGCCTGTTCGGCCTCGACGTCTGGATGAGCCACGGTGACAAGGTCACCAAAATGCCGGAAGACTTCCACATCCTGGCCAGCACCCCGAGCTGCCCGATTGCCGGCATGTTCAGCGACGAGCGTCGCTACTACGGCGTGCAGTTTCACCCGGAAGTGACCCACACCAAGCAAGGCGGGCGCATCTTGTCGCGTTTCATCCTCGACATCTGCGAGTGTGAAGCCCTGTGGACCCCGTCGAAAATTGCTGAAGATGCCATCGCCCAAGTGCGCGCCCAGGTCGGCACTGACAACGTATTGCTTGGCCTGTCCGGCGGCGTTGACTCCTCGGTTGTGGCCGCCTTGCTGCACAAGGCCATCGGCGACCAGCTGACCTGCGTATTCGTCGACAACGGCCTGCTGCGCCTGCACGAAGGTGAGCAAGTGATGGCCATGTTCGCCGAGAACATGGGCGTCAAGGTGATCCGCGCCAACGCTGAGGACCAGTTCCTCAACAACCTGGCCGGAGAGTCCGACCCGGAGAAGAAGCGCAAGATCATTGGTCGCACCTTCATCGACGTGTTCGATGCCGAGTCCAACAAACTGGACAACATCAAGTACCTCGCCCAGGGCACCATCTACCCCGACGTGATCGAGTCGGCCGGCGCCAAGAGCGGCAAGGCCCACGTGATCAAGTCCCACCACAACGTGGGTGGCCTGCCTGAGGAAATGAACCTCAAGCTGGTAGAACCGCTGCGCGAACTGTTCAAGGACGAAGTCCGCCGTCTGGGCCTGGAACTGGGCCTGCCGTACGACATGGTCTACCGCCACCCATTCCCAGGCCCGGGCCTGGGCGTGCGTATCCTGGGTGAAGTGAAGAAGGAATACGCCGACCTGCTGCGTCGCGCCGACCACATCTTCATCGAAGAACTGCGCAAGGCCGACTGGTACCACAAGGTCAGCCAGGCGTTCGTGGTATTCCAGCCGGTGAAATCGGTTGGCGTTGTAGGCGATGGTCGTCGTTACGCATGGGTTGTTGCGTTGCGTGCTGTAGAGACGATCGACTTCATGACAGCGCGTTGGGCACACCTGCCTTACGAACTGCTGGAGACGGTCAGCGGCCGGATTATCAACGAGATCGAAGGTATTTCCCGCGTGACTTATGACGTGTCGAGCAAGCCGCCGGCGACGATTGAGTGGGAGTGATTCCTGGCCCGCGCCTCGAATCGTAAATAAACAAAGCCCCGGCAGATGCCGGGGCTTTGTTGTTTCAGGGGGGGGATCCGTGGCTAGCGAGCAAATGTTTCCCACTGCCCTTGTGCGTTCAGCCGAACCGCAATCGAATCCGCAGTGGCGTTGGGGGCGTGGGGGTTGATGATGGCCCAGCCGCTGGTCCCCCCTCGATAGGTTTCATAGCGTACGTAATAGGGTTTGCCATCGTACAGAATCGCCTCGCCAGGGTCGGACGTGAGTCGATAGATCCCTTGGTATTTCCCAGGTTCGCTGACCGGTGCTTCGCCCTCCAGGATCTCATTGGCTTCCCACGCAGGAGGAACCTGCGGGGCGCTGGTCGCTGCCGGCATCACGGGTAAATTCACTGCGGGAACAAAGCCTGCGGGTGGCGGGATGTCGTCGTAAGCGGGCACGTTATTAATGTTTACCTCGGCCGTCGGAACCGGCGTCTTGATCAGTGGCAACCCCCTGAACCGCATACCCTGGTTGTTGAGGGCCTGGAGCAGTTCCGGCAAGGAGTTGTAAACGTTACCGTTAAGCCGAGGGAACTGGGCCGCATCAATAAAGTAACCCTGGCTGATGGTGCCCTGGATAGTACTGCGCACCAGCGCCTTGAGCCGATTACGGTGGATCAGGGTCAATGTCGATTGGGTCTGTTCCAGCAGGTAATCGCCAGGAAGCTTGAGCGCATCCTCGACCTGCCGCTCAGTGAACACATAGGTGCGTGGCATCTCCAGTTCGGTCATGGGTATTTTCAGAGAGAGGTCTGTGTCCAGAGCATTCAGGCTCGGGTTTACTTTGGGCCGATTCACTACCTTTGGGCCAAGACGCACTTCAACCTTGGGGCTGGCGGCATTGAGTTCCTCAACGATGCGCAGGCTGGTGCCACCGTTTATTTCACTGATACCGGCCACGCCCCTGAACGTGTTGGTGTTTTGCGCCCCGGTCAACGCTACCCATTTGCCGACGCCGTTCTTGAGCTGGTCCAGGCGAATGATTTCGCTGGTCAGGAAGTTCTTGGCCATTTGTTCATCCATCGCCACCGCGAAGGATCGGTAATTGGCCAGGCAGCCCGTGGCCTGCGCACGTATGCCGTATGCCCTGGCGGCGGTGAGCAGTGCCTGGGTGTTAAAGCGTACCGGCAACAAGGCATCCATTTGCTCAAGATAGACTTTCAGGTCGTCAGACAGCACCCCGGTGTTGGCGAACGTATCGAGGTCCAGTTGATGCAGGTCGTTGAACAGGCGGTTCAGGTAGAGCGTCTTGATCCCTTGGCGCGCCAGGGCAGGCATGTCTTTGATCAGAACGTACAAGCTGGCGATGCGATTCGGGCTTTCAGCGACGACCAGACCGGGGGCGGTTTTGAACACGGCTTCAATCAGCTCGGTGGAGGACATTTCTGGCGTGAGCGAGGGCAAGGCCGGGCGCTCAGGCAGGCTGTGAATGAAAAAGGGCCGGGAGAAAAATTGACGCGCTGCGGTGAGGATTTTGGTGCGCGCCGGATTGATAAAATAATCTGAGGTGTAGAAGTCAGTGAAGCCGCCTCCAGGCTTGGGGATACGCTTGAAGTGGTCCGGCCTGCCGCCCATTGCCAGCTCAATCTGGTACGGGTCCAGGTCGTTGAGGTCATAAGCGGTGCCGAGGCTGGAGGGTGGGTTACTGGCGTTGGGCGAGCCATAGGAACTCGGCATGGTTTCTTCGACCGTGCTTGTACCCAGCCGTGTTTCGCCTGCAGCGACCGTGTCGACCGGAGCACCTCCCCTGATGGCGTCGGATGGACGCAAAGCGAGCTCCCATTCACCGGCGGCATTGAGTTGTACCGGGCGTGTGCCGTAAAAAGCGTTAGGGTTCTGTGGATCGATAATTGCCCAGCTCCCTTCGCCATTGATATCGGCCTCGTAGCGTACGTAATAGACGGCATCCTTGAACTTGATGACGGTCGAAGGGTTGGCTTTGACGGTGTAGATATTGCGGTAGCGTCCTCCTTCGGTCATTGGGGTTGCCTCTTCCAGGCCTTGCAGGCGTTTCCAGGATGTCGGTATCTGGGAGGTGGCGGCCGGTGGCTCCCCGGCAGTGGGCGGTACCGTCGTTTCTCCACCCGTCGGTGTCACTGCGGGCTCATCGACGGGCTCAGGCTGTAGTTCCTTTTTGTACTCGGCCATTTCGGCGGCCTCTGCGGCATCGACCTCCGCACCCACCTCCGTGATGGGGCCCGGCCCGGCCAGGGCCAGCACGTTGAACAGCATGGCGATACCATTGATCACCGCCGCCGTCACGCCAGCCTTGCGCTCTGCGCGGGTACGGCCATTGACGGCCTGATCGATATTCATACCGGTGAGCGCGATGCTGGCGCCCAGGACCGGCAAAGCCACTTCCCAGCCGATCGCGGCCATTGGGCCGAACACTTTCAAGCCGGCGCTCAGGTAGCCTATCCACAGTTTTTTTTGCAGGTCCTTCTGGGTGGTCAGCAGTTGCCGAGCCTCGTCGTACATGGACCAGCGCGTACGCTCCATCAACCAGGAGAAAGCATCGAGATTGATCGCCTGGTTTTTGCGGTTGATCAGATGGTGGTCGGACTTGCCCCACGTGCCGACGAGACGGTTCATCAGGTCAGTGATGTTCTCCTGCATGGCCAGGCGATCAGACAGCGGGAAGTGACAGAGGAAGGCGTCGCGGCTCTGTTCGTTGTTCATTTTGCCCAGAACCCACCAGTGCATGTCCGCCGGGGTTTCCAGGACTTGGAACGCAGGGGTGTCGCCGGGCGTGTAAAGAATCTGGCGGCCCTTCGGATCGACGATGCGTAGCAAGTTGAACGCCACATGGCCGTCTACATCCAGGGCGTATACCTGGGGGGGGTCGCCTGCAGACACTTCGGTTTGCAGCATCTTGCGGGTGATAGGCCACGTCACGTTGGAGGCGACAGTACTGATGCAGGTCTCTAGGTCTTCTTTTGTCAGCTGTTTGAGGTCGGCGGCCTGAACCGCTTTGCTGAGAAAATTGCATTTGGCCAGGGTTCGGAAGTCGTCGGCATGGCTGTGCCAGAAGTCGTCCAGTTGACCGTTGTAGAGGCTGTCGAATCGAATGTTCCAGAAGTCCTTCAGCACTTCGTTGCCATGCAGACGCACTTCGTTGGTTTCATTAAAGTCGCCATACACCGGACCCGTGGTGTAAAAACCCCCATACAGGTCGAGCAAGTCGGCGTTGTCGAAATCGGTGGCACGAAAGCGATGAATCACCAACTGCGTCAGGGTTGTCGATTCGTAGGGTTTTTCCAGTAGGTGTTCCCAACCGGTGAAGGTCTTGGTGCTGCTCTGGGCGCTCTTGAACCGATGGTAGTAGACGTCATCCGGGTCCAGGCCTTTTACACCGTGCTTTTGCAGGATGTCGCAGGCGGTTTGATGGGCGCTGTCATTCAGGCTGGGGCATGCCGGGATTATTTGGGTGGCCAACGTTATCAGCGCGGCCTTGTCGGCTGCATTGGGCAGGGGGGTACCGGTACTCATGGAGGGCTCATCCTTCAAAAAGAAGGCGAGGGTCCCTTAGGTGCGACGCTTGCGGGCGCTACATAGTTGTTGGGTAAGGCTTCAGCGTCTCGCAATATCCGAAAAATAAAACTTATCCAACGTATGCCGCGACTCGGTGTACTCGAACTGCCTTCCATCCTGCAAAAACGTCTGGTTACTCACCACAATCACATGGCTTTGCCCCTCCAGATCCAGATGCGCCTGGTCGTCCTTGCTGCGTGGCAGGGCTTCGATGGTGCGTTGCGCGTAGCTGATCTGCAGCTGCAGCGTTTGCTCGATAAACGCGTAGATCGACTGCTCGGCGATGTCGCGGTCCAGGCCGGGAATCAGGTCGCTGATGAAGTGGTTGATGTCCAGAATCACGCGTTTGCCACCGATGCGGCGCACCCGTTTGATGCGCGTGATCAATGTGTCAGGTTCGGCCTCGATGTGCTGCAGCAGTGAGCCTTCCAACGGGATCTGGGTGAACTCGACCACGTCGGTACGTACGTCATCGCCCAGGTCTGCGTGGGTCTCGTGGAAGCTGACGATGCCGCCCAGTTGGAACTCGATCGGGTTGGGCGACAACACAAAGGTGCCCTTGCCGTGGATCTTTTGCGCAAAGCCACGTTCCTGCAACTGCTCGATGGCGCGCCGCACGGTGCCACGGCTGGCCTGGTAGGCGTCCATCAGTTCGGTTTCGGAGGGAAGGCGCGTACCGCGTTGCAGGCGCTCGGTGGTGATGCTGGCAAGCAGATCCGTATAGATCTGGTTGTATTTGCTCATGGGATGGCTCTTGCCCGGCGTTATGAAGGTGGACTGCGCGTTCAAGGCAGGAACCATAGTGGCAGAGGTGGCGTTTGTCCATTGGACAGCGGTGCGGTGCAGGGAAAAATCTGACAGAAAGCTCGCAGGCATAAACAAAAGTGTAACTCGTACAGACGAGTTGTTGATTTAACTCGTACAGACGAGTACTTTTCCCTCCTCGGCGTGCTGCCAACGACTGCCACCCATAAAAACAATCACAGTGGAAAACGAGCATGAGCCACGACTATTCAACGATTGCCCGCGAGATTCTCGACAACCTCGGGGGCCGCGAAAACCTTGAGCAGGCCGCCCATTGCGTGACCCGCCTGCGCCTGGCGCTCAAGGACCCCAGCCTGGTCAACAGCAGTGCGCTGAATCAGGTCGACCTGGTCAAAGGGTCGTTCTTTACCGGTGGCCTGTTCCAGGTGGTGATCGGCCCAGGTGAAGTGGAGAAGGTCTACGCCGCCCTGCGCGAACTGACCGGCCTTGCCGCTTCGACCATTGCCGACGTCAAGAAAGCCGGCGGCGACAAGGCCAACCCCATGCAGCGCCTGGTGCGGGTGTTCTCCGATGTGTTCATGCCGATCCTGCCCGCGCTGATCATCGCCGGCCTGTTGATGGGCGTGAACAACCTGATGGGCGCCAAGGGCATGTTCATCGAAGGCCAGACACTGCTGGAGGCCTACCCGAACCTGGATGGCCTGTGGAGCCTGATCAACCTGATGGCCAACACCTCCTTCGTGTTCCTGCCGGCACTGGTGGGCTGGTCGGCGGCCAAGCGGTTCGGCGGCAGTGAAATCCTCGGCATCGTGCTGGGCCTGATGCTGGTGCACCCGGACCTGCTCAACGCCTGGAACTACGGCAAGGCGGTTGCCGGCCTCGACGGCCAGAGCCTGCCGTACTTCGATATCTTCGGTTGGTTCCAGATCGAGAAAGTCGGCTACCAGGGGCAGATCCTGCCGATCCTCATGGCGGCCTTCGTCATGAGTGTGATCGAAAAATGGCTGCGGGCGCGGGTGCCGAATGCCATTCAACTGCTGGTGGTGCCGATCACCACCATCGTCGTCACCGGCGTGCTGGCCCTGGCGATCATTGGCCCGGTGACGCGCCACCTCGGCATCCTGATTACCGAAGGCCTGGTCACGCTGTTTGAAATCGCACCTATGGTCGGCGGCGCGATTTTCGGCCTGCTTTACGCTCCGCTGGTGATCACCGGCATGCACCACATGTTCCTCGCCGTCGACCTGCAGTTGATCTCCACTCAGGGCGGCACCTTTATCTGGCCAATGATCGTCATGTCCAACCTGGCCCAGGGCAGCGCTGCATTGGGTGTGTTCTACATGACCCGCAATGCGCGGGACAAAAGCATGGCGTCCACCTCGGCGATTTCGGCTTATTTCGGCATCACCGAGCCGGCGATGTTCGGCGTGAACCTGCGCTTCAAGTTTCCGTTCTACGCCGCGCTGCTGGGCTCGGCGCTGGGCAGTATTTTCCTGTCGCTGAACAAGGTCACGGCCTCGGCCATCGGCGTCGGTGGGCTGCCCGGGTTTATCTCGATCGTGCCGAGCGCCATTCCGATGTTCGTGATTGGCATGGTCGTGGCGATGGTCGTGCCGTTTGCGCTGACGTGCATGTTGAGCATGAAGATCGTTCGGCCTGGTTACCGGGTCGCCTGAAGATCGCTATCGCAGGCAAGCCAGCTCCCACAGTGATGTGTGAACACATTCAAATGTGGGAGCTGGCTTGCCTGCGATGAGGCCGGAAGGGCCAACACCCAACTCTACTGAAGGAACCCGCCATGCAAACCTGGCAACACTCGGTGATCTACCAGATCTACCCCAAAAGCTTCCACAGCCACGCGGGTAACGCCACCGGTGACCTGCTGGGCATCGTGGACAAACTCGACTACCTCAAGTGGCTGGGCGTGGACTGCCTGTGGGTTACTCCGTTCCTGCGCTCGCCCCAGCGCGACAACGGCTACGACATCAGCGACTACTACGCCATCGACCCCAGCTACGGCACTATGGCCGACTGCGACCTGCTGATCAGCGAAGCCGCCAAGCGTGGTATCAAGCTGATGCTCGACATCGTGGTCAACCACACCTCCATCGAACACGAATGGTTCCAGCAGGCGCGCAGCAGCCTCGACAATCCCTATCGTGACTTCTACATCTGGCGCGACCAGCCGAACAACTGGGAATCCAAGTTCGGCGGCTCGGCCTGGGAATACGAAGCGCAGACTGGCCAGTACTACCTGCATCTGTTCGACCATACACAGGCCGACCTCAATTGGGACAACCCCCAGGTGCGCGCCGAAGTGTTCAAGATGATGCGCTTCTGGCGCGACAAAGGCGTAGGCGGCTTCCGCCTGGATGTGATCAACCTGATCTCCAAGCCCGCCGACTTCCCCGAGGACAACAGCGACGGGCGCCGTTTCTACACCGACGGCCCGAACGTGCATGAATACTTGCAGCAAATGCACCGCGAAGTCTTTGAAGGCCATGACCTGATCAACGTGGGCGAGATGTCATCCACCCGCCTGGAACACTGCATTCGCTACTCGAATCCAGCGTCTAAAGAACTGTCGATGACCTTCAACTTCCACCACCTGAAAGTCGATTACCCGAACCTGCAGAAGTGGGTGAAGGCCGATTTCGATTTCCTGCAACTCAAGCAGATTTTCTCCGACTGGCAGATGGGCATGCAGGCCGGTGGCGGCTGGAATGCGTTGTTCTGGTGCAACCACGACCAGCCGCGGGTGGTTTCGCGTTTTGGTGACGACGGCGAATACCGCGTGGTCTCGGCCAAGATGCTCGCCACGGCGCTGCACTTTCTGCAAGGCACGCCGTATGTGTATCAGGGCGAAGAGCTGGGCATGACCAATCCAGGCTTCGACAGCATCTCGCAGTACCGTGATGTGGAAACCCTGAATATCTTCCGGCTCAAGCGCGATGCGGGCGAGTCCGAAGCCTCGAGCATGGCGGCGATCATGCAGAAGTCCCGCGACAACGGGCGCACGCCCATGCAGTGGAGCACTGAAGCGAATGCGGGGTTCAGTAGCGGTGAGCCCTGGATCGGCATTCCCGCGAATGCTGCGCAGATCAACGTCGCAAGCCAGATGAATGACCCCGATTCAGTGCTGCATCACTACCGCAGGCTGATCGACTTGCGCCGTCGCGAACCGCTGATACAGCAAGGCGTTTACCGCCCGATGCTGCAAGACCATCGCCAGGTCTGGGCGTACCTGCGTGAAGGCCACGGCGAGCGCCTGTTGGTACTCAACAACTTCTATGGATCGCCATGCGAGATCCAACTGCCAGAAGGCGTGATCAACGCCGAGAGCGAGCAACGCCTGTTGATCAGCAACTACCCCGACTGCCCCCTGCGCACGAGCACTGTGCTGTTACGTCCTTATGAATCCTTCGTGCTGCACCTGACTGATTGAAACACCCCCTGCAGGAGCGAGCCTGCTCGCGAAGATCGTCAACGCTAACGCGCCCCTCCAGGTGTTGCGTGGAGGCAGGAAGTTTTTCGCGAGCAAGCTCGCTCCTACAGGGATCGCGTAACGCAAGACAGTAAGAAAAAACAATAAAAATAAAAGGAGCGTTTCATGAAAACAACAATAAAGCTGGGCCTTATTGCCTCCTGCCTCACGGTGCCTTTTGGCGCGCAAGCCCTGGAGTTTGCCGGGTATTTGCGCAGCGGCGTGGGCACGTCAACGGGCAGCGGCAAGCAGCAATGTTTCCAACTGCCGGGTGCACAAACCAAATACCGCCTGGGTAACGAATGCGAGCAGTACGCCGAACTGGAGTTGCGTCAGGATCTGCTGACCTTCGACGACGGTTCGGTGCTCAGCGTCGATGCCATGGCCTCCCTTTATAACAAGTACGATCGTGCCCTGAAGTTCCAGGGTGAAAACAATGGCTCGGCGCGCATGCCGCAGATGTATGCGCAATGGTCCAACCTGCCCAGTCTCAATGGCGGTTCGCTGTGGGCCGGGCGGCGTTACTACAAACGTAACGACATCCATATTTCCGACTTCTACTACTGGAACCAGAGCGCCACCGGTGGTGGGATCGAGGACGTGTTGATCGGCGGCTTGAAATACAGCTACGCCCTGTCGCGCAAGGACAACCTGTACCAGAAGGAATACGCCACCCGTCACGACTTCAACGTCGCCGGTTTCAAGACCAACCCCGGTGGCGAACTGGAACTTGGCTTGAGCTACATCGCCAAGGCCGGTGGGCGTGACACCAACAGTGGCTGGGCGCTGACGGCGCAGCATGTACAAGCGGCCTTCCTGGGTGGCAAGAACAAGTTTGCCCTGCAGTACGGCGAAGGCCCCGGCACCGGTCTGGGTTACACCGGCAATACCACGTTGGACAAAAGCAGCAAAAGTTACCGCGCCGTGGAGTTCTTTGATTGGCAAGTAACTCCGCGTTTCGGCGGGCAAATCGAGGCGGTGTACCAGAAAGATGTGCGCCCGGGGCGCCAGGACCAGAACTGGATGTCGCTCGGTGTGCGTCCTGCGTATGCGCTCAGTGAGCAATTCAAACTGGTCACTGAGCTGGGGCAC
This sequence comes from Pseudomonas sp. GW821-FHT07B01, assembly GCF_059419065.1. Taxonomy (NCBI): domain Bacteria; kingdom Pseudomonadati; phylum Pseudomonadota; class Gammaproteobacteria; order Pseudomonadales; family Pseudomonadaceae; genus Pseudomonas; species Pseudomonas sp. GW821-FHT07B01. Next base: position 56,752 of record NZ_JBWKRA010000009.1, on the reverse strand, counting down.
GATCAGGTCGAGGCCACCGGCGGTACGCGCAAATTGAGCAAATTTACCTTCGCCCCGACCTGGTCGCCCAAAGGCCCTGAGTTCTGGGCGCGGCCGGAAGTACGGTTGTATTACACCTATGCGTCCTGGAACAAAGCGGCCAAGCGTGCGGCCAATGAGCTGGCGGCGGGCTCGGCGTTGTCCGACACCGGCGCCTATGGCACGGCGCGGCATGGGTCAAACGTCGGTGTGCAGGTCGAATATTGGTGGAAGTAAGCCGGGCTTGTGTGGGAGCGGGCTTGCTGTGGCGAGGGAGCTTGCTCCCGCTCGACTGCGCAGCAGTCCGCAGGCTTTTGGGGGCGCTTCGCACCCCAGCGCAAGCAAGCTTGCTCGCCACAGCAAGCCCGCTCCCACCTTTGATCTTCGTCATCCTCAACCTTGCATCGGCTCAATGATTTTTAAAGAACAACACAAACAGGTGAAGTCATGACCACATCTCAACCCCTGGAACTGCTGGCACCCTTGTCCGGGGTTTTGCTGGCGCTGGATCAGGTCCCCGACCCGGTATTTTCCGGCCGCGTGATTGGCGATGGCCTGTGCATCGACCCTACCTCGCAGACCCTCTGCGCGCCGTTGGCCGGGGTGATCAGCAATATTCAGGACAGCGGCCACGCCGTCAGTGTCACCGCCGATAACGGAGTGCAGGTGCTGCTGCATATTGGCCTGGACACCGTGAACCTGGCGGGCCAGGGCTTCACCCGGCTGGTCGAGGAGGGCCAGCGGGTGGAGGCCGGGCAGCCGCTGATCGAGTTCGATGCCGATTATGTGGCGCTCAATGCACGCAGCCTGCTGACCTTGATGCTCATTGTGAGCGGCGAGCCGTTTGTGCCATTGGTGGCCGGTCAAGCGCTGGTCGAGTCCGGCCAGCCTCTGGTGCAGGTCTCACCGGGGCCGATGCCCGCTGAGGTGGACGAGGAAGAGGGCAATGCGCTGTTTTCCAAGCCAGTGACACTGCCCAATGCCAGCGGCCTGCACGCCCGCCCTGCGGCGGTGTTTGCCCAGGCGGCGAAGGGGTTCAGTTCCAGCATTTTCCTGCACAAGCAAACCCTGAGCGCCAATGCCAAGTCGCTTGTGGCGATCATGGCGCTGCAGACCTCCCAGGGCGACAGCGTGCAAGTGAGCGCGGCGGGGGAAGATGCCGAGGCGGCGATCCAGGCGCTGGTGGCGTTGTTGCTCGACGGCTGTGGCGAGACGCTGCCGGTAACGGTCGAGGCGATCAACGAGCCCGCTACGCCTGCGTCTTCGGCGTCCGTGTTGCGAGGCGTCTGTGCGTCGCCGGGCTCGGCGTTCGGCCAGGTTGTCCAAGTGGCTGAACCGGCGCTTGAGATTCCCGAAGCCGGTGCCGGAGAAACCTTCGAACGTACCGCATTGGCCCGTGGCCTGCGGGCGGCAAACGAGGCGCTGCAAGCGTTGCAGGCCAAGGCGGCCGGCAGCGCCCAGGCCGAGATCTTCCGCGCCCACCAGGAACTGCTCGAAGATCCGACCTTGCTTGAACAAGCCCATAGCCTGCTGGCCGAAGGCAAGAGCGCGGCCTTTGCCTGGAATACGGCCACGGTGGCGACCGCCAGGCTCTTCGAAGGCTTGGGTAAAACGCTGCTGGCTGAGCGTGCGGCGGATTTGGCCGATGTCGGCCAGCGGGTGCTCAAGTTGATCCTGGGGGTGCCGGAGCGCTCCATGGAGCTGCCGGAGTGCGCCATTCTGGTCGCCGAACAACTGACCCCCTCACAAACAGCCGGCCTGGATACCAGCAAAGTGCTGGGCTTCGTCACGGTCGCCGGTGGTGCTACCAGCCACGTGGCCATCCTCGCCCGGGCCCTCGGCCTGCCATCCCTTTGCGGTGTACCCAGTCAAGTATTGGCCTTGGCCAACGGCAAGCGGGTACTGCTCAACGCCGACAAAGGCGAGCTGCAGCTGGAGCCGAACCTGGCTGAAATCGAGCAACTGCAGGCGGTTCGTCAACAGCAAAAGCTACGGCTGCAGCGTGAAGTGGCACAGGCCTCACAGGCGGCGGTCACCCGCGACGGTCACCACATCGAGGTCACAGCCAACGTCGCCTCATTGCAGGAAGTGGAACAGTCACTGACCCTGGGCGGTGAAGGCGTGGGTCTGCTGCGTTCGGAGTTCCTCTACCTGGAACGCAACCGTGCACCGAGCGCAGAGGAGCAGGCCGACACCTACAGCGCCATCGCCCGCGCCCTCGGCACCGAGCGTAATCTGGTGGTACGTACCTTGGATGTGGGCGGCGATAAACCCTTGGCCTATGTGCCGATGGAAAACGAGACCAACCCATTCCTTGGCCTGCGCGGTATCCGCCTGTGCCTGGAACGCCCCGAACTGCTGCGTGAACAGTTGCGTGCGATTCTTGCCAGTGCAGGCTTGGCGCGGCTGCATATCATGTTGCCGATGGTCAGCCTGCTGTCGGAGCTGCATCTGGCGCGCAAAATGCTCGAAGAGGAAGCGCAGACGCTTGGCCTGAGTGAACTCCCCAAGCTGGGCATCATGATCGAAGTGCCGAGTGCGGCGTTGATGGCGGATGTGTTTGCGCCCCATGTGGATTTCTTCTCCATCGGCACCAACGACCTCACCCAATACACCCTGGCCATGGACCGCGACCACCCGCGCCTGGCCAGCCAGGCCGACAGTTTTCACCCGGCCGTCCTGCGTCTGATCGACATCACCGTCAAGGCGGCCCATGCCCACGGCAAGTGGGTGGGCGTATGTGGTGCGCTGGCGTCCGAAACCGTGGCGGTGCCGGTGTTGATCGGCCTGGGCGTGGATGAGCTGTCGGTCAGCGTGCCGCTGATCCCCACCATCAAGGCCACCGTGCGCGAGTTGGACCTGCACGACTGCCAGATCATTGCCCGCCAAGTGCTGGGCCTGGAAGAAGCCGACCAAGTCCGCGAGGCCCTGCGCCTTTACCACGCGGCCACCGTTGAAACCTCACCTGTCATGGAGCACTGAGCATGTTCGAGAAATTGCAGCGGGCGTTCTGGAAAGCCCTGACGCCTGATTTGGTGGCCGAGACGGTCACGCCGACGCCGCCGAGCCTGTTGTCGGCCGATGTACTGGGTGCATTGGGCGGGGAGGGCAATGTCACGTCACAGCAGCGCGTGGCACTCACGCGGGTGCGGGTGCAGTTGAAGGAGGGGGATCGGTTGGATGAGTCTGCATTGAAGGCGGCGGGCATACCCGCCGTGATGGTACTGCCGGGCGGCGTGCTCCATCTGCTCACCGGCCTATAAGGCGACGATGATCAGATGTGGGAGCCGGGCTTGCCCGCGATAGCGGTGTGTCAGGCGCCGACTACCTCGACTGTCAGGCCGCCATCGCGGGCAAGCCCGGCTCCCACAGGGATTTGCTGTGTGCGGGCTGTCGTGATCAGAGTTGCGGGGTGTCTTGCGGTGGCTTGGTCTTGTCCACGCCCGGCACATGCAGGTTGCCTTCCACCACCTGGTTACCCTCCAGCTGCGGCTGGGTCACCCAGGTGAGGATGTCGTAGTAACGCCGGATGTTGGCCACAAAATGCACCGGCTCGCCGCCGCGGGCGTAGCCGTAGCGGGTCTTGCTGTACCACTGCTTCTGCGACAGGCGTGGCAGCATCTTCTTCACGTCCAGCCACTTGTTCGGGTTCAGGCCTTCTTTCTTCGCCAGGAGGCGCGCGTCGTCCAGGTGGCCGGTGCCTACGTTGTAGGCGGCGAGGGCGAACCAGGTGCGGTCGGGTTCGGCGATCTTGTCATCCAGTTCATCCTTGATCCTGGCCAGGTACTTGGCGCCGCCCATGATGCTCTGCTTGGGGTCCAGGCGGTTGGACACGCCCATGGCTTGCGCGGTGTTCTGGGTCAGCATCATCAGACCGCGCACGCCGGTCTTGGACGTGACCGTGGGTTGCCACAGCGATTCCTGATAACCAATGGCTGCCAACAACCGCCAATCGACTTTCTCGGCCTTGGCATAGGCGCGAAAGTGTTTCTCGTACTTGGGCAGGCGCTGTTGCAGGTGCTGGGCAAAGGTATAGGCGCCGACATAGCCGAGTACATCGACGTGCCCGTAGTAGCGGTCCTTCAGGCGTTGCAGGGTGCCATTCTTCTCGACCTTGTCCAGGTAACTGTTGATCTCGTTGAGCAGGCTGTTGTCTTCACCGGCCGCCACCGCCCAGCTCTGGTTGCTGGCATTGCCGAGGTCGAAGGCCACGCGCACGTTGGGGAAGTACACTTGGTTCATGGCCACTTCGTTGGAGTCCACCAGGGTCAGATCGATTTGCCCTTCGTCGACCATGCGCAGCAAATCCACCACTTCCACCGCGTCGGATTCTTCGTACTCAATCGCCGGGTTCTGTTTTTTCAGCGCCGCCAGTTGCTCGGCGTGGGTGCTGCCCTTGAGCACCATGATCTTCTTGCCCACCAGGTCGGCGGCGTTGGTGGGGCGCGATTGGCCGTTGCGGTAGATAATCTGTGGGGTGACTTCAAGGTACGGGTGGGAGAAGCGCACCTGCTGCTGGCGCTGGTCGCTGCTCACCAGGCCGGCGGCGGCGAGTACCGGGCCATTGGGCTTGCCCAGCCGGCTGAACAGGTCGTCGAGGTTGTCGGCCGTCTCGATTTCCAACTTCACCCCCAGCTCGTCGGCAAAGCGCTTGACCAGTTCGTATTCGAAGCCGGTCTCACCGTTGCGATCCTGGAAATACGTAGCGGGACTGTTGCGAGTGACCACCCGCAATACGCCATCCTCCTTGATTCGCTCCAGTGTGCTGGGTTTATCAACACAGGCACTGAGCATCAGGAAGAGCAAGGTGGCGATGAGCCATTTGACGCATCGCAGGCGCGAAACAGTTGGGAAGAACATCTGCGCAGTATACGCAAACGGCTCACGGCGCCATATCTCGACAGCGGCGCACTTGTCTGCTAGCCAGCGTAAAACTGTGCTGCAGCCCGCAGAAACGGGGCTTGGCGAGCGATTGTGACGGTTAAAATAACTGCGCCCAATGCCCTGCATCACGCCGTGATCGCAGGCAAAGCGTGCCAACTGACGTTCGGCGGCGGCCACCGGTAGCGTTTCGGGTGCCGTTGGCGAAGGTTTACGCTAGAATGCACGGCCTCAAAGCACACCCCTTCCCGAGGCTGTCCCGAAGATGTTGATCCTGCGCGGCGCTCCTGCCCTTTCTGCCTTTCGCCACAGCAAACTCCTTGAGCAACTGAGCCAGAAGGTTCCAGCTGTTACAGGCCTGTACGCTGAATTTGCTCACTTCGCCGACGTAACCGGCGTCTTGACCGCCGACGAACAGCAAGTGCTGGCACGCCTTCTGAAGTACGGCCCAAGCGTTCCCGTTCAAGAGCCGACTGGCCGCTTGTTCCTGGTTCTACCACGGTTCGGCACCATCTCGCCTTGGTCGAGCAAGGCCAGCGACATAGCCCGCAACTGCGGCCTGGACAAAATCCAGCGCCTGGAGCGTGGGATCGCCTTCTACGTCGCCGGGCAGTTCAGCGACGCCGAGGCCGAGCTGATCGCCAGCAGCCTGCACGACCGCATGACCCAGATCATCGTCAGCCAGCTGGAACAGGCTGCCGGCCTGTTCAGCCATGCCGAACCCAAGCCGCTCACCGCGATTGACGTGCTCGGCGGTGGCCGCGCCGCCCTCGAGAAGGCCAACACCGAGCTGGGCCTGGCCCTGGCCGAAGACGAGATCGACTATCTGGTCAACGCCTTCACCGGCTTGAAGCGCAACCCCCACGACATCGAACTGATGATGTTCGCCCAGGCCAACTCCGAGCACTGCCGTCACAAGATCTTCAACGCCAGTTGGGACATCGACGGCCAAAGCCAGGAAAAAAGCCTGTTCGGCATGATCAAGAACACCTACGTGATGCACAGCGAAGGCGTTCTGTCGGCTTATAAGGACAACGCCTCGGTCATCGTCGGCTCCGTCGCCGGTCGCTTCTTCCCGGACCCGGAAACCCGCCAATACGGCGCGGTGCAGGAGCCGGTGCACATCCTGATGAAGGTTGAAACCCACAACCACCCGACCGCGATTGCCCCGTTCCCGGGTGCAGCCACCGGTTCAGGTGGCGAAATCCGTGACGAAGGCGCCACCGGCCGTGGCGCCAAGCCCAAGGCGGGCCTCACCGGTTTCACCGTGTCCAATCTGCAGATCCCGGGCTTTGAACAGCCGTGGGAAGTGCCGTACGGCAAGCCTGAGCGCATCGTCACCGCGCTGGACATCATGATCGAAGGCCCGCTGGGCGGCGCCGCGTTCAACAACGAATTCGGGCGCCCAGCGCTCACCGGCTACTTCCGGACCTTCGAGCAGTCCATCATCACCCCGCGTGGCGATGAAGTGCGCGGCTACCACAAGCCGATCATGTTGGCCGGCGGCATGGGCAACATCCGTGAAGAACACGTCAAGAAAGGCGAGATTCTGGTCGGCTCCAAGCTGATCGTGCTCGGCGGCCCGGCGATGCTGATCGGCCTGGGCGGCGGCGCGGCCTCTTCCATGGCCACCGGCACCAGCTCGGCAGATCTGGACTTTGCTTCCGTACAGCGCGAAAACCCTGAGATGGAACGCCGTTGCCAGGAAGTCATCGACCGTTGCTGGCAGTTGGGTGACAAGAACCCGATCAGCTTCATCCACGACGTCGGCGCTGGCGGTTTGTCCAACGCCTTCCCGGAACTGGTCAACGACGGCGACCGTGGTGGCCGTTTCGAGCTGCGCAACATTCCAAACGACGAGCCGGGCATGGCCCCGCACGAAATCTGGAGTAACGAATCCCAGGAACGCTACGTACTGGCCGTCGGTCCTGAAGACTTCGCACGCTTCCAGGCCATCTGCGAACGCGAGCGTTGCCCGTTTGCCGTGGTCGGCGAAGCCACTGCCGAGCCGCAACTGACCGTCACCGACAGCCACTTCGGCAACAGCCCCGTGGACATGCCGTTGGAAGTGCTGCTGGGCAAGGCCCCGCGCATGCACCGTTCGGCCAACCGTGAAGCTGAACTGGGCGATGATTTCGACCCAAGCACGCTGGACCTGGCCAACAGCATCGAACGCGTGCTGCACCATCCGGCCGTGGCGAGCAAAAGCTTCCTGATCACCATCGGCGACCGCACCATCACCGGCCTGGTTGCCCGTGACCAAATGGTTGGCCCATGGCAAGTGCCGGTGGCTGACGTTGCCGTCACCGCCACCAGCTTCGACGTGTACACCGGTGAAGCCATGGCCATGGGCGAGCGCACGCCGCTGGCCCTGCTGGACGCACCGGCGTCGGGCCGCATGGCCATTGGTGAAACCCTCACCAATATCGCGGCCTCGCGTATCGGCAAGCTGTCCGACATCAAACTGTCGGCCAACTGGATGTCCGCTGCCGGCCACCCGGGTGAAGATGCACGCCTGTACGACACGGTCAAAGCCGTCGGCATGGAGCTGTGCCCGGAACTGGGTATCACCATTCCGGTGGGCAAGGACTCCATGTCCATGGCCACCCGTTGGAACGAAGACGGCACCGACAAGAGCGTCACGTCGCCGCTGTCGCTGATCGTCACCGGTTTTGCGCCGGTCACCGACATCCGCCAGACCCTGACCCCGCAACTGCGCATGGACAAGGGCACCACCGACCTGATCCTGATCGACCTGGGCCGTGGCCAGAACCGCATGGGCGCTTCGATCCTGGCGCAAACCCACGGCAAGTTGGGCAAGCAGGCGCCGGACGTCGATGACGCCGAAGACCTGAAAGCCTTCTTCGCCGTGATCCAGGGCCTGAATGCCGACGGTCACTTGTTGGCTTACCATGACCGTTCCGACGGCGGCTTGCTGACCAGCGTTGTCGAAATGGCCTTCGCCGGTCACTGCGGCCTGAACATCGTGCTCGACAGCGTTGCCGAGGATGCTGCCGAAATCAACGGCATCCTGTTCAACGAAGAGTTGGGTGCGGTGATCCAGGTGCGCCAGGACGCTACCCCAGACGTGCTCGCCCAGTTCAGCGCTGCCGGCCTGGCCGAGTGCGTGGCGGTGATTGGCCAGCCGATCAACAACGGCGAAGTCAATATCTCGTTCAACGGCGACACGGTCTTTACCGGTCAGCGCCGCCTGCTGCAACGCCAGTGGGCCGAGACCAGCTACCAGATCCAGCGCCTGCGCGACAACGCCGACTGCGCCGAGCAGGAGTTCGACGTGATCTTGGAAGAAGACAACCCGGGCCTGAGCACCATGCTCAGCTTCGACGTCAACCAGGACATCGCCGCGCCTTACATCAAGAAGGGCATTCGCCCACAGGTTGCCGTACTGCGTGAGCAAGGCGTCAACGGTCAGGTGGAAATGGCAGCAGCGTTCGACCGCGCCGGCTTCAATGCGATCGACGTGCACATGAGCGATATCCTCGCTGGTCGCGTTGACCTCAATGAGTTCAAAGGCCTGGTGGCCTGCGGTGGTTTCTCCTACGGCGACGTGCTGGGTGCCGGTGAAGGCTGGGCCAAGTCGGCCCTGTTCAACAGCCGTGCCCGCGATGCGTTCCAGGGCTTCTTCGAACGCAACGACAGCTTCACCCTGGGTGTGTGCAACGGTTGCCAGATGATGTCCAACCTCAGCGAACTGATCCCGGGCAGCGAGTTCTGGCCGCACTTTGTGCGTAACCGTTCCGAGCAGTTCGAAGCCCGTGTCGCCATGGTGCAGGTGCAGGAGTCCAACTCGATCTTCCTGCAGGGCATGGCCGGTTCGCGTATGCCAATCGCCATCGCCCACGGTGAAGGCCACGCCGAATTCAGCAGCGAAGAAGCGCTGCTTGAAGCCGACCTGTCCGGCACCGTGGCCCTGCGTTTCGTCGACAACCACGGCAAGGTCACCGAGAGCTACCCGGCCAACCCGAACGGCTCGCCGCGCGGGATCACCGGCCTTACCAGCCGCGACGGCCGCGTGACCATCATGATGCCGCACCCGGAGCGCGTGTTCCGCGCCGTGCAAAACTCGTGGCGCCCGGAAGAGTGGAACGAAGACGGCGCCTGGATGCGCATGTTCCGCAACGCTCGCGTGTGGGTGAACTAAGGCCGTGTACAAGCTCGCCTTCTTCGTACCCGACAGCCATGTGGAGACGGTAAAAACCGCCGTCTTCGCAGCCGGCGGCGGGCGCATCGGCGACTACGACAGCTGCGCCTGGCAAGTGCTGGGCCAGGGCCAATTCCGCGCGTTGGACGGCAGTCAGCCGTTTATCGGGCAGGTGGGGCAGGTTGAAGTGGTTGAGGAGTGGAAGGTTGAGCTGGTGGTGGCGGATGAGTTGATTGTGGCTGTTGTGGCTGCTTTGAAACTCAGTCATCCGTATGAGACACCGGCGTATGAGGTGTGGCAGTTGGCGGATTTTTGATCGGCTGGCTGCATAAACAAGAAACCCGCTGGCCAGTTTGGTCAGCGGGTTTTTTGTTGGTTGTAAATGCCAATCGCAGGCAAGCCAGCTCCCACATTTGACCCCGTTGTCAGACCGTACATCAATCCCATGTGGGAGCTGGCTTGCCTGCGATGGCGTCGGTTCAGGCACCTCAGCCCTTTCCCACAAGCCTTTCAGGTTGTCCGTCGGAACTCGCACAACTAACCTTCTCGAGTCGCTGCCAATTCAGTGACCGGGACTGCAAGCCTGAAAAGTCACTAGGAGCCTATTCCATATGGAGTTTAATGATGATCAGCGACAACTTGCTAACTGGTTCAATCTCATCTCAGCCGAGTCCCGCCAAGCTGGTGATTCACCGTCCGACCAGATCTTCACCGTACTACCCAGTCTGAACACCGAAACCCTGCTCGCCAATGCCTCCCAAGACCTGGCATCCGTACAGGCACTGGCGGGTAATCTGGCTTTTGAAATCGACGGCCCGCACCGTGATGCGGTGCTGGGGATTCATCGGATGGTAGAGGGTATTCAGTTGATGGTGGATCGAGTACTGGATCTACACGAAGTACCCACCAGTAACTAAATACACCACACTCTGTGGCGAGGGAGCTTGCTCCCGCTGGAGTGCGAAGCGCTCCCAGGATTTTTGGGGCCGCTGCGCAGCCCAGCGGGAGCAAGCTCCCTCGCCACAGGGGAAATCAGGCGTTGATCGGGCGAGTCACCAACCGCTCCAACGCTTCACCCAACCCGGACGCCTTGTCACCCATCAACAAGTGCCAAACACCGCTTTTAAGTTGACTCACACCCTGGCAACCCAGCGCAGTGAGCTGAGCTTCTGACAATCTCGAATCATCCCCCAACTCCACCCGCAACCGGGTCATCGCTACCGCTTCCAGCTGGCGCACATTCTCTCGGCCACCCAGCGCACTCAGCCATTTCTCGGCCTCCTGCACATTCACCGTCACCGGCTTATCCACAGGTGCAACCGCTACGGGCGTTGCGGCAACAAACCCCGGCATCGCCAAGCGAATCTCATCGGCGATGCTATCGGCCATCGGCCCAACCACCACCTGCAAACTGCCGCCGTTACCCGGGCGCACTATAGCCATGGCACCCAGCGCTTTCAGTTCAGCATCCACCGCCTTGTTGCGATCCACCATGTCCAAGCGCAGGCGCGTAGTGCAAGCGCCGACACTGAGCAGGTTCTGCGCACCACCCAACGCCTGGATATAAGCCGTCGCACGCTGGTTGTCACTCATCGCTTCGGCCTGCACCACCTGGGTATCTTCCCGGCCGGGCGTCTTCAGGTTGAAGCGGCGGATGCAGTAGCTGAACACCGTGTAGTAGATCACCGAGTAGGCCAGGCCCACCGGTACCACCAGCCAGCCATTGGTGGACTTGCCCCAGCCCAGCACCATGTCGATAAAACCACCGGAGAAGGTAAAGCCGAGGTGGATATTCAGCATATTGGTCACGGCCATCGACAAGCCGGTCAGCAGTGCATGCAGCAAGTAGAGGAACGGTGCGAGGAACATGAAGGCGAATTCAATCGGCTCAGTCACCCCGGTCAGGAATGAGGTCAGCGCCATCGACAGGAAAATCCCGCCCATCACTTTGCGCCGCTCAGGCAACGCATTGCGGTACATCGCCAGGCACGCGGCGGGCAGGCCGAACAGCATCACCGGGAACATGCCGGTCATGAACTGGCCGCCTTTCGGGTCGCCGGCGAAGTAGCGGGTCAGGTCGCCGGTCACTACCGCGCCGGTTGCCGGGTCGGTAAACGTGCCGAACACGAACCACGCCATATTGTTGAGGATGTGGTGCAGGCCGGTGACGATCAGCAGGCGGTTGAACACGCCAAACACAAACGCGCCCAGGCTGCCGCTTTCCATCAGCAGCACGCCGAAGCTGTTGATGCCGTGCTGGATCGGCGGCCAGATCAGGCCGAAAATCACGCCCAGGCCCACCGCGCTGAACCCGGTGACAATCGGCACAAAGCGTCGCCCACCGAAGAACGCCAGGTACTCCGGCAACTTGATGTCCTTGAAGCGGTTGTACAGCCCACCGGCCATCAGGCCGCTGGCGATACCGGCGAGCATGCCCATGTTGATGGACGTGTCCATCACCTTGAGCGTGGAGATCATCACCAGGTAACCAATCGCCCCGGCCAGGCCGGCGGTGCCGTTGTTGTCACGGGCAAAGCCCACGGCAATGCCGATGGCGAAGATCAGCGCCAGGTTGGCGAAGATCGCCTGCCCGGCATCGTGCATCACCGCGATATTGAGCAAGTCGGTGTCGCCCAGGCGCAGCAGCAAGCCGGCGATCGGCAGGATCGCGATCGGCAGCATCAAGGCGCGGCCCAGGCGTTGCAGGCCTTCGATAAAGTGTTGGTACATGGCGTGTCTCCCTATTCTTGTTGTTTTCAGCTCAGCGGCCAGTGGTGTTGACAGGCTTGGCGAACGGCCTGGGCGCTGCTCAGGTTGAGCAGTTCCTGGCTCAGCTGCCGGCATTGCGCCGCGTCCAGATGGCGGACGCGGTCCTTGATTTCGCCGATCTGCGGCGGGCTTACCGACAGCTCGGTGACTCCCAGGCCAACCAGTACTGGCGTGGCCAGCGGGTCCGACGCCAGGGCACCGCACACGCCGACCCAACGACCGTGTTTCGCCGCACCGGCGCAGGTCTGGGCGATCAGCCGCAGCAGCGCCGGGTGCAGCGCGTCAACACGGGCGGCCAAGCCTGCGTGGTCGCGGTCCATGGCCAGGGTGTACTGGGACAGGTCATTGGTGCCGATGGACAAAAAGTCCGCGTGTTCAGCCAACTGTTCAGCCATCAGCGCGGCGGCGGGCACTTCAATCATCACGCCCAGTTCGGGGCGTTGCGTCAGCTTCAACTCCGCGCACAGTTCATCCAGGCGCTGGCGGATCTGCAGCAGTTCATCCACCTCGCTGACCATCGGCAGCAGGATGCGGCAACGCGCCAGCGGGGTAACTTGCAGCAGGGCGCGCAGTTGCTGGTCGAGCAGTTCCGGGCGTACCTGAGCCATGCGAATACCGCGCAGGCCCAGTACCGGGTTGGCCTCGACGGGCAGCGGCAGGTAGTCGAGCTGCTTGTCGCCGCCCACATCGATGGTGCGGATGATCACCGACTTGTCGCCCATGGCATCCAGCACGGCCTGATAAGCCTGGCGCTGTTCTTGCTCATCCGGCGCGGTGCGACGGTCGACGAAGAGGAATTCGGTGCGCAGCAGGCCGACGCCGTCTGCGCCGTTGTCAAACGCCACTTGGGCTTCGGCGCTGGAGGCGACATTCGCCGCGACTTCAACCGTCACGCCGTCGGTGGTGTTCGCCGATTGCCGGGCTTGGGCCTGTTGCTGCTGGCGTCGCAATTTCTGTGTTTCGCGAATCTGGTGAACTTCGGCGTGGCGCGCTTCGCTGGGGGCCAGCTCCAGGCGGCCGTTGGCAGCATCGAGCACCACCCGTTGGCCTTGGGGTACGTCGAGCACTTCATTGCCCAGGGCGACGAGACATGGCAGGCCTTTGCCCCGGGCCAGAATCGCCACATGGGAGGTCGCACCGCCTTCGGCCATGCAGATGCCCGCGGCCTGTTGCGCGCTCAGTTGCAGCAGGTCCGAAGGTGTCAGCTCATGGGCACTGACAATCGCCCCCGCCGGCAATTCGAAATGCCAGGCTTCACCCAGCAACGCCCGTAGCACCCGTTGTTGCAAGTCGCGCAGGTCGTTGGCGCGCTCGGCAAACAGTGGCTTGCCCAACGCCAGCAGCACGGCGCACTGGGCCTGGATCGCATCCCGCCAGGCGTGGGTGGCGGCGCTGCCCTGTTCGATGGTTGCGCTGGCGGCGTCGAGTAACGTCGGGTCTTCCAGCAGAGCGAGGTGCGCGGCGAAGATCTCCTCTTCTTCGACGTTCTTGCGTTGGCGGGCCAGTTCCAGAGTGTTGCGGATTTCGCCACGCACTTGCTCAAGAGCCACATCCAGTCGTTGCAGTTGTTCGTCGACGTTATGGGGGGCGGTGTCTTCCGGCAACTCGATGCCCGCCAGGCGGAACAGCGGCCCACATACCAAGCCCGGAGCGGCGCAGACGCCTTGCAGCACATTGGCTTCGGTATTCGCCCGGCGTGGTGTGGCGGCGACCGGCGTGTGGTGTTCCTCGTGGATCGCCACGGACAGCGCGGCGACCAATGCCTGTAACGCCGCCTCGCCATCCTTGCCGCGACAGCTCACCCGTACCTCGTCACCTTCACCAATGCCCAGCCCCATCAGGCCGATCAAGCTGTCGCAAGCCGCCGTCTTATCACCGAAGTGCAGCTGTGACTGGCTGCTGAAACCCTGAGCAGTCTTGCGGATCAGTGCAGCAGGGCGTGCATGCAATCCGCCACGGTGTGTGATGCGCACTGTAGCGCTCACTTGCGCGTCCGAGTTATCCACAGCGGTGTTAACCGGTGCGGATGTGCGCACGGCAATCCGCATCAGCGCGTCACCGACCTTCACCGTCTTGCCTGCAATCGGTTGCAGCTCAAAGCGCTCACTGTTGGTCAGGATGATCAAGCTCACCAGGCTCTTGCACTGGCGCGCAATGCGGTCCAGATCAAACTGCACCAACGGCTGACCTTCGCTCACCCGTGCGCCTTCCTTCACCAGCAAGGCAAAGCCTTCGCCATTGAGCTCCACGGTGTCGATGCCCACATGCATCAGTACTTCGGCACCGTTATCAGCGCGGATGGTCAGGGCGTGCCCGGTGCGCGCGACGTGGATGATCACGCCGTCACAGGGCGCCTGCAGGCAATCGTTCAACGGGTCGATAGCGATACCGTCGCCCATGGCGCCGCTGGCGAACACTTCGTCGGGGACGCGGTTCAGGGCCAGCACCGGCCCACTCAAGGGGGCGCTAAGGGTCAATGGATTATTGTTGTTGGGCATGGGCACGGTACTCATCAGGAAAACGCCGCTTTAGTGCGTGCGGGTGACTTTGCTCAGGTGGCGCGGCTGGTCCGGGTCCATGCCCCGTGCCTCAGCAAGGCCGGCGGCCATCACGTAGAAGCTCTGGATAGCCAGGATCGGGTCCAGGCTCGGGTGTTCGGCGCGGCTCAGCGTCAGGTCGCGTTCGGCGATATCGTCCGGCGCAGCCAGCAACACGCGAGCACCGCGTTGGCGCATATCGGCGGCCAGGCTCAGCAGGCCGGCCTGCTCGGCGCCGCGGGGGGCGAACACCAGTAGGGGGTAGTTCTCGTCGATCAAGGCCATCGGCCCGTGGCGCACTTCGGCGCTGCTGAAGGCTTCGGCCTGGATCGCCGAGGTTTCCTTGAGCTTGAGCGCGGCTTCCTGGGCGATGGCAAACCCGGCGCCACGGCCGATCACCATCAAGCGTTGGCTGCCTTTGAGGGCGTCGACGGCCAGGCGCCAATCTTGTCTGGCGGCGTCACGCAGGCCCTCGGGCAAGGCCCGACAGGCTTGCAGCAAGTCGGCTTCTTGATTCCAGTGGCCGATCAACTGTGCACTGGCGCTGAGGGTGGCGATAAAGCTCTTGGTGGCGGCCACGCTGAGTTCCGGCCCGGCGCACAGCGGCACGTGGAACTCGCAGGCGGCTTCCAGCGGTGAGTCTTCGGCGTTGACCATCGAGATGCTCAAGGCACCCCGCTTGCGTAGCAGGCGCAGGCTGTTGACCAGGTCCGGGCTCTGCCCCGATTGAGAGAAACCAAACGCCACTTGGCCGCTGACTTTCATCGGCGCCTGCAACAGGGTCACCACCGACATTGGCAGCGACGCCACCGGAATGCCCACGTGTTGCATGGCCAGGTAGGCGAAGTAGCTGGCGGCATGGTCGGAGCTGCCGCGGGCGATGGTCATCGCCACTTGCGGCGGCTGGCGGCGCAGGCGGCCGGCGACTTCTTCCAGCATCGGGTCCAGGCGCTGCAGTTGGGCCGCGACGGCGTCGCAGGAGGCCAGGGCCTCTTCAAGCATTTTTGAAGTCAATGGTTTCTCCTTCGACCATTACGTCGGTGAGTGTCAGGGAGCGGTCCAAGCGCACGCAGTCGGCAAAGCTGCCCGGTTGCAGGCGGCCGCGTTCTTCCAGGCCCAGGTAGTCCGCAGGAAATTGCGACAGGCGTTGTGAGGCTTCACTGATGGGCAGGCCGATTTTCACCAGGTTGCGCAGCGCCTGATCCATGGTCAGCGTGCTGCCGGCCAGGGTGCCGTCGGCCAGACGCACGCCGCCCAGGCATTTGGTCACGGTGTGGCTGCCCAGCTTGTACTCGCCGTCGGGCATGCCGGCGGCGGCGGTGGAGTCGGTGACGCAATACAGGCAGGGGATCGAGCGCAACGCCACGCGCATGGCACCGGGGTGCACATGCAGCAAGTCCGGGATCAGCTCGGCGTACTGGGCGTGGGCCAGCGCGGCGCCGACGATGCCGGGTTCGCGGTGATGCAGCGGGCTCATGGCGTTGTACAAGTGGGTGAAACTGGTGGCGCCAGCGGCCAGGGCGGCAACGCCTTCTTCATAGCTGCCCAGGGTATGGCCGATCTGCATGCGCACGCCGCGTTCGCTGAGGGCGCGGATCAGGCTGTCGTGGCCGGCGATTTCCGGGGCGATGGTGATCACCCGGATCGGCGCCAGGCGCAGGTAGGCTTCCACTTCGGCCATCAACGCGGTGTGGGCGAAGTTGGGTTGGGCGCCGAGTTTTCCCGGATTGATGTAGGGGCCTTCCAGGTGCACGCCGAGTACGCGGGCGCTGCCGGCTGGGCGCTGTTCGCAGAACGTGCCGAGCTCACCGAGCACGCGGGAAATTTCTTCCACCGGCGCCGTCATGGTGGTGGCCAGCAGCGAGGTGGTGCCAAAACGCACGTGGGTACGGGTAATGGTCTCGAAGGCGCCCGCACCTTCCATGATGTCGGCGCCGCCACCGCCATGCACATGCAGGTCGATAAAGCCCGGCAACAGGTAGGGCAGGTCGTTGTCGGCCGGGTCGCACGGCGTGCCGTCAATGGCGACAACCTTGCCGTGCTCATGCACCAGGCGACCACGCATCCAGCCGCTGGGCGTGAGGATATTGTCTTCAGTCATGGGCAGTTCTCTAAGTTCGCATTCAGGCGGAGTAGTCATGGCGGCGCAGCTCTGCGACAAAGTCGTAGTAGTCGTTGCGGCAGTAGGTGTCGGTGATCTCAATCGGCGTGTTGTCGGCGGTGTAGCCCACGCGGGTCATCAGCAGCATGGCGGTGCCGGGGGCGATGCCGACCAGCGCGGCGAACTCATCCGAGGCATTGATCGCCTGGATATGCTGCAAGGCGCGCACGATGGGCTTGCCGATGCTTTCCAGGTATTCGTACAACGAATTGCCGATGGCCTGGGGATGGGGCAACACCGAGGCCGGCATGGCGGTCATTTCAATCGCCATCACCGTGTCATCGGCTTTGCGCAGTCGCTTGAGGCGCGCCACTTTGTCGGTGGGCGACAGGCCCAGGCGGATCAGTTCTTCATGGGTCGGCGGGGTGATGTCGCGCTCCAGCCACTGAGACGTGGGCACAAACCCCTTGAGCCGCAGCATTTCGCTGAACCCCGACAGGCGTGACAAGGGTTGTTCCAGGCGCGGCGTGATGAAGGTACCGGAGCCTTGGCTGCGACGGATCAGCCCTTGAGCCAGCAACACTTCCAGCGCTTTACGGGCGGTGACCCGCGAGATGCTCAGTTGCTCGCTGAGGGCGCGTTCCGAAGGCAGGGCCTGTTCGGATTTCCACTGGCCGGCATGGATCGCTGCTTCAAGGCTGCGGGCCAGTTGCAGGTACAGCGGCGTGGATTGCTTATCGTCGGGGCGCAGGGCCAGGATGGGGTTCATCTGTCAGGTTTCCGATGCGTTATTGGAGTGTTGTCGCCCGGTAATGGCCGAAAACTAATACCACTTAAATACCATGTCAATGCTACCAAAACGGTGCGAATCCCGGTTTCAGGGCGCTTTAATGGGGCTTGGTATCAAGTGGTATTAGAGAGGTCTTTGTGGCGCGCACAAGTGCAGGGTCCCGCGCGGTGAACTGGTATTCACCGGCAGGCGCTGCCTGGGGCAGGAATTATTTTCGAATTATTTTACGAACGGCACGCGATTACGGCCGAATCTCGATGAGGGTGCCGTCTTTGACCAGGTTCCATACTTCGCGCATATCCACATTGCGCATGCCGATGCAGCCGTCGGTCCAGTCCAGGGTGTGGAACCACTGTTCCGGGTAGTCTTCGGTGTCGGGGGTGCCGTGGATCATGATCATGCTGCCCGGCTTTACGCCTTCGCGGCGGGCGCGGGCGGCGTCGCTGATGTTCGGGTAGGAAATGTGCATGGCCAGGTTGAAGCGGTCGCTGGTCTTGCGCCAGTCGATCCAGTAGAGGCCTTCGGGTGTGCGGCGGTCGCCTTCGATCAGCTTGTGGCCCTTGGGGTTCTTTCCCAGGGAGATGCGATAGGTCTTGAACGGCTTGCCGTCGTTGATCAGCTGCAGTTGGTGGGCGGACTTGAGCACCAGGACTTTCTCGACCGTTTTACCGCCAAGGGTTTGCACCGTGGAGGCCGGGGACAGCGTGGCGAACGACAGGCAGATCAGAGCAAGCAACCAACGCATTGAAACGGTATCCCTTTGGCGACATTGGCCGGCTTGTTATTGGGCGGGCTTGGACAGCGGTGGCACAGATTCGCTACGTACCGGGTATGCCTGCTGGCGACGGTCAGCGAAGAAGCATTCTAAGGTACGCCCGACCGTGCGGAAAGCCAGCTCGGACCAAGGGATGTCGGCTTCGTCGAACAGCCTCACTTCCAGGCTCTCCTGGCCAGCGGCGAAGTCCAGGTCGATCAGTTCGGCGCGGTAGAAGATATGCACCTGGCTGATGTGCGGCACGTTGATCAGGGTATAGATGCTCAGGTTGCGCACCCGGGCGCAGGCTTCTTCCAGGGTTTCACGCATGGCGGCCTGTTCGACGGTCTCGCCATTTTCCATAAAGCCTGCGGGCAGGGTCCAGTAACCCAGGCGTGGCTCGATGGCGCGGCGGCACAACAGCACTTGGTCGCCCCACACCGGCACGGTACCGGCGACGATATTGGGGTTCTGGTAATGAATGGTCGAGCAGTGGTCGCATACATAGCGCAGGCGTGCGTCGCCTTCGGGAATGCGTTGGGTTACCGGTTTGCCGCACTGGCTGCAGAAATTCATGCTGGGGTTCCTGGACAATGGGCACATCTTGGCTCGGTGCCGGGCGTTCCTGCAAGTTGTCGTTTCGCGACAGCGCTGCGGTTTTGGGGTTGGGCGCTCGCACGCTTTGGTGCATGATGCAAGGTAGCCAACAGACCGAGATGACTCATGCTGGACGAGCTACTTCGCCGGGTAAGCAATCACACCCCCCACACTCTGGAAACCGACGGGCGTTTCCCCGAGGCTGCGGTGCTGGTGCCGATTACCCGCAGTGACGAACCCGAGCTGATCCTGACCCTGCGCGCCAGCGGCCTGTCGACCCACGGTGGCGAAGTGGCCTTTCCCGGCGGGCGCCGCGACCCCGAAGACCCGGACCTGATCTTTACCGCCTTGCGCGAAGCCGAAGAAGAAATCGGCCTGCCGCCGGGGCTGGTTGAAGTCATCGGCCCGTTGAGCCCGCTGATTTCCCTGCACGGCATTCGCGTAACGCCGTATGTGGGCGTGATCCCCGATTACGTCGAATACCTGGCCAACGACGCCGAGATTGCCGCCGTTTTCAGCGTGCCTTTGGACTTTTTCCGACAGGACCCGCGCGAACATACTCACCGCATTGATTACCAGGGCCGTAGTTGGTACGTGCCAAGCTACAGGTTCGGCGAATACAAAATCTGGGGGCTGACAGCGATCATGATCGTCGAGCTGATCAACCTGCTGTATGACGATGCCAAAATCAGCCTGCACCAGCCGCCCAAGAGCTTCATCAATCTATAAGCCATCGTTCAAATGGCATGCCGTGAGGAAAAACCATGAAATACCGCCTGGGCGACGCCCGCGTCGAGACCCATCCCGACAGTTGGGTTGCACCGAATGCCACGCTGGTGGGCAAGGTCAAGCTGGAGGAGGGCGCCAACGTCTGGTTCAACGCGGTGTTGCGTGGCGATAACGAGCTGATCCTGATCGGCAAGAACAGCAACGTGCAGGACGGCAGCGTGATGCACACCGACATGGGCTACCCGCTGACCCTTGGCACCGGCGTGACCATTGGCCATAACGCCATGCTGCACGGCTGCACCGTCGACGACTACAGCCTGATCGGTATCAACGCAGTGATCCTCAACGGCGCCAAGATCGGCAAGCACTGCATCATCGGCGCCAACTCGCTGATCGGTGAAGGCAAGGAAATCCCCGACGGCTCGCTGGTCATGGGCTCGCCGGGCAAAGTGGTGCGTGAGCTGACCGAGGCGCAAAAGCGCATGCTTGAAGCCAGCGCTGCGCACTATGTGCATAACTCGCAGCGTTATGCCCGTGACCTGGTCGAGCAGGAATGAGCACGATTGAACGACCGGTCGCCTCGCCCTGCGTCAGCATTTGCGCGCTGAATGATGACGATATCTGCACCGGCTGCCAGCGCAATGTGGATGAAATCACACGCTGGAGCCGCATGGACAACGCCGAGCGCCGAGTGGTGCTGGGGTTGTGCCATGAGCGGGCGGTGGCGAGTGGGATGGTGTGGATGACCCCTGGGAAATCTGGCGCCTGACAGGCCGCCATCGCAGGCAAGCCAGCTCCCACCCTTGATGTGTGAATTCCTTCAAATGTGGCAGATGGCTTGCCTGCGATGAGGCCCTGCCAGACGACATCCTTGTAATTGTGTACCCTGTGCGGCATTGCCCACAGGTCCATCCTCTATGTTTTTCCTGATCGCCTATATCAGCAGCGTCGTGCTGATCAACTTCGCCTTCTCCACCGCCCCACACCTGGACATCATCTGGTCCGCCTGGGGCGGCCTGGTATTTATCCTGCGCGACATGGTGCAAACCCGCTTCGGCCATGGCGCAATCATCGCCATGCTGGCGGCACTGGTGCTGTCCTATATCACCTCCGACCCCTCCATCGCCCTGGCCAGTGCCACGGCGTTTGCGGTGTCCGAATGCATCGACTGGCTGGTGTTCAGCATCACCAAGCGCCCGCTGCATGACCGCCTGTGGATAAGTTCGGCGCTGAGCATTCCCCTCGATACCTTTATCTTTTTCGGCCTGATCGGCGCACTGACGCCGGCGGTGGCGGGCACGGCGTTGGTGTCCAAGTTCGCCGGTGTCACCGTGGTCTGGCTGATCATGGCCTGGCGCATCCGCCGGCGGGCTGTCGCCAACTGAGGCCAATTTTTACAGTTCATGTAAAATGCCGGCCTTTCTCCCCCATGATCCGCTCCCCTGAGGACCTGAGATGACCCGAATCGGAACTCCATTGTCGCCAACCGCGACCCGCGTTTTGCTGTGTGGCTGCGGTGAGCTGGGCAAGGAAGTGGTAATCGAACTGCAACGCCTGGGCGTTGAAGTGATTGCCGTGGATCGCTACGCCAACGCGCCGGCCATGCAGGTGGCGCACCGTAGCCATGTGATCAACATGCTTGACGGGGCCGCATTGCGTGCGGTGATCGAGGCGGAGAAACCGCACTTTATCGTGCCGGAAATCGAAGCCATCGCCACCGCGACCCTGGTGGAACTGGAGGCCGAAGGCTTTACCGTCATTCCGACCGCCCGCGCCACGTCGTTGACCATGAACCGTGAAGGCATCCGTCGCCTGGCCGCCGAAGAACTGGACCTGCCGACCTCGCCGTACCACTTCGCCGACACCTTCGAAGCCTACAGCAAGGCCGTCCAGGACCTGGGCTTCCCGTGCGTGGTCAAGCCGGTGATGAGTTCGTCGGGCAAGGGCCAGAGCCTGTTGCGCAGCGCCGACGACGTGCAGAAAGCCTGGGACTACGCCCAAGAAGGCGGGCGGGCCGGCAAGGGCCGGGTGATCATCGAAGGCTTTATCGACTTCGACTACGAAATCACCCTGCTGACCGTGCGCCACATCGGTGGCACCACGTTCTGCGCGCCGGTGGGCCATCGCCAGGAGAAGGGCGACTACCAAGAGTCCTGGCAGCCGCAGGCCATGAGCCCCATTGCCTTGGCAGAGTCTGAGCGCGTTGCCAAAGCCGTGACCGAAGCCTTGGGTGGCCGTGGCTTGTTTGGCGTGGAATTGTTCATCAAGGGCGATCAAGTGTGGTTCAGCGAAGTGTCGCCGCGCCCCCATGACACTGGTTTGGTGACCCTGATTTCCCAGGACCTGTCGCAGTTTGCCTTGCACGCGCGCGCCATCCTCGGCCTGCCGATCCCGTTGATCCGTCAGTTCGGGCCTTCGGCGTCGGCGGTGATCCTGGTGGAAGGGCAGTCGACCCAGACGGCGTTTGCCAACCTCGGCGCTGCGTTGAGCGAGCCGGATACGGCGTTGCGTCTGTTTGGCAAACCTGAAGTGAATGGCCAGCGCCGCATGGGCGTGGCACTGGCGCGGGATGAGTCGATTGAAGCAGCTCGGGCCAAGGCGACCCGTGCTTCCCAAGCAGTTGTTGTAGAGCTCTAGGCCGCCACGCTCGTTCCCACGCTTTGCGTGGGAATGCCTCTTGTGACGCGCTGCGTCGCGCTTGGGGACGCAGAGCGTCCCTAACTGCATTCCCACGCAGAGCGTGGGAACGAGCATGGGGTCAGGCGACCTTGTTCAAGTCGTTATCCCGCGTCTCTTTCAGGCACAGCACCGCAATCAAACTCAGCAACGCTGCTGCCGATACATATCCCCCGACATAACTCAAACCACCCATCGCCACCAGCTTGGTCGCGAAGAACGGCGCCGCCGAGGCCCCCACGATCCCACCCAGGTTATACGCTGCCGATGCACCGGTATAACGCACGCGGGTCGGGAACAATTCCGGCAGCAGGGCGCCCATCGGTGCGAAGGTCACGCCCATCAAAAACAGCTCCAACGCCAGAAACAGCGCCACGGCCCAGGTCGAGCCATGGGTCAGCAGCGGCTCCATGGTAAAACCCGACAGAATCGCCAGGACCGCGCCGACAATCAGCACCGGCTTGCGCCCGTAGCGATCACTGGCCAGGGCGGCCAGCGGTGTCGCCAGCCCCATGAACAGCACTGCGAAACACAGCAGGCCGAGGAAAGTTTCACGGCTGTAGCCCAAGGTGGAAACGCCATAGCTCAACGAAAACGCCGTGGTGATATAGAACAGCGCATAGCACACCACCATCGACGCGGCGCCCAGCAGTACCGGCAGCCAATGCTGGCTGAACAGTTCCACCAGCGGCACTTTCACTGGTTTTTCCTTGGCCACGGCATTGGCGAACACCGGCGTCTCATGCAGTTTCAGGCGCGCATACAGGCCCACCATCACCAGCGCAGCGCTGAGGATGAACGGAATGCGCCAGCCCCAGCTGCGAAATTGCTCGTCATTCAGGCTCATGGCCAAAATCAGGAACAAACCGTTGGCCGCCAGGAAGCCTATCGACGGGCCCAGTTGCGGGAACATGCCGAACCAGGCGCGCTTGCCCTTGGGAGCGTTCTCGGTCGCCAGCAAGGCCGCGCCGCCCCATTCTCCGCCAAGGCCCAGGCCCTGGCCGAAGCGCAATACGCACAAGAGGATCGGTGCCCAGGCACCGATGCTGTCGTAGCCCGGCAGCAAGCCGATCAAGGTAGTACATACACCCATCAGTAGCAGTGAAGCCACCAGGGTTGATTTACGGCCGATACGGTCACCGAAGTGACCGAACAACGCCGACCCCAGAGGGCGGGCGATAAAAGCGATACCGAAGGTCAGGAACGATGCCAGCATCTGCGCGGTGCCGGAGGTCTGTGGGAAGAACACCGGGCCGATCACCAGGGCGGCAGCCGTGGCGTAGATGTAGAAATCGTAGAACTCAATGGCGGTGCCGACGATGCTCGCGGTGGCGACGCGGGCGGTCGAGTTGGCAGGTGCGGCGCTCGCAGCCTCTTGGTAGGTGGTGCTCATGACGTTATCCCTGACGGTTATTGCGCGTTTTGACGCGGATTATTATTGGTCGAACACCCATGGATCAGGGCTGTGCGCGGGGCGGCTCGGGATGGGAGCAAACACCGGTCGGACATGGTAAGGCGGTGCCAGGACACGCTGGGTGCGGGTAGCACGCGGTCGGGCGGGGCTTGGGTAAGCCGCTGGGATTATAGGAAGGGGGCTAAGGATCCAACAAGGGGCTGGTGAGGATCTATGGCCTGGAACTGGATCAATGTGGGAGCTGGCTTGCCTGCGATAGCATCACCTCGGTTCAACTGAAGGACCGAGTCGCCTGCATCGCAGGCAAGCCAGCTCCCACATTGACCGGGTTGAGCCTGCTGAGGTCAGGCAGCGACTGGCACGTGGCTGGTATGCCAGATCAATACTTTGCTCACCCGGTTGTCTTCGGTCTCGAGGATTTCCAGGCGATAGCGGCCGACTTTCAGGCAGACCGCGCAATCGGGGATGGTTTCCAGCGCTTCGGTCACCAGGCCGTTGAGGGTTTTGGGGCCGTCGCTGGGCAGGTGCCAGCCCAGGCTTTTGTTCAGTTCGCGGATCGAAGCGGCGCCATCGATGATGTAGCGGCCATCGGGCTGGGCTTCGATGTGCGGATTATCCACAGCCTGATCGCTTTCGAATTCGCCGACGATTTCTTCCAGGATATCTTCCAGGGTGACGATGCCCAGCACTTCACCGTACTCGTCCACGACCATGCCCAGGCGCCGCTGCTGTTTGTGGAAATTCAGCAGTTGCAGCTGCAACGGCGTGCTTTCCGGCACGAAGTAAGGCTCGTGGCAGGCGGCGAGCAGGGCCTCTTTGGTCAGGCTGGCGTCGGGCAGCAGGTGTTGGACCTGCCGGGTATTGAGCACGGCCTGCACCTGGTTGATGTCGCTGTGGAACACGGGCAGGCGGGTGCGCGGTGAGGTGCGCAACTGTTCGATGATGTCTTCTATCGACTCATCAAGGTTGATGCCGTCCACTTCGCTGCGCGGCACCAGGATGTCGTTGACCGTGATGTTGTCCAGGGCATGGATACCTGGCAGGCCGGGAGTGCGGTCGGCGTCGGTGTCGGGCTCTGGGTCGTCATCATGGTCGGGCAGGGGCTCGTCGCTGTTTTTCACCACGCCGGATTTGCGTGCAAACGGGCGCAATAACAGCTGGCTGATGCCATTGAGCAGCCAGGCCAGCGGGTAAAGGATTTTCAGCGGCACGCCCAGCAATGTATTGCCAAAACCCAGCACTGCTTGGGGGTGACGGGTAGCCAGGGTGCGGGGCAGGTAGTCGGCCAGTACCAGCAGCCCTGCGCAGGAAATCAGCCAGCCTAGCCAGGGCCCGTTCTCTGCCCAGGCATAGATCGCCAGCAGGGTGCAGAGAATCACC
This sequence comes from Pseudomonas sp. GW821-FHT07B01, assembly GCF_059419065.1. Taxonomy (NCBI): domain Bacteria; kingdom Pseudomonadati; phylum Pseudomonadota; class Gammaproteobacteria; order Pseudomonadales; family Pseudomonadaceae; genus Pseudomonas; species Pseudomonas sp. GW821-FHT07B01. Next base: position 31,944 of record NZ_JBWKRA010000009.1, on the reverse strand, counting down.
ACGGCGGCGCGACACAGGCTGTTGCACAGGATCAGGCTATGGCGCGGGAAGCTCAGGCGGGCGGCCGCCTTGTCGCCCTGGCGGGTGCCAGGGCGCAGGGCCAGCAGGTGTTGTTGCGCAGCTTCTATGGCAGTAAACAGCGCCGCCCACAAAATCAGCAGGGCAATTACGGCGAGCATCGGCCCTAAGGGCAAGTTGTCCATGATCACTGCCCGTCAGATATGCAGGATGTATTCGCGAACCAGCTTGCTGCCGAAATAGGCCAGCATCAACAGGCAGAAACCGGCCAGGGTCCAGCGGATGGCCTTGTGCCCCCGCCAGCCGAGGCGGTTGCGCCCCCACAGCAGCACGCTGAACACGACCCAGGCCAGGCACGCCAGCAAGGTTTTATGGACCAGGTGCTGGGCAAACAGGTTTTCGACGAACAGCCAGCCGGAGATCAGCGACAGTGACAGCAGGGTCCAGCCGGCCCACAGGAACCCGAACAGCAGGCTTTCCATGGTTTGCAGCGGCGGGAAGTTCTTGATCAGCCCGGACGGGTGCTTGTGCTTGAGCTGGTGATCCTGCAGCAGCAGGAGCAGGGCCTGGAACACCGCGATGGTGAACATGCCGTAGGCGAGGATCGACAGCAGGATGTGGGCGAGGATGCCCGGCTCCTCGTCGATCACCTGTACGGTGCCGGTGGGGGTGAACTGCGCCAGCAGCACCGTGAGCATTCCCAGGGGGAATAGCAGCACCAGCAGGTTCTCCACCGGAATCCGGTAGCAGGCCAGCAGCGTCAGCGCGATGACGGCCGCGGCGATCAGGCTGGCGGCGCTGAAAAAGTCCAGGCCCAGGCCGACCGGGGTCATCAGGTGGGTGAACAGGCTGGCGGCATGGGCTAGCAGGGCAAGCACGCCAAGGCCGACGAGCAGACGTTTGTCCGCTTTGGTGCCTTGGGCCAGACGAGTGCCCTGATAGAGAGTCGCAGCGGCATACAAAATGGCGGCGGCGAGGCTGGGTAGCAAACTGGGTGACAAGGGGAGCATAAATCCTGGTAGGCAAGCCCGAAAGGCGTTGAGTTTGGCACACACCTGCGTTGCACGAAAGACTCCCGGGCCAGACAGCGGGTGTGCATGGGCGCAGTCTTCGCTATAATCCGCGACCTGCCCACGCCGCAGGCTCGGCGAACGCTGTTTTTAATAGCGATTTCCCCCAGCCTGGGCCGCCATTACCTCGGTCTACCTGCATTTCGATGAATAGGGCCTGAAAGGATCGCGCATGTTTGAAAACTTGACTGACCGTCTCTCGCAGACGCTGCGCCACGTTACCGGCAAGGCCAAGCTGACCGAGGACAATATTAAAGACACCCTGCGTGAAGTGCGCATGGCGTTGCTGGAAGCCGACGTGGCTTTGCCGGTGGTGAAGGACTTCGTCAACTCGGTCAAGGAGCGTGCGGTCGGCACCGAAGTGTCCCGCAGCCTGACCCCGGGCCAGGCCTTTGTGAAGATCGTCCAGGCCGAACTCGAAAGCCTGATGGGCGCGGCCAACGAAGACCTGAACCTCAGTGCCGTGCCGCCAGCCGTCGTGCTGATGGCGGGCCTGCAAGGTGCGGGTAAAACCACCACCGCCGGCAAACTGGCGCGCTTCCTCAAAGAGCGCAAGAAGAAATCCGTGATGGTGGTATCGGCCGACGTGTACCGTCCGGCGGCCATCAAGCAGTTGGAAATGCTCGCGGGCGAAGTGGGCGTGACCTTCTTCCCGTCCGACCTGAGCCAGAAGCCGGTCGACATCGCCAACGCCGCTATTAAAGAAGCCAAGCTCAAGTTCATCGACGTGGTCATCGTCGATACCGCCGGTCGCCTGCACATCGACGAAGAGATGATGGGCGAGATCAAGGCGCTGCATGCCGCGATCAACCCGGTCGAGACCCTGTTCGTGGTCGACGCCATGACTGGCCAGGATGCGGCCAACACCGCCAAGGCTTTTGGTGACGCACTGCCGCTGACCGGCGTGATCCTCACCAAGGTCGACGGCGACGCCCGTGGCGGTGCCGCGCTGTCGGTACGTGCCATTACTGGCAAGCCGATCAAGTTCATCGGTATGGGCGAGAAGAGCGAAGCGCTCGAGCCGTTCCACCCTGAGCGTATCGCCTCGCGCATCCTCGGCATGGGTGATGTGCTCAGCCTGATCGAGCAGGCCGAAGCCACGCTCGACAAGGACAAGGCCGACAAACTGGCCAAGAAGCTGAAGAAGGGCAAGGGCTTCGATCTCGAAGACTTCCGCGACCAGCTGCAACAGATGAAGAACATGGGTGGCCTCGGCGGCCTGATGGACAAGCTGCCCAACATCGGCGGTGTGAACCTGGCGCAAATGGGCAACGCCCAGGGCGCGGCAGAGAAGCAGTTCAAGCAAATGGAAGCCATCATCAATTCCATGACCCCGGCCGAGCGCCGTGACCCTGAGCTGATCAGCGGTTCGCGCAAACGCCGGATCGCCATGGGTTCCGGCACCCAGGTGCAGGACATCGGTCGCTTGATCAAGCAGCACAAGCAGATGCAGAAGATGATGAAGAAATTCTCCGCCAAGGGCGGTATGGCCAAGATGATGCGCGGCATGGGCGGTATGTTGCCCGGCGGCGGCATGCCTAAAATGTAAAGTATTCGAGCGCAAGCCTTGCTTGCGCTCCGCCCCACAAGGATGTGGGATCTCCAGCAAACCCGCCGTTGGCGGGCGCTGACTCGCCGTTTTAACCGACGGCTCTATAGCAGATCTGAATGGCACGCTGATAGGCGCCAGAAAAAGACATTTGCAAAAGTCCGGATATTCCTTAGAATATGCGGCCTTTCGGGCACCTATGCCCGCTGTGCATTTAGATTTGCAGCACCGACTACAGGAACGATGTTCACATGCTAACAATCCGTCTTGCCCTTGGCGGCTCCAAAAAGCGCCCGTTTTACCACTTGACCGTAACCGACAGCCGCAACCCGCGTGACGGTTCGCACAAGGAACAGGTTGGTTTCTTCAACCCTGTTGCTCGTGGTCAAGAAGTTCGTCTGTCCGTGAACCAAGAGCGCGTAGCCTACTGGCTGAGCGTTGGCGCACAGCCATCCGAGCGCGTTGCAAAACTGTTGAAGGACTCGGCTAAGGCCGCAGCCTGAGCAATATGAACGCGACGCCAGCTGTTGCTGATGATTTGATCGTTATCGGCAAGATTTACTCTGTTCATGGCGTTCGCGGCGAAGTGAAGGTGTATTCCTTTACTGATCCGACTGAAAACCTGTTGCAGTACAAAACCTGGACGCTCAAGCGCGAAGGGAGTGTGAAACAGGTCGAGCTGGTCAGTGGACGCGGGAGCGACAAGTTCCTGGTCGCAAAGCTCAAGGGTCTTGATGACCGTGAAGAAGCTCGTCTTCTGGCCGGTTATGAGATCTGCGTGCCGCGCAATCTGTTCCCTGAATTGACCGACGGCGAGTACTATTGGTACCAGCTGGAAGGTCTGAAGGTTATTGATCAACTCGGGCAATTGCTGGGGAAAATCGATCATCTTCTGGAAACCGGCGCCAATGATGTAATGGTGGTCAAGCCTTGCGCTGGCAGCCTGGATGACCGTGAGCGCCTGTTGCCCTATACCGAGCAATGCGTGTTGGCCGTCGACCTGGCAGCGGGCGAGATGAAGGTGGAATGGGACGCGGACTTCTAAGCGTGGCTAATTTGCGCATTGAAGTGATCAGTTTGTTTCCCGAGATGTTTTCCGCCATCAGCGAGTACGGCATCACCAGTCGGGCGGTGAAACAGGGGCTGTTGCAGCTCACCTGTTGGAACCCGCGAGACTACACGACGGATCGACATCACACTGTGGACGATCGCCCATTTGGCGGTGGCCCGGGCATGGTGATGAAGATCAAGCCCCTGGAAGATGCGTTGGTTCAGGCCAAGGCAGCCGCCGGGGAGAAGGCGAAGGTAATTTACCTGTCCCCTCAAGGCCGTCAGCTGAAACAGGCGGCGGTACGCGAACTGGCGAATGAGGAAAGTTTGATCCTGATTGCCGGTCGCTATGAAGGCATTGACGAGCGTTTTATTGAAGCTCATGTCGATGAAGAGTGGTCGATTGGGGACTATGTCCTGTCTGGCGGCGAGCTGCCGGCGATGGTCCTGATAGATGCGGTTACACGACTGCTGCCCGGAGCTTTAGGGCATGCGGACTCCGCGGAGGAAGATTCCTTCACGGATGGTTTGCTGGATTGCCCGCACTACACCCGTCCGGAGGTGTATGTGGATCAGCGTGTTCCCGACGTATTGCTAAGTGGCAATCACGCACACATCCGGCGTTGGCGTTTACAGCAGTCCCTTGGTCGGACCTATGAACGACGCGCCGATCTTCTGGAAAGCCGCTCGCTTTCTGGAGAAGAGAAGAAGCTGCTCGAGGAATACATCCTCGCGCGGGACGATAGTTAACAACGTATCGATGGTAGGTCCATTGACTTACCTTAGGAGCACAGCATGACTAACAAAATCATCCTTGCACTCGAAGCAGAGCAGATGACCAAAGAGATCCCTACCTTTGCCCCGGGCGACACCATTGTCGTTCAGGTGAAAGTGAAGGAAGGCGACCGTTCGCGTCTGCAAGCGTTCGAAGGCGTGGTAATCGCCAAGCGTAACCGTGGTGTGAACAGTGCTTTCACTGTTCGTAAAATCTCCAACGGTGTTGGCGTAGAGCGTACTTTCCAGACCTACAGCCCGCAAATCGACAGCATGGCCGTCAAGCGTCGCGGTGACGTACGTAAAGCCAAGCTGTACTACCTGCGTGACCTGTCCGGTAAAGCAGCTCGCATCAAGGAAAAACTGGCTTAAGTCCAGCTTCCCGATGCAGAAAAAAGCAGCCTACGGGCTGCTTTTTTGTGCCTGAAATTTGCCTATATGCCGGTATTGACCATGACCACCCGTCTCGAAGAAATCCAGCGCCGCACCGACCTGTCCGTCACCCACGTGACCAAGGCCGTGTTCCCGCCCACCACCAACCATCACAACACCCTGTTCGGCGGCACTGCCCTGGCATGGATGGACGAAGTGTCGTTCATCACCGCCACGCGTTTCTGTCGCTTACCTTTGGTGACAGTCTCCACCGACCGTATCGACTTCAACCACGCGATCCCGGCCGGCTCTATCGTTGAGCTGATCGGTCGGGTGATCAAGGTCGGCAACACCAGCCTCAAGGTCGAGGTTGAAGTGTTCGTCGAGAGCATGAGCGCTGATGGCCGTGAAAAGGCGATCCAGGGCGTGTTCAGCTTCGTCGCGATTGACGCAGATAAACGCCCTGTCCCGGTACTGCCTGGCTTTGTTGACTGATTACTCGGTGGTGCTGGCCTGCGGTTGAATGACCGCCAGCAAGGTCCAGCCCGCTACAGGCTTCAAATTGCTCTCGGGCGAGACCACATGCACCCAGCCGCTGGTGTCCCGGGCAAACAGCAAGGTAGCCCGCTCGCCGTGCAACGCCTGGTACTGCTCCCAGCCAAAGCCGTCGGTGAGGTTGGTGCTATACAGTTCGGCGCCCTGGCCCAACAGGCTGGCCAGTTTGGTGTAGCTCAAAGGTTGGCTGCCCAGCAAATGGCCACGGTGTTCATGGCTGGCCTTGTGCTTGTCGGTGCGACGGTTTTCCTGGCTGCTGGCCAGGGCGAACAGGCGATGGCCGAAGTCATGGCGAAAACGCATGGTGGCCAAGGCATTCAGTTCGCCAGAAGGCGAGAGGGCGAGCAGATGCCCCAGGCCGACCAGGTCCAGATGGGATTCGGCATGCTGGGAGGCCGGGTTGCCGAAGTACGTAGGCAAGCCTTCCATACGACTGGCGCGGATGTTTTCCCAGCTGGAATCCGTCAGTAACACGCGGCTGCCCAATTGCTGCAACGCCTTGCCGAGTGCTCGCGCCGGGCTGTTCGCACCCACGATCAGGAAGCCGCTAGGCGCCGGCTCAGCGACTTTGAGCAGGCGGGCCAAGGGGCGTGCCGTGGCGCTTTGCAGCACCACGGTGCCGATGATCACCGCGAAGGTCAGCGGCACCAGCAACAACGCGCCTTCGTGGCCAGCCTCATCCAGGCGGATCGCAAAGATCGCTGACACCGCCGCCGCCACAATGCCCCGTGGGGCGATCCAGGCCAGCAGCGCGCGCTCGCGCCAGTTCAACCCCGAGCCAAAGGTCGAAAGCGCCACGTTCAACGGGCGTGCAATGAATTGGATGATCAACAGCAGGATCAACACGAACGGGCCCAGGGCGATCATGGCGTTCAGGTCCAGGCGTGCCGCCAGCAGGATAAACAGCCCGGAAATCAGTAACACACTGAGGTTTTCCTTGAAGTGCAGGATGTGTCGTACATCCACGCCTTTCATGTTCGCCATCCACATGCCCATCAGCGTGACCGCCAGCAGGCCGGACTCATGCATCACCTGGTTGGAGGCAATGAAGATGCCCAGCACGCCTGCCAGTGTCGCCAGGTTATGCAGGTATTCCGGCAACCACTGGCGGCGCATGATCTGCCCCAGTACCCAGCCACCGGCGATGCCGAACAGGCTGCCGCAAAGGATAACGCCGCCGAAGGTCAGCAGGCTGTGGCTCAAACCGTCGCCCGATGCACTGGCGATGATGAAGCTATACACCACTACCGCCAGCAGTGCGCCAATCGGGTCGATGACGATGCCTTCCCAGCGCAGGATGTTGGCGATGGAGGCTTTGGGGCGCACCACACGCAACATGGGCACGATCACCGTCGGGCCGGTGACCAATGTCAGGGTGCCGAACAGCAGCGCCAGCATCCAGTCAAAACCCAGCAGCCAGTGGGTGGCCAGGGTGATCACCGCCCAGGTCGAGAGGGCGCCGACGGTGACCAGCCGGTGGACGACGCTGCCGATTTCCTTCCATTCCGACAGGTGCAGGGTCAGGCTGCCCTCAAACAGGATTAGCGCCACTGCCAACGACACCAACGGCATCAACAGAGGGCCGAACATTTCTTGCGGGTCGAGCCATCCGAGTATCGGCCCTGCCAGAATCCCGCTCAGCAGAAGAAACAGAATCGCCGGCAGTTTCAGGCGCCAGGCCAGCCACTGGCAGCCGAGTGCGGCCACGCCAATGCCGCCAAAAGCCAACAAAATCTGTTGTTCGTTCATTAAAGCTTCCTGTTCCTTGAAATAGCGGGCTATGAAAGACTAATGGCTCTTGTCACAGTTCCTTAAATAATACGCGTATTGCCTTGTGCTAAGTCGCTTGAGTGCCCATGCCTGCCATTGACCATCCCCTGATCGACCGCTTCCTCGACGCCCTCTGGTTGGAAAAAGGCCTGTCGGACAACACACGCCAGGCGTACCGCAGCGACCTGGCGCTGTTCAACGGCTGGCTGCTGCAGGAGAAAAACCTCGAACTGATCAATGCCGGGCGCGAGTTGATCCTCGATCACCTGGCCTGGCGCCTGGAGCAGAACTACAAACCGCGCTCCACTGCGCGATTCCTCTCCGGCGTGCGTGGCTTCTATCGCTACCTGCTGCGGGAAAAACTCATTGCCGTCGACCCGACCCTGCAAATCGACATGCCGCAACTCGGCAGGCCGTTGCCCAAATCCCTGTCGGAAGCCGACGTCGATGCCTTGCTCGCGGCCCCGGACCTGAGCGAAGCCATCGGCCAGCGCGACCGTGCCATGCTGGAGGTGCTGTATGCCTGCGGCCTGCGCGTCACCGAACTGATCAGCCTGACCCTGGAGCAGGTCAACCTGCGCCAGGGCGTGTTGCGCGTGATGGGCAAGGGCAGCAAGGAGCGGCTGGTGCCGATGGGCGAGGAGGCGATTGTGTGGGTCGAGCGCTACATGCGCGATGCGCGCCACGAACTGCTGGGTGGGCGCCCCAGCGACGTGCTGTTTCCCAGCCAGCGCGGCGAGCAGATGACCCGCCAGACCTTCTGGCACCGCATCAAGCACCAGGCCAAAGTGGCCGGGATCGGCAAGGCGCTGTCGCCCCACACCTTGCGCCATGCGTTCGCCACCCACTTGCTCAACCACGGTGCGGATTTGCGCGTAGTGCAAATGCTGCTTGGGCACAGCGACTTATCCACAACCCAGATCTACACCCATGTGGCACGCGCACGTTTGCAGGACATGCACGCCAAGCACCACCCGCGCGGATAAAACCGTCAGAAATGGCCCATTTTAGCTGTCGCGGTCTGCCCTCCCACCCAACTGTGGTAGGCTTTGCCGGTTCGCAAAGGGGACGGCACCCGTTGTGTTCCAGATCAGTATTCTGCTCCCGTCCCTGCCTCTGCCTTCAGGAGTTCCCATGCGCTTGACCCAGATTATTGCCGCCGCAGCCATTGCGTTGGTTTCCACCTTTGCGGTCGCCGATGATGCGGCCGAGCAAACCATTCGCAAGAGCCTGGCCAACCTGGCGCTCGACACGCCTATCGAAAGCATCAGCGCCAGCCCCATGGCCGGCCTGTATGAAGTCAAGCTCAAGGGCAGCCGTGTGCTGTACGCCAGCGCCGATGGCCAGTACATCGTCCAGGGCTACCTGTTCCAGCTCAAGGATGGCAAGCCGGTCAACCTGACCGAGAAGGCCGAGCGCCTGGGCGTGTCGAAGCTGATCAACGGCATCCCGGTGGCTGAAACCGTGGTTTACCCCGCCATTGGCGAAACCAAGACCCATATCACCGTGTTCACCGACACCACCTGCCCGTACTGCCACAAGCTGCACGCTGAAATCCCGGCACTGAACAAGCTGGGCGTGGAAGTGCGCTACGTCGCCTTCCCGCGCCAGGGCCTGGGTTCGCCGGGTGACGAGCAGTTGCAGGCGGTGTGGTGCTCGGCCGACAAGAAAGCGGCCATGGACAAGATGGTCGACGGCAAGGAAATCAAATCGGCCAAATGCGCCAACCCGGTTTCCAAGCAGTTCGCCCTGGGCCAGTCCATTGGTGTGAACGGTACACCGGCCATCGTTTTGGCCGACGGCCAGGTGATTCCGGGCTACCAGCCGGCGCCGCAAGTTGCCAAACTGGCACTGGGTGCCAAGTAAGCATTTATCGTTGAGCCTTTGACGATCATGGCCCGCCGAACCGTCGGCGAGTCATTAATTGAGAGCCGCAGTTGTGCGGCTGTTTTCACGGCCGACCTAGCGTCGGCCGTTTCATGGGGAGTTCTTCAGTGAAACCGGTCAAAGTAGGCATCTGTGGGTTAGGGACCGTCGGTGGCGGTACCTTCAACGTACTTCAGCGTAACGCTGAAGAAATTTCCCGCCGCGCAGGTCGCGGGATTGAAGTGGCGCAGATTGCCACGCGTTCGCCAAAGCCTCAGTTCGAAACGACCGGTATTGCGATTACCAACGATGTGTTCGCCGTGGCCACCAACCCTGAGATCGATATCGTTATCGAGCTGGTAGGCGGCTACACCGTGGCCCGCGAGCTGGTGCTCAAGGCCATCGAGAACGGCAAGCACGTGGTCACCGCCAACAAGGCGCTGATCGCCGTGCACGGCAACGAGATCTTCGCCAAGGCTCGCGAGAAGGGCGTGATCGTGGCGTTTGAAGCCGCGGTGGCCGGTGGTATCCCGGTGATCAAGGCGATCCGTGAAGGCCTGTCCGCCAACCGCATCAACTGGGTGGCCGGCATCATCAACGGCACCGGTAACTTCATCCTCACCGAAATGCGCGAGAAGGGCCGTACCTTCGAAGACGTGCTGGCCGAAGCCCAGGCCCTGGGTTACGCCGAAGCCGACCCGACGTTCGACGTGGAAGGTATCGACGCCGCCCACAAGCTGACCATCCTGGCCTCCATCGCCTTTGGTATCCCGCTGCAGTTCGACAAGGCCTACACCGAAGGCATCACCAAGCTGACCACCGCCGACGTCAACTACGCCGAAGCCCTGGGCTACCGTATCAAGCACCTGGGCGTGGCGCGCAGCACCCCGGCGGGCATCGAGTTGCGGGTTCACCCGACGCTGATCCCGGCCGACCGCCTGATCGCCAACGTCAATGGTGTGATGAACGCGGTGATGGTCAACGGCGACGCCGCCGGTTCCACCCTGTTCTACGGCGCCGGTGCCGGCATGGAGCCGACCGCATCGTCGGTGATCGCCGACCTGGTGGACGTGGTTCGCGCCATGACCAGCGACCCGGAAAACCGCGTGCCGCACCTGGCCTTCCAGCCGGACTCGCTGTCGGCCCACCCGATCCTGCCGATCGAAGCCTGCGAAAGTGCCTACTACCTGCGCATCCAGGCCCAGGACCATCCAGGCGTGTTGGCCCAGGTAGCCAGCATCCTGTCGGAGCGCGGTATCAACATCGAGTCGATCATGCAGAAGGAAGTCGAGGAGCAAAACGGCCAGGTGCCGATGATCCTGCTGACCCACCGCGTGCTCGAACAGCACATCAACGATGCCATCCATGCCCTCGAAGCCCTGCAAGGCGTGGTCGGCCCGGTGGTGCGGATTCGCGTCGAGCACTTGAACTAACCGATTTGTTCCAGGGGCCCCGTCCATTCGGCGGCCCCTGTTCGAGAATGTTTTAGAGGAGCCAGTCATGCGTTACATCAGCACCCGCGGCCAGGCACCGGCCCTGAATTTCGAAGACGTTCTGCTGGCAGGCCTTGCCACCGACGGCGGCCTGTATGTGCCGGAAAACCTGCCACGCTTCACCCAGGAAGAAATCGCCTCCTGGGCCGGCCTGCCGTATCACGAGCTGGCTTTCCGAGTGATGCGCCCGTTCGTGACCGGCAGCATTCCGGATGCGGATTTCAAGAAGATTCTGGAAGAAACCTATGGCGTGTTTTCCCACAACGCCATCGCGCCCCTGCGCCAACTGAACGGCAATGAGTGGGTACTGGAGCTGTTCCACGGCCCGACCCTGGCGTTCAAGGACTTCGCCCTGCAACTGCTCGGTCGCCTGCTCGACTACGTGCTGGAAAAACGCGGCGAGCGCGTGGTGATCATCGGCGCCACCTCCGGTGATACCGGCTCGGCGGCCATCGAAGGGTGCAAGCACTGCGAAAACGTCGACATCTTCATCCTGCACCCGCACAAGCGCGTGTCGGAGGTGCAACGTCGCCAGATGACCACCATCTTCGGTGAGAACATCCACAACATCGCCATCGAAGGCAACTTCGATGACTGCCAGGAAATGGTCAAGAACAGCTTCGCTGACCAGAGCTTCCTCAAGGGCACACGCCTGGTGGCGGTGAACTCGATCAACTGGGCGCGGATCATGGCCCAGATCGTCTACTACTTCCACGCTTCGCTGCAGTTGGGCGGCCCGGCGCGTTCGGTGTCGTTCTCGGTGCCTACCGGCAACTTCGGCGACATTTTTGCCGGTTACCTGGCGCGCAACATGGGCCTGCCGATCAACCAGTTGATCGTCGCCACCAACCGCAACGACATCCTGCATCGCTTCATGAGCGGCAACCAGTATGTGAAGGAAACCCTGCACGCCACGCTGTCGCCGTCCATGGACATCATGGTGTCGTCGAACTTCGAACGCTTGCTGTTCGACATGCACGGTCGCAACGGCGCAGCCCTGGCCGAGTTGATGAACAGCTTCAAGCAAGGTGGCGGTTTCAGCGTCGAGCAAGAGCGCTGGACCGAAACCCGCAAGCTGTTCGATTCCCTGGCCGTGGACGATGCGCAGACCTGCGAAACCATCGCGCAGGTCTATGCCGAAACCGGCGAAGTGCTCGACCCGCACACGGCTATCGGCGTGAAAGCCGCCCGCGAATGCCGCCGCAGCCTGGATATTCCAATGGTGATCCTCGGTACCGCGCACCCGGTCAAGTTCCCGGAAGCGGTGGAGAAGGCCGGCATTGGCAAGGCGCTGGAGTTGCCAGAGCATTTGACCGACCTGTTCGAGCGCGAAGAGCGCTGCACCGTATTGGCCAATGACCTGAAGACAGTGCAGGCGTTTGTCAGCCAGCATGGCAATCGGGGCAAACCGCTCTAATCAAGAATGGGGTAGCGGGTTTGTGTGGGAGCTGGCTTGCCTGCGATGCAGGCGCCTCGGTACGACTGAATACCGAAGCGTCTGCATCGCGGGTAAGCCCGGCTCCCACATTCAGCTAACTCACCCGCTGACCATGAGGCGGATATCAGGCTGCTACAGGTATACATTCAGCTTTTTGCAGTCGGCCAAGCCCGTCCTCGTGACGGGCTTTTTCATTCTGGCGAGCCATACTTGCCCAGTCGCCCAATCAAGGAAACCCAACCGGTGCAGGTGTTGATCCAATGGACGTTGAAGCTGGTGTGCCTGTTGTGGCTCATCCAGGTGCCCATGAGCCTGGCCGCCGTCAGCCTGCCGTTCAAACTGGTGCCGGCGTTTATCCCGCTTGAACCTATGCCGCTGGCGCCAACGGAGCAGCAGTGGTTGGCGGCGCATCGGACACTCAAAGTGGGTATCTCGATAGATGACTACCAGCCGATCGATATCACCCGCGACCGCAATCGCTACCAGGGCATCAGCGCCGATTATTTGAGCCTGGTTGGCGCGCGGCTGGGTGTGCCCATGCAAGTGCTGGGCTTTTCCGAGCGCGCCCAGGCGGTCGAAGCGCTGCGCAACGGCACCATCGACATACTCACCAGTGCCAATGGTTACGAGCGTGACGTACCTGGCCTGCAATTCACCCCGGACTACATGCCCGACCGCTCGGTGGTGGTGCTGCGTCGCGACGATACCCAAGGCGACGATCTGGCTGGCAAGAAGCTGGTGTTGCTCGACGGCTACGCCAACGTGCAGAAGGTTCACGCGGCGTATCCCGACAGCCACATCATGCTCGCCCCCAACCTCTACAGCGGCCTCGAAGCCTTGAAGCAAGGTGACGTCGATGCGTTTATCGGCAACGAAGTGATTGTGCGCGCCTATAAATCGCTGCGGCCTTACCTGGGGTTGCAGATCAAGGAGCAGAGCCGGCTGGCGCCCATCGGTTTTGCCTTCGCCACCCGCCAGGCAGATCCGTTGTTGGGGGCCATGATGAATCGCGCGCTGGCAAGCCTCGACGAGTCGGTGCAGCGTGAAATCCTCGCGCGCTGGACCACCGGGCTCGGCGTCGGTATCAGTGGTGAGCGCATTGCGTTGTCGGCGTCGGAACAGGCCTGGGTGCGCGAGCATCCCCATGTCGTGGTGGTGGCCCAGCAGATGTCTCCGTACATATTCAAGGATAAGGATGGCCACTGGGTTGGCTTGAATGTGGATTTGTTGCATCGCATCACGCGCATGACCGGTTTGCAATTTATCTTTGAAGAGGTGCACTCCACCGCGCAAACCCTGGAATGGCTGGAAACAGGCAGGGCGCAGATGAACACGACCCTGGCCGTTAACCGCGAGCGCAGCACAGTGCTCAACTTCAGCCATGGGTATGGTGGGTCCGGCTGGGTGTTTGTCGAGCGTGCCGATGCCGCGCCGCTCACCGGCTTGAAGCAGTTGGACGGCAAGGTGCTGGCGCTGCCGGCACGTCATGTATTGGAAAATGATATTCGCCATGCGCATCCGAACATCACGTTGCGCCTGGTGGACAATTACAACCAGGCCCGTGAGCTGGTACGACGGGGCGAGGCGGCCGCTACCATTCAAACTGAAGTGGAAGTGCAGAGTTACCCGGAAGATGGCCTGCGTATCGGACGCAGTGTCGATGGCAAGTGGTCGTCCAACTGCCTGTCGGTGCGCAAGGACCAGCCTGAGCTGCTGAGCATTCTGAACAAGGCCCTGGAGGCGCTGCCGGTGGCTGAGTTGAGTGCCTTGCGCTTGCGTTGGATCGGTGCCGTGGCGATTCCGCTGCCGGCCTGGCAACGCGTACCGCCATGGGCCTATTGGACGGTGGCCACGGCGCTGCTGTTTGTGTTGGTGTCGCTGGTGTGGAACAGCCGGCTCAAGCGCCAGATTCGCCAACGGCTGGAGGCCGAGCAACGGCTCAACGACCAGTTGGCGTTCAAGCGCGCACTGCTCGACGGCATGCCCAACCCGCTGTTCGTCCGCGACCTGGACGGGCGCCTGGTGACCTGCAATAAAAGTTATGAACAGCAATTGGCGACCCGGCTGGAGCTGATCCAGGGCCTGACGCTGATGGAGAGCAAGGTCGTGCCCGACGCTACAGCGGCGCGGCTGCACGAAGGCCACATGGAGCAATTGGCCACGCAGCAGCCGTTGTTTGTCGACCGGCAATTGGAACTCAACGGCGGCAGTTATCACGTCTACCAGTGGACCGTGCCTTTTTTTGATGCCCAGGGCCGTCTGCAGGGATTGTTGGGCGGTTGGATCGATATCAACGAACGCAAAGACCTGGAGCGCCAGTTGATGGACGCTCGCCAGGCCGCCGACGAAGCGAATTACGCCAAAAGTGCATTTCTCTCGGCCTTGAGCCACGAGATTCGCACACCCATGACTGCCATCATTGGCTTGCTCGAACTGGAGCAAGAGCGTTGTCTGGCAAGCGGCCAGTCGGTTTCCGAGGCGCTGCAGGTGGCCCATCGTTCGGCGCGCGAGCTGATTGCGCTGATGGGCGACAGCCTGGACTTGGCCAAGATCGAAGCCGGCCACCTGCAACTGGCGCCACAGACCACTGAGTTGAAGCGCTTTTTCGAGGGTATCCAGAGCCTGTTCGAAGCCACGGCGCAAAAGAAGGGCCTGCATCTGACCCTGGCGTTTGATCCGGCTGCTCAGGGTTATTACTGGTTCGACCCGCTGCGGTTACGCCAGGTGATGCACAACCTGTTGGGCAATGCGCTCAAATTTACCGAGCGGGGCGGGGTTCACCTCAGCGTGACCTGCCAACGGGATGAGACCGATAGCGAATACCTGCACCTGTGCGTCAAGGACAGCGGCCCGGGCATCAGCGCCGAGCAACAACCGCGGGTGTTCAAACCGTTTACCCAAGTGAGCGCCCTGACCGCTGCGCAACACGGCGGCACCGGGCTGGGCCTGAGTATCTGCAAGCAACTGGTGGAATTGATGGGCGGCAGCATTCACCTCGACAGCGTGGTGGGCGAGGGGACGGTGGTGTGCATTGACCTGCGCCTGGACCGGGTCAGCACTGATGATGTGCCGGCAACGCCCACCGCGACGTTGTCACCGACGGGGCGCAGCCTGTCGATACTGGTGGTGGATGATTTGGCGGCCAACCGCCTGGTGCTGGCGCAGCAGTTGCAGTTCCTCGGTCATCAAGTGGTCGCTCTGGAGTCGGCCGAGGCCGCGTTGAAATGCTGGCGTGAGCAGCGTTTTGACGTGTTGGTCACCGATTGCCAGATGCCCGGCATGTCCGGCTATGCCTTGAGTGCCGCGATTCGGCGCCTCGAAGCCGAGGAACAACGGCCTCGTAGCGCGCTGGTGGGTTGCACCGCGAACGCCATGAAAGATGAACAACGCCGCTGCGAGGACGCCGGTATGGATGAACTGCTGGTCAAGCCGGTGACCCTGGAACACTGGACCCAAGTGCTGGCCCGCGTGGCGCCCCAGCGTTCGTTCGATATCCAGGCCCTGCGCACCATGACCCAGGCCGATGGCCCGGTGCTGCAAAGCATGTTGCAGGAACTGGCCAAGAGCCTGGACCACGAACACGAGATATTGGCGGGAGCCCTGGCCGAGCGCGACGTGACACGCTTGAATGCATCGCTGCATCGGCTCAAGGGCATTTGCTCGCTGGTGGACGCACTGCCACTGGCCAAGGCCTGTGTCGCCCTTGAGCAGTGCGCCCGTGAACAGCGCGGCGCCGAGCTTGAAGAGCCCTGGCTGCGCTTGTCCGAGGTGCTCAAGGCGTTTCGTCGCGACCTGCAACCCTATCTGGATGCGTAACACCTTAATGCCGATCAGCTAAGCGAACGCGAAGCTCAAGGCAACGAAGAGCAAATGTGGGAGCTGGCTTGCCTGCGATAGCCATAGGTATCTACACAATTTTGTAGGTTGTAGCAGCCAACGGTAACCACGATGCGAAGCGAGCCGCTCTTGATCTTGCTCTTGATCTGCTTTTGATCTCAAGCGCCCCGTTAAACCACGCTGGCCGGAATTCGACAGGGATTTGGGGGGTAAACCGGCAGGGATGCCGGTTTAGCCGCCCCGCGCCATGGATGGCGCGTGGCGGCGGCCCCCCAAATCACTGGCGGATTACGGGCACACCGAGCCTAAGCGAGGTGCCGAGTGGTTGGGGCAAGAGCGCTTTGCTTACTTTCGCGCTTTTCGAAAGTGAGCCGCCGTCAGGGCGGAACCCTAGGTGGCCGTTACCTAAATAATGGATATGTACACAATCCAGCTGTGTTGACTGGCATGCCGCTATCGCAGGCGAGCCAGCTCCCACATTTGGATCGCGGTGCGTCAGCTAGATCAGGGTCGGCTGCCAGGCTGTCACGGGAGCAAGCTCCCTCGCCACAGGTCCAGCGTCGCGCCGAAGTTGTGTAGATACCTATGCTGCGATAGCGGTAGTGCAGTAACAGATGTAGTGACTGACACACCGCCTTCGCAGGCAAGCCCCACAGGAGATCTGCGCTTGACCGACAAGACTTGCCCCTCCCACATTTAAGCAAGCTTTTAGGACACGTCCTATGGGGTACACCACAGCATGTGGCTACTGTGCAGCACTTTCCCTGTACCGACATCTTTACCCATGCGATCCCTGAACGTCCTGATCCTCGAAGACAACCCGTTTCAACTGATGGCTCTGCACCAGATGCTCAATGCCAACGGCGTGTTCAATGTACGGGCCGCGGAAACGGTCGAAACCGCCCGCCAGTCTCTGGACAGCAAAGGCCCGGTGGATATCGCCATCTGCGATTTGTACCTGGAGCAGGGCGATGGCCTGGAATTGATCCGCGAGTTGGCGGAACGCCGCCTGGCCCAAGTATTGATCCTGCTCAGCAACGCCGAGCCCGACGTGCTGGAAGGTGTGGCGAACATGGCCTGCCAATTGGGACTCAAGGTCTTGGCGTGTTTGCCCAAGCCGGCTTCGGCCAAGTTGATCGGGCAACTACTGAGCGATTGCCAGGTTCATTTTCGCCCGGGGCCACCGGTGCTGTCCTGGGAGCGCGTGCGCCAACTGTTGGGCTTGAGCGAGCGGGAACAACTGCCGCCCTCGGCGGATGTCAGCCAGGCGACTATCGCTGCCTGTGGCCGGGTCTGGTACCAGCCCATCGTCAGTCAGGCCGGTGTGTTGCAAGGGGTGGAGGCGCTGGCGCGTTGGCAGTTGCCGGACGGTGAGCTGTTGCTGCCTGACGAATTCCTGCCGGTGCTGGAGTTTGCCGGCATGGAAGAGGCATTTACCTGGCATGTGCTGGAGCAGGCGCTTGGCCTGGCAAACCAGGTGATGGGCGAAAGCGGCCAGGTGCTGCCAGTGGCCGTGAACATCCCCGGGCGCATGCTGGAGCGCGAGCACTTTCCCCAGGTGCTGCAAGGTCTGCTGCAGCTGCACGGTGTGCCCGCCCATAGCCTGACCCTGGAGCTGGTGGAAACCTCGACCTTGAAAACCGACAGCGCCCATGTCACCGGCTTGCTGCGCTTGCGCATGTTGGGTTGCCAGTTGTCCATCGGCGACTTCGGCATGGGCGGCACCAGCCTGCAGCATTTGCTGGAACTGCCTTTTACCGAGCTGAAAATTCCCCCGGCGTTTGCCTGCGGGATGGCCAATGATGACCGCAAGGCCGCTGTGGTGGCGGGCGCCATGAGCATGGCAGCGCGCCTGGACGTTGCCGTGGTGGTCACCGGCGTGGAATCCGCCGCCGACTATCACGCTGTGGGCGAACTGGGCGCGGCGTGGCTGCAAGGCTGCTTTATCGCCCGGCCGATGGACGCCGCGGCGCTCAAGCAATGGATCGCGTTCCAGGCTAGGCCAGCCCGTGTTCCTGCACGTAAATAAACAGGGCGGCATCGTTGGCCAGCCCCAGCTTGCGCATGGCGCTGACTTTTTGCGCGCTGACGGTCTGCTTGCTGCGATTCAGGTGCGCGGCGATCTCGCCCACCGTCATGCCACTGGCCAACAGGCGAATCACCTCCAGTTCCCGGGGTGACAGGTGCTCCTGGGAGTGCAGGCGATCAGCGCCGACTTCCCCGGCCAGGCTCAGCGCCTGGCGGATGGTCTGGGCCACATAGGTACGTTGCTGGCGCACCTGGCGGATCGCCTGGGGCAGCTCATCGGCCAGGCTGGCCTTGCTCAGCAGGCCCATCACGCCCAACGCCAGGATGGAATGAAACAACCCGGCATTGTTGAGCATGGTCACCACCACAATGGGCAGGTGCGGATAGTGCCGGCGCAGTTGCTCGATCAAGCGCAGCCCGTCGGCCTGGGGCTCGACGGGCATCATGAAGTCGGTCACCACCACATCGCAGGCACAGTGTTGCAACAACGCACTGAGGGCCTGGGGGGAATTGGCCTCCCCGACGATGCTGATGTGCGGGTCACGTTCGAGCACGGCGCGCAGGCCAATCAGGAAAATCGGGTGATCGTCGGCAATCACGATACGCAAGGGCGGTTCAGACGCAGCTCTCAAGGCAGGCTCCCGGGACAATCCAGGGATTCTAGCCTGTGCGCCGTTGTTTTTTCTCTGTCATCTTTTCCGTGCATGCTCGTTTTCCTCAAGCAGTGGATTACACAAAAGGTAGAACTTTCTGCTTTGAGCACGGGTCACTTGAATGTCAGCCTCTTCGTGACATTTTTGTTTTTCGAACCTTTTTCGAATGATTGAGTGGTGATCGAGATGGAAAGTATCAACCTATTGCTCAGCCAAGCACTGAGCCCTTATCAGGTTACGCTGACCTCTGCCGGTATGCGCGACGACTGCCTGGTAACCGTGAAGAACCCCGGTGGCGCCATCGTGGTTGAACGTGAAGTCGATCGTGCGCAATTGAGCGACAAGCGCGCGCTGGTGGATGTGGTGGATTGCCTGCTCCGCGACCTGAAAATCGCCGAAGGGCGCCTGGAACCTTCAGTCATCGCTGCCTTGCGCAACGCCTCCCAAACCCGTGGCGGCGCACTGGCATGAAACATTATTTTTCTTCGGAACCTTCCTACAAGGTGGTCAGTCAGAGTTTGTAACAGCAAGAGCAGGCATTGTGCTCCGGTGTTTGTCGCTTGCTGTGCGGGTCTTTTTGTAGACCACGTTTAACCCCGAGTTGTCTCCCCACTGCTCGGGGTTTCTTTTTGCCTGGGATTTGTCAGATCGCGCCATCCTCGCGCAGGCGAGTGATAGCCGCCGCGTCGTAGCCCAGGGCATTGAGCACCTGGCTGTTGTGTTCACCCAATTGCGGGCCGACCCATTCGCAACTGCCCGGTGTGTCCGAGAGCTTGGGCACGATGCCGGGCATCTTGAAATCCTTGCCGCCCGGCAACTGCGCCTTGAGGAACATTTCCCGGGCCAGGAATTGCGGGTCGCCCAGCATGTCTTCGGCGCTGTAGATGCGGCTGGCGGGCACCTCGGCTTTATTCAGATGCTCAATCACCTGGTCGAGCGACAGCGAATTGACCCAGCGATCAATCACGCCGTACAGCTCGTCGCGGCGACTATCACGCCCGTCGTTGCTGACCAGTGCAGGGTCGTTCGCCAAATCGTCACGGCCGATCACCCGCATGAAGCGCTTGAAGATTGCATCGCCATTGGCGCCGATCTGCACATGCTTGCCGTCTGCGGTGGTGTGGATCGAGGACGGGGTGATGCCGGGCATGATGTTGCCGGTGCGCTCACGGATAAACCCGAACACATCGAACTCGGGGATCATGCTTTCCATCATGGCGAAGATGGCCTCATACAGCGCCACATCCACCACTTGGCCCAGGCCGCCGTTGACTTCGCGGTGACGCAGCGCCATCAGCGCGCCGATCACTGCCCACAACGCGGCAATCGAGTCGCCGATGGAGATACCGGTGCGCACGGGCGGGCGGTCCTCGAAGCCGGTGATATAGCGCAAGCCGCCCATGGACTCGCCCACCGCGCCAAACCCCGGCTGGTCCTTCATCGGGCCCGTCTGGCCGAAGCCCGAGAGGCGCACCATCACCAACTTGGGGTTGAGGGCGTGCAGGGTTTCCCAGCTCAGGCCGAGTTTCTCCAGCACGCCTGGGCGGAAGTTTTCGATCAGGATGTCGGCGTCGGCCAACAGTTGCTTGAGGATCGCCAGCCCCTCAGGGTGCTTGAGGTTGAGCGTCAGCGACTGCTTGTTGCGCGCCTGCACGAACCACCACAGCGAAGTACCTTCATACAGCTTGCGCCATTTGCGCAGCGGGTCGCCGCCGTCCGGGGATTCGACCTTGATCACCTCGGCGCCGAATTCAGCGCAAATGCGTGAGGCAAACGGGCCGGCGATCAGGGTGCCCAGTTCGATGACTTTCAGGCCGGCAAGTGGTTTGGCATTAAGCGACATGGGGATCCTTACGAGCGCGGGACGATGATGTCCTGCTTTTTAACATAGGCGAGCCGCGCGGATGCAGCGCAGTATTCGTTCAATGCCCTCGCCATCGGTTAGACTGGCCGCCTTTCCTTGTCTTTAGAAGCCCGTTCATGGCCCAGCCGTCCACGACCTACAAATTCGAACTCAACCTCACCGACCTCGACCGCTCGGTGTACGAGAGCGTCAAACAGACCATCGCCCGCCACCCTTCGGAAACCGAAGAGCGCATGACCGTGCGCCTGCTGGCCTACGCCCTCTGGTACAACGAGCAATTGGCGTTCGGGCGTGGCCTGTCGGATGTAGACGAACCTGCCCTGTGGGAAAAAAGCCTGGATGATCGTGTTTTGCACTGGATCGAAGTCGGCCAGCCGGATGCCGACCGCCTGACCTGGTGCTCGCGCCGCACCGAACGCACCAGCCTGCTGGCCTATGGCAGCCTGCGCGTGTGGGAAGGCAAGGTAGTGCCGGTGGCCAACAACCTGAAAAACGTGCATATCGCTGCCGTGCCCCAGGAAGTCTTGGAGACCCTGGCCAAGGACATGCCGCGGGTGATCAAGTGGGACGTGATGATCAGCGAAGGCACGATCTTTGTGACCGATGACCGTGGCCAGCATGAAGTGCAACTGCAATGGCTGGTCGGCGAGCGCGGTTGAAAAGGTGGGAGCTGGCTTGCCTGCGAGGGCATCCACTCGGTGTGTCTGATGTACCGAGTCGTATGCATCGCAGGCAAGCCAGCTCCCACATTTGATCTTGTTGCGTTCACTATCTGTGTTTAACCGATGTATTAGAAGAGAAGCTCCCGTCACCCCATGCGTATCGATCCCCGCCCATTGCCCGCCGTCCTGCCTTTTCTCGGTGAACTGCCGCCGCTGTTGACCCGCCTTTACGCCGCACGCGGGGTGCAGTCGGAGGCCGAGCTGGACAAGAGCCTGGCGCGGTTGATTCCCTATCAGCAGCTCAAGGGCATCGACGCCGCGGTGGACTTGCTGGTGACGGCTCTGGAGCAGCGCCAGCGCATCCTGATCGTCGGTGACTTCGACGCCGATGGCGCCACAGCGAGCACCGTAGGCACCCTGGGCCTGCGTTTGCTTGGCGCGGCCCATGTCGACTACCTGGTGCCCAACCGCTTCGAATACGGCTACGGCCTGACCCCGGAAATCGTCGCGGTGGCGTTGCAGCGCGAGCCGCAGTTGCTGATCACCGTGGACAACGGTATCTCCAGCGTCGAAGGCGTGGCGGCGGCGAAAGCGGCGGGGTTGCAGGTGCTGGTGACCGACCACCACTTGCCCGGCGATGAACTGCCGGCCGCTGACGCCATCGTCAATCCTAACCAGCCGGGCTGCACGTTTCCCAGCAAGGCCCTGGCCGGGGTCGGCGTGATCTTCTATGTATTGATGGCCCTGCGTGCACGGTTGCGCAGCCTGGGTTGGTATGACAACAAGCCCCAGCCGAACATCGGTGAACTGCTTGATCTGGTGGCCCTGGGCAGCGTCGCTGACGTGGTGCCGCTGGACGCCAACAACCGCATCCTCGTGCATCAGGGGCTGGAGCGTATTCGGGCCGGTCGGGCGCGGCCGGGGATCAAGGCGATCCTGGAAGTGGCCAAGCGTGATCATGCGCGTATCACCTCCACCGACCTGGGTTTTATCCTCGGCCCGCGCCTGAATGCCGCCGGACGCCTGGATGATATGAGCCTGGGCATCGAATGCCTGCTTACCACGGACTTCGCCGCCGCACGGGAAATGGCCGCGCAACTGGACGGCATGAACCAGGACCGTAAGTCCATCGAGCAAGGCATGCAGCGCGAGGCCCTGGCCCAGCTCAAGGACCTGCCGGTGGAGTCGATGCCGTACGGTCTGTGCCTGTTTGACCCGGAGTGGCACCAAGGGGTGATCGGGATCCTCGCGTCACGTATGAAGGAGCGTTATTTCCGCCCGACCATCGCCTTCGCCGATGCCGGTGATGGCCTGCTCAAGGGCTCTGGACGCTCGGTGCAAGGCTTTCATATCCGCGATGCGCTGGCGGTCGTCGCCAGCCAGCACCCCAACCTGATCACCAAGTACGGCGGCCACGCCATGGCGGCGGGGCTGACCTTGCCCGAGGCCAACTTCCCGTTGTTTGCGCAAGCCTTCGATGCCGAAGTGCGTCGGCAATTGCGCGAAGAAGACCTCACCGGCCGCCTGCTTTCAGACGGCACCCTGGCGGTGGAGGAATTTCACCTGGAACTGGCCCGCGCCCTGCGCCATGCTGGCCCGTGGGGGCAGCACTTTCCCGAGCCGTTGTTTCACGGGGTATTCCAGTTGGTGGAGCAGCGGGTGGTGGGCGAGCGGCATTTGAAAGTGGTGCTCAAGAGCGAATGCGGGTCGGTGAAGCTCGATGGCATCGCCTTTGGTGTGGACCGCGAAGTGTGGCCAAACCCGACGGTGCGTTGGGTGGAATTGGCCTACAAGCTGGATGTGAATGAGTTTCGTGGCAATGAAACCGTGCAACTGATGATTGCGCACATCGAACCGCGCTAGTTTTCATCAACACCACGTACCACTGTGGGAGCGGGCTTGCCCGCGATGACGGAGTGTCAGTCAACGCTACTGTGACTGAGCCACCGCTATCGCGGGCAAGCCCGTTCCCACATTGGGTCTTAGGTTAAGCTGGGGTTATTCGGCTTTGGCCTGATGCTTGACGATAATATCCACCAAGCGCTTGGCCAGCGCCGGGTAGTTCTCATCGAAGTGATGCCCGCCCGGCAGCTTCATGGCTTCGCCCACGGCGGTCTTGTCGGTGCAGCCACTCTCGTCGACTTCTTCGGCGCCGTAGATGCACACGACTTTCTCTGGCGGCAGCTTGGCCATTTCTGGGCCGGTGGCGGCTTCTTTGCCGGCGTTGCCCAGCCAGCCTTCCACTTCGATTTCAAAGCTGCCGGTGCGGGCGAAGGCCAGCAGGATGATCGCGTCCACCCGTTGCTGTTCGTTTTCTGGCATACGGTTGTAGATCGCCGGCAATACGTCGGCGCCGAACGAGTAACCGGTCAGCACGAAGCGCTTGGTGCCCCACTTTTGCCGGTAGTGTTGCATCAGCTCGGTGAGGTCCTTGGCGCTTTGCTCCGGCGTCTTGTGCTGCCAGTAGTAGCGCAGGGTGTCGATGCCCACCACCGGGTAGCCGATCTTGGCCATCTCGCCCGCCACGTCGCGGTCCAGGTCGCGCCAGCCGCCGTCACCGGAGAGGAACAGGGTCACGGTGTCCTTGGCTTGGCCGGCGGGTACTTCCACTACCGGAATCGCCAGGCCGCCGTTGTCCGAACCGACCAGTTGCTTGCGCAGTTCGTTATTCAGCACCTGTGGGTAATGAATGTCGTAGTCGCTGATGCTGGTGGTGGCGCGCGGTGTGTCGCGTACGAAACTGGCGCTTTCATCGTCGGGGTTATCGTTCCACGCCACCAGCCAGCTGCCATGGGCGGCGGTTTTCGGCAGCGGGTCGTTGCAGCCTTCCTGTTTCAGGGCGAAGCCCACGGAGATGGCGTTGGCCTTGTCATCGTTCTGGGTGGCCAGCCAGCGCCAGGCGAGTGCGGCGCCAGGGCCGATGCCGCTGACCAGGGTTGCCGGGCCTTTCAGCTGGGCCAGGGCGCCTTGCAGGGCTTTTTCCTGCAGTGCGCAGTCATCTTTTGGCAGCAACACCTGAACCAGTTGCGCTGAACCGCCCTGGCTCAGGGCAATCAGTTGGCTGTCGGTCAGGGTTTCTTCGGCCATCACCGCCACGGCCACGCGGGCTTTTGCGTTGCTGGCCGGGGTCACGCGGGTCATTACCGAACCGTCGGCCTGGGGCAAGTGCTCCAGGGTCGGTTGCGGGGCAGGGCGGTTCCAGTACCAGAAGCCACCCGCCGCGATCAGCGCAAGCAGCACCACTAAAGCCAATACATACCGCCACGAGCGTCGAATCATCAGCGTTTCACCAATCCAGTCAAGCCGCCCGCGATCAGGGCGGCGGTATCGGCCAATGCCACCAGCGGATCCAGTCCTGCGGGCACGGCCATGTAACGGGGTTCCCAGTCGGGCTGGAACTTGTCTTTGAAGCGGCGCAAACCTTGGAAGTTATACAGTTGCTCGCCACGGCGGAACACCATCGAGCCCAGGCGTTGGGTCAGCGGTGCGCCACGGCGCGGTTGCAAGCCCGACAACGGCACCATGCCGAGGCTGAAGCGCGCGTAGTCGTGGCTCTTATAATGTTGAATCAGGCCCACCATCATGAACTCCATGGTCAACTTGGGCGCGTCCGGGTGGGCACGCATCAGGTCGAGGCTGGCCAGATCATGATTGTAGGTTTCGAGCAAATTGGCGAAGGCCACCGGGCGCCCTTCGAAGCGAATGATCGCGATACGAAAGTGCTTGAGGTAGTCATCGCTGAAACGGCCCAGGGAGAAGCCCTTTTCCCGCACATTCTTACCTGTAAGCCAGGCATCGGAGATGACTTTTAATTCATCCATCGGCGCCTTGCCCGGTTCGCAGATTTCCAGGGACAGGCCGTCCCGGGTGCCACGGTTCCAGGTGTAGCGCAAATCCTTCATTTCTTTGCCCTTGGCTTCCAGGTCAAAGCGTTTCAGGTCGACGCGGGCTTCTTCACCCAGTTTGATCGCGGTGAGGCCGATGTCCATGTAATACGGCAGGTTCTCGGCGCGTACCTGGTAAAACACCGGACGGGCGTGGTGGATGTCGCACAGGTCGCGGAACTGCCAGATCATCTCGGCGCGCGGTTGGGTCGGGCCGATCGGGTCGTACAAAGCCACCAGGCTACGCCCGCGACGGGCATACATCAGGAAGGCTTCATCGTTGGGGTGAAACAGCAGCGCCTTGTCGCCGGTGAGCGCCAGGCCGCCGTCGGGTTGGGACGAGGCCATCAGGATCTTGCTGGCGCGCTCCAGTTCTTCCGGGGTCGGCAGGTGGATGACCGGGCGTGCCGTGCGCAGCAGCCAGGTCAGCGACACGATCACCAGCAACACGGCGGCGCCGAGCAGCGAACGCAAACCACGCGGGGCGTTGGCGTCGAGGGTGAACTGCCACCAGAGTTGGTGGCTGTAGGGCACGTCCTGGTAGGCAAACAGCAGCAGCCAGATCGAGGCACCGAGCACACAGACACTGGCCACCAGGTACAGCGGCGAAAACGGCAACTCGGTCAGGCGACTGGCGCGGTAGAACGAGCGGCGGAAGATGGCCAGCAGCACTGCGGTCATGGTCATCAGGCTGGCTTCTTCCCAGTCGAAGCCTTTAAGCAGCGAGAGCAGGGCGCCAACCAGCAGCAACACCATGGTCAGCATCCAGGCGGCCGACAACCGCCGGCGCAGGCCCTGGGCGAGCAACAGGCACAACACACCGATCAGGCTGGCACCGAAGTGCGACGCGTCAATCAGACGATGGGGAATCAGGAAGCCGATGTTTTCCAGGCGTGAGTCGATCTCTGGCGTGGCGCCGGAAAACAGCAGGACCACGCCGGACAAAAAAACCAGGACGGCCAATACTGGCGCTGCCAGCCCCGACGCTACCCGCAGGCTTTGCTGGGTCTGGAACAGACGCTGGGCCTCGTTGACCAGCAGGAATACACAGGCGATCAACAGTGGCAGCACCACGTAGATCATGCGGTACAGCAGCAAGGCAGCTGCCAGGGGCGCGGCACCGAGTTTGTCGGCAAAGGCCGCCAGCAGGATCGCTTCGAATACCCCCACGCCGCCCGGCACATGGCTGAGCACACCGGCGGCCAGGGCCAGCAGGTACACCAACAGGAACGGGCCGAAGGGCGGCGCTTCGGGCAACAGCAGATACAGCACGGTAGCGGCTGCGGCGACGTCCAGTGCGGTGATGATCAGTTGCAGGAAAGTCAGGCGTCGGCCAGGCAGGCGCAGGGTGCGGCGCCCGGCCTTGACCAGCAGGTTGTCGGGGTAGGGCTGTTCCGGCAGGCGGCGGCGATAGATGCCGATGCACAGCAGGGCCGACAACAGCAGCACGGCGCTGGCAATGCCGCCGAGCAGGCTTTGCGATAAATGCAGGTAAGTGGAGGCGGCTGGCAAGTTGCTCAACGTGGCCAGCGCGGCCAGCGGCGGCAGCGCACAGCCCAGGGCCAGGCTGGCGAACACGGTCATGTGCGCCACTTCCGAGGCACCGATGCCATGGCGTGCATATAAACGGTAACGCACCGAACCACCCGAGAGCATCGACAAGCCAATGGCGTTGCCGATAGCAAAGGCGGTGAAACCACCCAGGGCCAGGGTCTTGGCGGGCAATTGCACGCCGGCATAACGCGCACCGGAGAATTCATAGCCGAGCAGGATCACAAAACCGGCGACCGCCGCCGCAAAGGCCCCCAACAGGGCAGGCTTGGGCACTTCCAGGATCGAATCGTGCAGGGCGTAGAGGTCCAGCTCCAGCAGCAAGTGCCGGCAGGCGATCAGGGCGATTGCAAACAGCAGGAGCGTCACGGCCAGGCCGATGGGCTGGCGATACTTGCTCAACAGGTCCAGCCACCGCAAACGGGTGGGAGTGATCGGTTGTTCTGCTGTGACGGTGTCTTGTGGTTCAGACGAGTTGGCGCGCATCAATCACCTCGTGGATTGTGCGCGACAGGATGGAGGTATCCAGCCAAGTTACCAATCCCTATGGACAAAATAATTACAAATATTAACGCGGATCACCGGGCGCGGCGACTGCGGCCATTGGTCGTAGAGGGGTAGCGCTTGAGCATTGAGCATAGCGTGCAATGAGATGGACTCTGCAAACCGTCTACGGTTTCATGAAAGATGCCATGTCATTGTTTCAGAAGAACTTTTTCGCCAGATACAAAAAAGGCCACTCTTTCGAGTAGCCTTTTTTGATGTTTGGTTGCGGGAGCCGGATTTGAACCGACGACCTTCGGGTTATGAGCCCGACGAGCTACCAGACTGCTCCATCCCGCGTCTGTGGGCGGCATTCTACAGCCCAATGGCGGGGTGTCAACCGTTAATGAGCCGATCGCTGAAATAAGCGCTAATTATTCTGAAATCAAGGTGTTGGGCGCATTCTGCAAGGGAAAACAAGCGCGCACAAAAAAGGCCACTCTTTCGAGTAGCCTTTTTTGATGTTTGGTTGCGGGAGCCGGATTTGAACCGACGACCTTCGG
>NZ_JBWKRA010000009.1:0-4365 GCF_059419065.1 Pseudomonas sp. GW821-FHT07B01 | reverse complement strand
GGTTATGAGCCCGACGAGCTACCAGACTGCTCCATCCCGCGTCTGTGTGTCGGCATTCTACAGAGGAACGCGAGTGTGTCAACCTGTGAATCGAAGAAAAGCGCTTTTGCTTCAATCGGTTAGCGCTTGATGAGAGGCTTCTTGAGGGC
Source organism: Pseudomonas sp. GW821-FHT07B01 (assembly GCF_059419065.1). NCBI lineage: Bacteria > Pseudomonadati > Pseudomonadota > Gammaproteobacteria > Pseudomonadales > Pseudomonadaceae > Pseudomonas > Pseudomonas sp. GW821-FHT07B01. The sequence continues at coordinate 4,216 of NZ_JBWKRA010000009.1, read as the reverse complement.
TTGAAGCCAGACAGGGCAAGGCTTCCAGCTCTATTGGGATGCTGGATTCGATTGAGAAAATATATTCATCTCCGAAATTTCCTACCGCTCAGACAGAAGATTCAAACTACTGGTGCTATATACAGGGGTGAGTGCGATACTGGCCACCCGTTGGTTAACACCCCGTTTATATGACGCAGCGCAAAATCATCCACGTCGACTGTGATTGCTTCTACGCCGCCATCGAGATGCGCGACGACCCGAGCCTGGCGCAAAAGCCCTTGGCTGTCGGTGGCTCGGCAGATCGGCGCGGCGTGATCGCCACATGCAATTATGAGGCGCGGGCGTATGGGGTACGTTCGGCGATGTCGTCACGTCACGCCCTGAAGCTGTGCCCGGACTTGACCATCGTTAAGCCGCGCATGGACGCCTATAAAGAAGCATCGAAAGAAATTCAGCTGATTTTCCGCGACTACACCGACTTGATCGAGCCGTTGTCGCTGGATGAGGCTTACCTTGATGTGTCTGACAGCCCGCATTTTGGCGGCAGCGCCACGCGTATTGCTCAGGACATTCGGCGCCGGGTTTCTAACCAGTTGCATATCACCGTGTCGGCCGGCGTGGCGCCCAACAAGTTTTTGGCCAAGATCGCCAGCGACTGGAAAAAGCCCAATGGCCTGTTCGTGATCACGCCGGATCAGGTCGAAGACTTTGTCTCGCAGTTGCGTGTCAGCAAGCTGCATGGCGTGGGCAAGGTCACTGCTGACAAACTGGCGCGCCTGGGCATCGAAGACTGCCTGCAATTGCGCGACTGGAACAAACTGGCGCTGGTGCGCGAATTCGGCAGTTTTGGCGAGCGCCTCTGGAGCCTGGCCCGTGGAATTGATGACCGTGTGGTGCAAAACGACAGCCGTCGGCAATCGATTAGCGTGGAAAACACCTACGATGTGGACTTGCCGGATCTTTCAAGCTGCCTGGCGAAACTGCCGGAGTTGATGGAGACCCTGGCCGGGCGCATGGCGCGTATCGACAGTAGCTATCGGGCGGGCAAGCCGTTCGTGAAAGTGAAGTTTCATGACTTTACCCAGACGACGCTGGAGCAGGCGGGGGCAGGGCGGGATCTGGAGAGTTATGAACAGTTGATGACCCAGGCGTTCAATCGCGGGGGCAAGCCGGTGCGGTTGTTGGGGATAGGCGTACGGTTGCTGGACCTGAGCGGCGGCAACGAACAGCTCGAGTTTTCCTGGTAAAAACCCGAAATAAATGTGGGAGCTGGCTTGCTTGCGATAGCCGTGTGTCAGTCACGAATGCTTTAACTGATACACCGCTATCGCAGGCAAGCCAGCTCCCACAGTTTGATCTTCACAGGTATTGAGCGATCAGCGTGCGCCGGGATCCGCCACCAAACGCCCCCCATCCTTGGTCAACGCCTGCACAAACTCCTGCTGCAACTCCGGATCGTTGCGCGTCAGTTCAATCAGGCTTTGTTCCAGCTCGCTGGCTTCTTCTTCCAGGCCCAGCTCCGACAGGCGTTTGACCCGGTGTACCCACTGGTTCACTTCGTCATCTTCCAGGTCGTCATAGATCAGGGCATGGGCTTCGAGCAGCTTGCTGCGCAGCGTGTTGCTGACCGCCAGGGTCGAGTCGGTATGCACGTCGTCCTGGCCATCCGCCACAGTGATTTTCAGCGTGGTGACGCGGTTCAGGTCCTGCTCGGCAAAGGGGCTGTCCAACAGGTTAAGGCGTAGTATCCCGTTACGGTCGGTGGTCAGCTCGTGGGTCTGCTTGCCGGCGGTGACTTGCACCGGGCGCTCGCTCCAGGGCAGGCTCGAATACTCCAGGCGCTTGTCACGCTGGACTTCATCGATAGCCGCCAGGTTCTGTTGCGCACGGCCGTGGGATTGCACGTTCATGAACGGGTTGATGCCGTCCACGCCATAGCTCAACCAGTCATGGGTCACACTCGTGGGCAGGTTGCCGAGGGCGAAGATATTCGCCACGTTGGCACCCACGCCCGCCACCAGCGCCACGGCACCCAAGGGCATCTCATAGAGTTTGCGCCAGGGCTGGTAGGGCGTGTAGCGGTCGTAACGACGGGTGACTTCGAATTCGGTGACCTCGAAGGTCTTCTGCTCATGAATGCGAACCCGGCGTTGCGGCAGCTCCAGCACTTTGGGTTCGCCTACATCGATCTGCAGACTGTGGTCGAGCAACTTACGCTCGACCCGCTCCTCGTGTTCACTGCGTTGCGACATCTGATTGGCGCAGCCGCTGACCAGCAGGGCGCCGCACAAGGCGGCGCCCCCCAGGGCTCTGGTGTTTCGCTTGAACATGACTTCTCTTGATCTGGTTTTCAGCGACGAATACGCGCCTGGAGGAAAGACAGCACGTCAGCCACCGGCAACGGTTGGGCTTCGGCTTCGGTCCGGCTCTTGTATTCCAGATTGCCATCCGCCAGGCCGCGGTCACTGACCACGATCCGGTGCGGGATGCCAATCAGTTCCATGTCGGCGAACTTGATGCCCGGGCTGGTTTTCTTGTCCCGATCATCGAGCAGCACTTCGAAACCGGCAGCGGTGAGTTCCGCGTACAGTTTGTCGGTGGCTTCGCGTACTTGCTCGGTTTCATAGCGCAATGGCACCAGGGCCACCTGGAACGGCGCCAGCGCGTCACTCCAGATGATGCCTTTCTCGTCGTTGTTCTGCTCGATGGCAGCGGCAACCACGCGGGATACGCCAATGCCGTAGCAGCCCATGTCCAGGGTGATCGGCTTGCCGTTCTCACCCAGTACTTCGCACTTCATCGCCTTGCTGTACTTGTTGCCCAGCTGGAAGATGTGCCCGACTTCGATGCCGCGCTTGATCTCCAGGGTGCCCTTGCCATCCGGGCTCGGGTCGCCGGCCACGACGTTGCGCAGGTCGGCCACGGTCGGAACCGGCAGGTCACGCTCCCAGTTCACGCCGAAGTAGTGCTTGTCGTCGATGTTCGCGCCGATACCGAAGTCGCTCATCAGCTCGACCGAACGGTCGATGATGATCGGCAGCGGCAGGTTCAGCGGGCCCAGGGAGCCGGCACCGGCGCCAATGGCGTCGCGCAGTTCGGCATCGGTGGCCATGACCAGCGGGCTGGCCACGCCAGGTTGCTGGGCAGCCTTGATTTCGTTGAGCTCGTGGTCGCCACGGATCACCAGGGCGATCAGTTTGCCTTCTTCTTCGGCGCGCACGATCAGGGTCTTGATGGTCTTTTCAATCGGCAGATTGAATTTCTCCACCAGGGCCGCGATGGTCTTGGTGTCTGGCGTGTCGACCAGGCGCAGCTCCTCGGTGGGAGCAGGGCGCGAGGTTTCACGTGGTATGGCTTCGGCCTTCTCGATGTTCGCCGCGTAGTCGGAACCGTTGCTGAACACGATATCGTCTTCGCCAGACTCGGCCAGCACGTGGAATTCGTGGGAGCCGGCACCGCCGATGGAGCCGTTGTCCGCTTCAACCGGGCGGAATTTCAGGCCCAGGCGCGTGAACACGTTGCAGTAGGCCTGGTGCATGCGGTCGTAGGTCGCTTGCAGGGAAGCCTGGTCTGCGTGGAACGAATAGGCGTCCTTCATGATGAATTCGCGGCCACGCATCAAGCCGAAGCGTGGGCGGATCTCATCACGGAACTTGGTCTGGATCTGATACAGGTTGAGCGGCAACTGCTTATAGCTGCTCAACTCGTTGCGCATCAGGTCGGTGATGACTTCTTCGTGGGTCGGGCCGGCGCAGAAATCGCGGCCATGACGGTCTTTGAAGCGCAGCAACTCAGGGCCGTACTCTTCCCAGCGCCCGGATTCCTGCCACAACTCAGCCGGTTGGGTGCTCGGCATCAACACTTCCAGAGAGCCGGCAGCGTTCATTTCTTCGCGAACGATGGCTTCGACCTTGCGCATCACCTTCAAGCCCATGGGCAACCAGGTGTACAGGCCCGAGGCCAGTTTGCGGATCATACCGGCGCGCAGCATCAACTGATGGCTGATTACAACCGCGTCGGAAGGCGTTTCTTTCTGTGTGGCGAGCAAATATTGACTGGTACGCATGGTAGGCCGTTGTCGGTTGCTTGGACTTGAAATGACTTGGGATTGTACGGGCGCTTGTCGCCGGAGTACAGGCGTGAGGTGGCGGGGCGTATCTGTCGTAACGGTCGCTTGTGTGGGAGCTGGCTTGCCTGCGATAGCGGCGCTGGGTTCACCACCGCTATCGCAGGC
>NZ_JBWKRA010000008.1:0-236406 GCF_059419065.1 Pseudomonas sp. GW821-FHT07B01 | reverse complement strand
GCGCTTGCGATCTCTCGTAAGCGGGAGGCGAATTCTACAGCGTTACACGCTGCTGTCAACACCTCTTTTTCAACTTCATTTTGGCTTCGCTGAACTGAAGCAACTTGCTGTCGAGAACTGCGTAACTCATTGTTTACCAAGGAGTTTTACGTTTCGACTGCGCCGGAAGTGGGGCGAATTATAGGCGTCCAGAATCTGCCGTCAAGGCTTAATTACGCTTTTGTGGCAGAAGGCGCTTTTTTAGCAATAAGGCGGGGGATTCGACGCATTACCGGCGGCACCCGCATCAACAGAAGTAGCGCACCTATAGACGCGTAGATGGCCCACTCCTTCAGGTCCGCCCGCACTATCCATAGCATGTGCAGCAAACCGAGCCCAAGAATCACATAGACCAGACGATGCAGCTTCTTCCATCGACTCCCCAACCGACGCTGGCTATAGCGGTTCGACGTGACGGCCAAGATAAGGAGAGCAACAAACCCCAGCGCCCCCACAATGATGTAGGGCCGCTTGCTCAACTCTACGCCGAGCTGCGACCAATCCAGCCCCAAGACAAACACACAATAGGCCGCCAGGTGCAGCACAACATAAGCAAAGCACCACAGCCCCAACTGTCGCCGCACCGCTATCCACCCCGCCCAACCGCTCAATTTCTGCAGCGGCGTCATAGCAAGCGTGATCAGCAATAAAATGAGCGTCCCCAAACCCAGGCGATCAACGAGCACCTTGCCTGGATCAGGCCCCAGCGCAGAACTCCACGCTTCATACAGCCAGAGCAATGGCCACACTGCTGCGGCTACAAACACGCCGATGCGCCAGATGGGATAGCGCATCAGTAGTTCTTCCGCAGATCGAGGCCTGTATATAAAGAAGCGACCTCATCCGAATAGCCATTGAACATCTGCGTCTCGCGCACATTCGGACTGAACAGGCCGCTCGGCAGACGGCGCTCCCGCGCCTGGGTCCAGCGCGGGTGATCGACCGTAGGATTCACATTCGCATAAAACCCATACTCATCGGCAGCAATACTCTGCCAAGTCGTTTTCGGCTGCTCACTGACCAGACTGATACGTACGATGGACTTCACACTCTTGAAGCCATACTTCCACGGCACCACCAAGCGCAACGGTGCGCCGTTCTGGTTAGGCAACTCCCGTCCGTACATGCCGACAGCGAGGATCGCCAACGGATTCATCGCCTCATCCAGGCGCAGCCCTTCCACATAAGGCCAGTCGATCAAGCCGAAACTTGAGCGTTGCCCAGGCATGCTCTTGGGATCCTGGAGGGTTTCAAAACGGATGTACTTGGCTTTGGAGGTTGGCTCGACCTGCTTGAGCAACGCCGAGATGGGAAAGCCTATCCACGGAATCACCATGGACCATGCCTCGACGCAACGCAGACGGTAGATGCGCTCTTCCAGCGCATAGGGTTTCATGAAGTCCTCCAGGGCATAGCGCCCAGGTTTTGTGACTTCACCATCAATCACCACACTCCAGGGCTGCGTCTTGAGCGAGCCCGCATTCGTTGCCGGGTCGCCCTTGCCTGTCCCGAACTCATAGAAGTTGTTGTAGTGAGTTGCATCCTTGAATGGCGTGATGGCCTCATCCTTGACCGTCACGGCCTGCCACTTCGTATTCGGAAGTTTTTCCGCAAACCAGTCAGGCGCCCTGCCCGGCTCGACGTCGGCATACCGCGAAGCATCGCTCGCACTGGCCCAACGCGGCAAGCTGCTGGCGGCAATACCGGCAAGCGCACCACCGAGCAGGCTGCGGCGAGAGAGATAGAAGGATTCAGGCGTGACATCCGATTCGTGGCAATCGGACGCTTTGGGCAATTTGATTAACATGGTAACTCCGCAGCGTTGGAGAACTGATGCACCAATAGACTGCGGAGTATGGGGGAAATTACATTAAGACAATGTTTTGTCCCGACGCAGACGCAACAAGTACTGAATCGGGCCAGAAGCCGCGTAGGCCAGGAACGCCAGCAGCAGGATACGCGGTGGATCACTGAACACGACCGCGAACACCAGCACCACCACAAGGATGGCCACGAAAGGCACGCGCCCTTTGAGGTCAAATTCCTTGAAGCTGTTGTACTTGATGTTGCTGACCATCAGCATGCCGGCCGCTGCCACCATCAGGGCAACCAGGAACGACATCTTCGATCCCTGAATCCCGTAGTCACTGAACGCCCAGACAATCCCCGCGACAACACCCGCCGCTGCCGGGCTGGCAAGGCCGATGAAGTAGCGCTTGTCGGCAGTCCCCACCTGCGTGTTGAAGCGCGCCAGGCGCAAGGCGGCGCCCGCGACATAGATGAAGGCAACCATCCAGCCGACCTTGCCCATGTCACCCAATGCCCAGGCAAATGCCAGCAATGCGGGGGCAACACCGAAGGCGACCATGTCCGACAGCGAGTCGTACTCGGCGCCGAAGGCACTTTGGGTATTGGTCATGCGCGCCACGCGCCCGTCCAGACCGTCGAGCACCATGGCCACGAAGATTGCGATAGCAGCAAAGCCAAAGTATTTGCTGGCACTCGCCGCATCACCCGCCGCCAGCGCGCTCTGGGCACTCATGGAGTTGATGATGGAGTAGAAGCCGGCGAACAGGTTCGCCGTGGTGAACAGGTTGGGCAGCAGATAGATGCCACGATGCCGGACCTTGCGGCCTTCGGCGTCATGCCCTTCTTCGACATGTTCATCGATCGGCAGCATGCTTTCGGCGTCGGAAGCCTGGTTTGGCTCTTCGGGACGTTCGCTCATGGACTTTACCTTGCAACGGTGTGAAAAAATTCGACAGATACTTGCAGCGAGTGTTCGCCTGCAAACGATGCAGCTTTATACCAGAACCAACCCCTCAAACGAAAAAACGCGGCCTAAGCCGCGTTTTCCCTTGATGCGTACGACTTAGTTCTTGGCTTTGTCGACGATCTTGTTGGCACCGATCCACGGCATCATGGAGCGCAGTTGCTCGCCGATGACTTCGATACCGTGAGCGGCGTTGTTACGACGCTTGGCGGTCATCGAAGGGTAGCCGGTAGCGCCTTCGCTGATGAACATTTTGGCGTATTCGCCGTCCTGAATACGTTTCAGGGCGTTGCGCATGGCCTGGCGGGACTCGGCGTTGATCACTTCAGGGCCGGTCACGTACTCGCCGTACTCGGCGTTGTTGGAGATCGAGTAGTTCATGTTGGCGATACCGCCTTCGTACATGAGGTCAACGATCAGCTTGAGTTCGTGCAGGCATTCGAAGTAGGCCATTTCCGGCGCGTAGCCAGCTTCAACCAGGGTTTCGAAACCAGCTTTTACCAGCTCAACGGTGCCGCCGCACAGAACGGCTTGCTCACCGAACAGGTCGGTTTCGGTCTCGTCCTTGAACGTGGTTTCGATGATGCCGGTACGACCGCCACCCACGCCAGCAGCGTAGGACAGTGCAACGTTCTTGGCATTGCCCGACGCATCCTGGTAGATCGCGATCAGGTCAGGGATACCGCCGCCTTTGACGAACTCGGAACGCACGGTGTGGCCCGGTGCTTTCGGCGCGATCATGATCACGTCGAGGTCAGCACGCGGTACAACCTGGTTGTAGTGAATCGCGAAGCCGTGGGAGAAGGCCAGGGTAGCGCCCTTCTTGATGTTCGGCTCGATTTCGTTCTTGTACAGCGAGGACTGGAACTCGTCCGGGGTCAGAATCATGACCAGGTCGGCAGCCGCCACAGCAGAAGCAACGTCGGTCACTTTCAGGCCATGGGCTTCAGCCTTGGCTACGGTGGCCGAACCTTTGCGCAGGCCAACGGTGACGTCAACGCCGGAGTCTTTCAGGTTGCACGCTTGAGCGTGGCCCTGGGAACCGTAGCCGATGATGGCGACTTTCTTGCCCTGGATGATCGACAGGTCACAATCTTTATCGTAATAAACTTTCATGAGGTTCCTCTATATATCCAGGCCGTGAGGCCATTCGCTAATTTGGGTTAGATGCTGAGTACTTTGTCGCCACGGGCAATCCCGGTGACACCACTGCGTACGGTTTCCAGAATCGAGGCCGTCCCGATCGACTGGATGAAGCTGTCCAGCTTGTCGCTTGTACCGGTCAGTTGAACGGTATAAACGCTGGCGCTCACATCGACGATCTGCCCGCGATAAATATCGGTAGTGCGCTTGATCTCGGCACGTTGGGCACCCGTGGCCTTGACCTTGACCAGCATCAGTTCGCGCTCGATGTGGGCGCTTTCCGACAGGTCGACCAGCTTGACCACTTCGATCAGCTTGTTGAGGTTCTTGGTGATCTGCTCGATCACCTCATCGTGGCCCACAGTAGTCAACGTCAGGCGCGACAGGGTCGGGTCTTCAGTCGGGGCCACGGTCAGGCTTTCAATGTTGTAGTTGCGTTGCGAAAACAGGCCGACAACACGGGACAAGGCGCCGGGTTCGTTCTCCAGAAGCAGGGAGATAATATGCCGCATGATTAAGTACGCTCCGTCTTGTTCAGCCACATGTCGCGCATAGAGCCGTCTTTGATTTGCATCGGATAGACGTGCTCGCTGGTATCGACCTGAATATCGATGAACACCAGACGGTCCTTCATGGCAAACGCTTCTTCCATCTTCGGCTTCAGATCTTTCAAGTCAGTGATGCGAATGCCGACGTGGCCATAGGCTTCAACCAACTTGATGAAGTCCGGCAACGATTCCATGTAGGAATGGGAGTGACGGCTACCGTAGCTCATGTCCTGCCATTGACGAACCATGCCGAGCACGCCGTTGTTCAAGCAGACGATCTTCACCGGAAGACCGTATTGCAGGCACGTCGACAGTTCCTGGATGTTCATCTGGATGCTGCCTTCGCCGGTGACGCAGGCAACGTCGGCATCCGGGAAGCTCAGTTTCACCCCCATGGCCGCAGGGAAACCAAAGCCCATCGTGCCCAGGCCACCGGAGTTGATCCAGCGGTTAGGCTTGTCGAACTTGTAGTACTGCGCCGCGAACATCTGGTGCTGGCCCACGTCGGAGGTCACAAAGGCGTCGCCCTTGGTCACTTCGCACAGGGTTTCGATCACGGTTTGTGGCTTGATGATGCTGCCGTCGCCCTTGTCATAAGGGAACAGGCCGCGATCACCGCGCCATTCGTCGATCTGCTTCCACCAGCTGGCAACGGACTCCTTGTTCGGCGTTTCGCCGATGTCCTTGAGTGCAGCGACCATTTCGGTCAGTACACTTTCTACAGGCCCCACGATTGGCACATCGGCCTTGATGGTCTTGGAGATGGACGCCGGGTCGATGTCGATGTGGATGATCTTGGCATTCGGGCAGAATTTGCTCGCGCCGTTGATCACTCGGTCATCGAACCGCGCGCCCACGGCGAGGATCACATCGGCGTGGTGCATGGTGAGGTTGGCGGTGTAGCTGCCGTGCATGCCGAGCATGCCGACAAACTGACGGTCCGAACCCGGGAATGCGCCGAGGCCCATCAGGGTGTTGGTCACCGGCAGGTTGAGCAGCTTGGCCAGTTCGGTGAGTGGCGCGGAACCGCCGCCCAGAATCACGCCACCGCCGGAGTACAGCACAGGACGCTTGGCCGCCAGGAGCATTTCTGCCGCCTTGCGGATTTGCCCCGAGTGCCCACGCACGGCTGGGCTGTAGGAACGCAGCTTGGCTTTCTTGGGAAAAACGTACTCGAATTTTTCGGCCGGGTTGGTCATGTCTTTCGGGATATCGACCACCACAGGGCCCGGGCGACCGGACTGTGCGAGGTAGAACGCCTTTTTCATGACTTCCGGGATTTCCGACGCGTGCTTGATCATGAAGCTGTGTTTCACGATCGGGCGGGAAATACCGATCATGTCGGTTTCCTGGAAAGCGTCGGTGCCGACCATGGTGCTAGGCACCTGGCCAGAGATGATCACCATCGGGATGGAGTCCATATAGGCAGTCGCGATGCCGGTAATGGCATTGGTTGCGCCTGGGCCGGATGTTACCAGTACCACGCCGGCTTTACCGGTGGCACGGGCGTAACCGTCAGCCATATGGGTCGCGGCCTGTTCGTGGCGAACCAGGATGTGGGTAACAGCCGGTTCCTTGAACAGTGCGTCGTAGACATGCAGCAGAGCACCACCTGGGTACCCGTAGATATAGTCGACGCCTTCGTCACGCAAAAAGCGGACGAGCATCTCACCGCCAGATAAAAGCTCCACGTTGTTCACCTCTAAAACGCCAGAATACCGTCCGTTAAAAAACCGACGGGTCTTAATAGGTTTACTTCTCAACAGAGCATGAGCGACGGTGGTCGCCGACTACGTCAGCACTGACTGAGCAAGTATTGGGATCGTCCCAAGTGTTGCGGGCTTTTCCCACCCAGCGCGAGGTAACGCGTTGCGGGTGTTACAGGTCGGCGCGGATGTGCGCCTCATGATCTGCTGAGCGGGCCTGCTTCTGGCAGTCCCGATACAGCGGACTTTGGATTCTTCTGTTTCACGCCCTTCAAGTCAAGCAATAATTGCGCTTTTTTCCTACTAAGCGCATGAGAACGCAGAAGAAAGGGCTTTGAGGAGGGATAAAACTCGCCTGAATGTCGTCAAGCGGTAGAAATGTGCGCAAGACTGCCGGAAAAACCGGCAGTCAGGCAATTAACGAGCGTCGACGATCAATTGATCGAACTTTTTCAGCGCGTTACGCAAGCCGAGGCTCTCCCGCGGCCGGTCGGCGTAGACCATCTCGGCCATTTCCAGGATCCCCGACGCATTCGGCAAGGGCAGGTCCTGTTCCAGGATCTGCTTCATACGCGCAAGGAAGATCCACTGCAGCCACTGGTGGAAGTCCAGGGTATCGACGGAAAAGGGCTCGACACTGCTGAGCGCTTCAGCACTGGGGGAGACTTCATCCCACCAGCCCTGAACGCGCAGTTCGCGCTCGATCAGCAATAACTGCTCGGCAATCGCGGGAAAACGCGCATCCATCAGAGGCTGACCTTGGCTTTTTGCCGTGCCTGCGCAGCACCCGCTGCATCGCCCTGGGCGGCACGCGCATCCCCGATCAAGGCCCACAGGCTGGCTTGCAGGTCTGGGCGCCCATTGGCCAGGCTCAGGCCACGGCGAGCGAATTGCTCCGCCTGGGGCGCATCGCCCTGGGCCATGCGCACCTGGGCCAGGCGATAGAGCACTTGTGGCTCACGCGGCGCCACGCGCTGGGCACGTTCAAGGCTCGACGAGGCGCCATTCAAATCGCCACCCGCCTGCTGCTGCTGTGCGGTTGTGAGCAACGCCAGCACCGGGCCATCGAGTTGTTCGTCAGCCGACAACCCGCCCGCACTGGACGATGACGGAATACCGCTCGGCGTCGAAGGCATGTTGTAGGTGCCCTGGTTGACCGGCGCGGTTTGAATCGGCGTGGAGTTCACCGGCCCGGAAGTGCTCGGGCCTGGGGTCCATGGCTCGGCACTGATAGGCGCCGAGGTTGCAGCCCCACTGCCGGGCACCATCACCACGACGCCGGAATCCTGGGGAATTGCCTGGGTTGCAGCTTGGGCAGGCCGTTTGACCACGGTCTGACGGAAGCCACCATTGGCCGAAATGCGGTCGTTATTGGAGACGGACGTGCTTGAGTCCACCACAGGGATAGAGCCGCGCTGCACGCTGGAGCAACCGCCGAGCAAAGCCAGAGCCGTAATTGCTGGAATCCACAACTTGTTCACTTGAAACCCTCTTTGCTTAATTCATCCAGCCCTTGACCCAATCCATCACCGAATCCGCGTCAGCAGGGGCACTGCCACTGCACGCGGCGCCGGGTGGTGGTTCGCTGCCGCGAATATACGGCATCTGCACCGCGCCCGGACAGTTGGCATCGGAGCCTTGGCCGGTGTGCGGATCAATCCAGGCCTGCACGATATTGTCCGGCTGCGGCATGTTGAGCGGCAACGGGTCAGCCTTGCGCATGAAACTGGTCCATACCTGCAGCGCGCCGGTGGCACCGGTGAACGGCGTCTTGCCATTGTCGTCGCGCCCCAGCCATACCACGGCCAATACATCCTGGCCGAAACCTGCGAACCAGCTGTCGCGGGAGTCGTTACTGGTACCGGTCTTGCCCGCCAGGGTCAGGTTCGACGGCAGCACGCTGTAGACCGAACGCCCCGTACCCTCGCGCATCACGCGCTGCATGGCATTCTGGATCAGGTAGATGGAGCCGGCGTCGAAGCGCTGCTGAATCTGGAACGGGTAGCGCTTGAGCGGTTCGCCATCGGCGGTCAGCACACTGCGAATACCGCGCATCGGCGTATTGAAGCCACCATTGGCCAGGGTCTGGTACATGGTGGTCACTTCCATCGGCGTCATGGCCGCAGCGCCCAGAAGCATGGACGGGAACGCCGGAAACTCACGTTCGATCCCCAGTCGCGCCAGGGTCTTCAGCACATTCGGCACACCGACTTCAAGCCCCAGGCGCGAGGTCGAGATGTTGTAGGAATGCGCCAATCCTTGATACAGGAACACCGTGCCATGAGAGCGGCGGTCGAAGTTCTTGGGCGTCCATACCTGGCCATCCGCGCCTTTGATCGACAGCGGGTCATCGGACAGCCAACTGGTCAGCGTGTACTTGCTGGGTTTTTCCAGTGCCGTGAGATAGACCGCGGGCTTGACCAGCGAGCCAATCGGCCGCACGGCATCCAGTGCGCGGTTGAAGCCTGCAAAACTGGCCTGGCGGCTGCCGATCATGGCCTGGACCTCGCCGGTTTCCGGGTTGGTCACGACCATGGCGGCTTCGACTTCATCCGAGCCTTTACGGCCAGTCAGGCGCTTGAAGGTGTCGTTGACCGATGCTTCGGCCTTCATCTGCAGGATGGGGTCGAAGCTGGTGAAGATCCGCAGCCCCTCTTCGGTCAAGTCTTCGTCGCGGTAGTCTTCGCGCAGTTGGCGCTTGACCAGGTCGATAAAGCCAGGGAATGAGCTATCCGCCAGCTTGCCGCGGGTTGTCACACCCAGTGGCATTTTCTTGGCAGCGGCCACTTGTTCAGCGGTGGCCACACCCTGCTGCTCCAGTACATCGAGCACCAGGTTGCGACGTTCAAGCGCACGCTCCGGGTTGCGGCGCGGGTTGTAATAGGACGGCCCCTTGACCATCCCCACCAGCAACGCGACCTGATGCAATTTCAATTCGGACAGCGGCTGCCCGAAGAAGAACTGGCTGGCCAGGCCGAAACCGTGCACGGCGCGCTGGCCATCCTGACCGACGAATACCTCGTTGAGGTAAGCCTCGAGGATTTCCTGCTTGCTGTAATGCAGCTCCAGCAACATCGCCATCATGGCTTCGGTGAGTTTACGGGTCAGGCTGCGCTCGTTGGTCAGGTAGAAGTTCTTGACCAGTTGCTGCGTCAGCGTACTGCCGCCCTGAGTCATCTTGCCGCCGGAAGTGTTGACCCAGATAGCGCGGGCAATCGACTTCGGAGAAACACCCCAGTGGCTATAGAAATCGCGGTCTTCGACAGCGACCAGGGTTTCCAGCAGATACGACGGTACCTGATCGAGCTTGATCAGGATGCGATCTTCAAGGTTCTTCGGGTAAATACCGCCGATCAGCAACGGTTCGAGACGCACCACCGGCAGCTTGGAGCCATTGAGCGAGGACAGCTCAGCCACATAATCGCCAGAGAAACGCACGCGCACCGGCTGGGCTTTTTCCAGGCCTTCGTAGAACTGGAAGCCACGGGTGTTCAGGTCGACGGTATTACCGCTGACCGCCGCAGCGCCAGGGCCATTGCTCACGGGTTCGCGGCGGTAGCCCAGCGCATCGAGCTCGGTAAGGAAGTCTTCCTTGCTCAGCTTCTGACCAGAGAACAGCTCCAGCGGGCGTGCATACACCTTGGCCGGAATCGTCCAGCGCTTGCCGGAGAATTTTTCCTGCACCACGGCATCGAGGTACACCGCAAGGCCGGCGACCGCCACAAGGCCCACAAGGCCAAGCTTGATCACCCAGCCCAGCCAAGGGCGCGGGCCGCGGGAAGGAGGTTTTTTACGGGAACGGGGAGATCGGGTTCGAGTCATGGCGGCGGATTATACGCACTTTATTGATGATCAACATGAGCCGGACAGCGGTTTGCACGACTGGCATCAGCAGCCATAATGCCCCCCATGATTTTCCCCCGACTTTGAAGGATCGCCCGTGAGCCAGACCCTGATCGCTGCCCTGCAAAACCCGGCCTTGTACCCTCATCCGGTTGACGCGTTTCAAGTCATCGAGACCCATATTTCCTGGGTGATACTGACGGGCCCCTATGCATATAAGCTGAAGAAACCGATGAACTTCGGCTTCCTGGACTTCACCAATCTGGACGACCGCGGGCATTTCTGCCGCGAGGAACTGCGCCTCAACCAGCGCCTGACCGAAGATTTGTATCTTGAAGTGTTGCCGATTACCGGCGCTGCCGAGGCGCCGCAACTGGGTGGCGACGGCCCAGCCATCGAGTACGCGCTGAAAATGCGCCAGTTCCCGCAAAGCCAGATGCTCAGCACCCTGCAAGCCAACGGCGAACTGACCAGCGCGCACATCGATGAGATGGCCAAGCAGATTGCGCAATTCCACCTCAGCGCCCCCAAAGTCCCGCAAGATCACCCCGCCGGCACGCCGGAAGAGGTGATGGCTCCGGTACGCCAGAACTTTGACCAGATCCGCCCGTTCCTCAGCGACAAGGCCGACCTGACTCAGCTGGAGGCTCTGCAAGCCTGGGCTGAAAGCAGCTTCGAACGCCTCAAGCCTTTGCTTGCGCAGCGCAAGCTCGATGGCTATACCCGCGAATGCCACGGCGACATTCACCTGGGCAACGCCACGCTGATCGATGGCCGCGTGGTGATCTTCGACTGCATCGAGTTCAACGAGCCTTTCCGCTTTACCGACGTGTACGCCGACACCGCTTTTTTGGCGATGGACCTGGAAGATCGTGGCCTGAAATGCCTGGCACGGCGCTTCATAAGCCAGTATTTGGAGCTGACCGGCGACTACCAGGGCCTGGAGCTTCTGAACTTCTATAAAGCCTACCGTGCATTGGTACGCGCCAAGGTTGCGCTGTTCAGCATGCCGAGCGAAGCCAACCCGGTGCAACGCGCTACCACCCTGCGCCAGTACCGCAACTACGCCAACCTGGCGGAAAGCTACAGCACTATCCCTTCGCGCTTCCTGGCAATCACCCATGGCGTTTCAGCCGTGGGCAAGAGCCACGTGGCCATGCGCCTGGTCGAAGCCCTGGGCGCGGTACGCCTGCGTTCGGATGTAGAGCGCAAGCGCCTGTTTGGCGAACAACAGGTAGAGAACACCCTGCAGGCCGGTATCTACAATCAGGACGCCAGCGCTGCCACCTACGCACGCCTGAACGAGATTGCCGACACCGTGCTGCGCGCCGGTTACCCGGTGGTGCTGGATGCCACTTTCCTGAAACGCGCACAGCGTGAGGCTGCCGCCCAGGTTGCCGAAGCCACTGGCGCGCCGTTCCTGATCCTCGACTGCAACGCCCCGCAAGCCGTTATCACCAGTTGGCTGGCACAACGCCAGGCGGATAAAAACGATCCGTCTGACGCCACACTGGCCGTTATCGAAGAACAACAAGCCAGTCGTGACCCGCTGACTGCCGAGGAGCTGCTGCTCAGCAAGCGTGTGGAGACCAATGAAAGCGGGACGCTCGACGCGTTGGTCGGGCATATCCGTCAACACCTGCCGGGCCTGTAAGAAATATTTCTTGGTCGCGTCGTCGTCTTCGGCGCGCGACCCAGCGATAGTGGCACTATAATGGCTCTATAACGCCAACCAGAGTCGCGATCATGAATCAGCCAAAGCTTCTTGATACCCCGCTCTACGCCTTCCTGCACAAGGACGACATCCGCGGCTTCAACCAGGAGCGCCCTGAAAATGGCCCCATCGACATGCGCGGTGGCGACTTTCGAGGGCTGGACCTGCGCGACCTGAACGCCACCGGTATTGACTTCACCGACGCCTATTTTCGCTCTGCCGACCTGCGCGGCCTGGACTTGCGTGGCTGCTCACTGGAAGGCGCCAGCCTGGCCCATGCGCAGATATCGGGGGCTTATTTCCCGCCCGAACTCACGGCTGACGAAATACTCATGTCGGTCAATTTCGGTACTCGCCTACGCTACCGCACCAAGTAACCCCACACACCGAGTTCCTGCCACATCCCCTGCCTGCCGGGCACTTTGCGCCTGCCTGCGAGTAAGCGCCGTCGCGCCATCCTTATAATCTTTTCAGGCCTTTCTGACCAAAGAACCACGCTTTTCCTACTGAACGCTACACTCATTTTCAGGCTGCCTGGTCACGACACCCACCGCACCATTCGGCCAACGCAAGGAGGCTTGATGAACGATGAGCTGCAACACCTGAAAAACCTTGGCAAGACGTCAGCGCAGTGGCTGCATGCGGTGGGCATCCACAGCGCGTCCGACTTGCGTCGCCTGGGGGCGGTCGACGCGTACCGAGCCGTGCGCACGCGCGGGTTTCGAGCTTCGAAGGTTCTGCTGTATGCCATTGAAGGGGCATTGATGGATGTGCACTGGAACGACATACCTACCGAGCGCAAGGAGGCCTTGAACCGTCAGTTGGAAGCGCTCTCAGTGCATCAGAAGAACTAGAGTGGCACTCAAACCCAGTGTTTACGGGCATTACAAACGAGCGTTTGAGAAAAATGGATGAAGCAGAAAAACAAATGTTGACCCTCAAATGAGAATCGTTATGATTATCACAACTGGTCGCGAGATCAGCCGATAACTGAAAGACCATTGGTTCGGACTCTCAGATTATCTCCTCATCAGGCTAATCACGGTTATTTGACCCGGCTCTTGCCGGGTCTTTTTTTGCCCGCGAATTAACCGGCCTCAGCGCGCAATGATCAACGGATGCCCACGCTCCGGATGCGGCTGTACCAATACATCCAGACCGAATACAGCCTTGAGCGGCTCTGGTTGCAGGATTTTAGAGGGCGTATCCAGCGCGTGGGGGCGGCCGTTTTCCAGCAACAGGATCCGGTCGCAGTAACGCGCCGCCAGGTTCAAGTCATGCAGGATGACCAGCACCGCAGCGCCTCTGTCGGCAAAATGCCGGATAGCTTGCAAGGTGGTGTGTTGGTGCAGAGGGTCGAGCATCGATGTGGGCTCATCCAGCAGCAACGTCTGCCCTGCCTCACCCGGCCATAACTGCGCCAATACCCGTGCCAGGTGCACACGCTGCCGCTCGCCACCCGACAACGCCAGGTAACTGCGGCCACTCAGGTGGCCTACATCAGCAGCCTGCAGCGCGGCGTTGATGATTTCGTCGTCGCGCACTCGCCCGGTCTGATGAGGCAAGCGGCCCATGCCCACCACCTCTTCGACACGAAAGGCAAAGTCCAGGGTGGAGGATTGTGGCAGCACCGCCAGGCGCTGAGCACGTTGCGCGCCGGTCATGTGCTTGAGCACCTGTTGATCCAGCCAGACCTTGCCCTGATCCGGCTGCAGCTCCCCGCACAGCGCCCCAAGCAAGGTACTTTTACCGGCGCCATTGGGGCCCAGCACGCCCAGCACTTCGCCCGGCAATAGGTCCAAGGTGATACCGGCGAGCACGGTCTTACCTCCGCGCCGGATCTGCAACGCTTCTACCCGCAACATCAGGCGCGCCCTCGTAATAATAAATAGAGGAAAAACGGCGCACCGATAAACGCAGTGACAATACCGATCGGCAGCTCCGCCGGCGCCAACGCCAGACGCGCCACCAAATCAGCAAACAACAGCAGGCTCGCACCCGCCAGCACTGAAGCCGGCAACAATACCCGATGGTCCGGGCCCGCCAGCAGCCGCACCAGATGTGGCACCACCAACCCGACAAAACCAATCATGCCCGCCGCTGCTACTGCGGCGCCAACGCCCAGGGCCGTGCAGAACACCAACTCGCGCTTGAGCCCCTCGACATCAATACCCAGATGGTTGGCCTCGGACTCACCCAGCAACAACGCGTTCAGCGCCTTGGCCCGGCGCGGCAACCACAGCGCCACCCCTGCACTCACCAGCAGCAAGGGCCACAACCTTGAATAACTTGCGCCATTGAGGCTGCCCAGGTTCCAGAACGTCAGGGTGCGCAAGGTGGCATCGTCCGCCAGATAGGTAAACAGGCCTACGGTGGAACTGGCCAGGGCCGTCAGCGCGATACCGGCAAGCAACATCGTCGCGACATTGGTCTGGCCATTGCGACGCCCCAGGCGATAGACCAGTGCCGTGACGCCCAGGCCACCGAGGAAGGCGCACAGCGACAACAGGTACGGCCCGAAAGCATCCGGCAGCCCGCCAAATAGCGAGCCACCGACAATCGCCACCGCCGCTCCCAGCGCGGCACCGCTGGATACCCCTACCAAGCCAGGGTCGGCCAGCGGGTTGCGGAACAACCCCTGCATCGCCACGCCCGACAACGCCAGCACACCGCCGACCGCCATCCCCAACAGGGTTCGCGGCAGGCGAATCTGCCCCAGGATCAACTCGGCCTGCTCCAACCCCTGGGCCTCAATCGGTAAGCCCATCAGCCTTAACGCAGCCCTGAGGGTGTCCACTAACGGCAGGCTGACCGGCCCCAGTGCCAATGAGAGCCAGATCGCCAATACACACAGCAGCGACAGCCCGATAAACAGCGTTTTTGGCTTAACCAGAGTGGTCATGGAGCAGGCTTAGGCTGGGACGGATAAAAACCGGCAGACAGTTTCTCCAGGCTTTGCGGCAATCGGGGCCCAAGGCCGCCTACCAGCAAGGTCGGATCCAGTTCGAAGACACGGCCACTCTTGGCTGCCGGCGTAGAGGCAAGGATCGGATTTTCCTTGAACAAAGCTGCGCGCGCCGCGTCACCGGTCAAGGCGCGATCGGCAAATACCAGCACCTCAGGGCTCAACCCTGCCAGCGATTCGACGGAAAACGGCTTGTATCCCACATGCGTGGCGAGATTACGCCCCCCAGCCTGCTGCAACATCCAATCAGCGGCGGTGTCCTTGCCCGCGATCAGCGGCTTGCCACCGGCATGGCCGAGCAGCAACAGCACGCCTGGAGCCTTTTGCGTGGCCTGGGCCTTGGCCACCCAATTTTTTTGCTGTACCAACGCATGCTCATACCCGGCAAACAAGGCATTAGCCTGGGCCTCACTGCCGAGCAGTTTCCCCAAGTGTGCAAGGTTGCCTTTGAGCGTGGGCAAATCCGGCTGGGCCGAGAACATCTCCACCTGCACCCCTGCACTGCGAATCTGCGCCAGCACCGGCGGTGGCCCCATTTCCTCCGTACCCACAAGGATTTGCGGGCGCAGGCTGAGAATGCCTTCGGCCGACAATTGCCGCTGGTAACCAATGCTCGGCAAGGCCTTGAGCGAGGCGGGATGCTGAGTGGTGGTATCCACGCCGACCAACTTCGCTTCACCGCCCATGGCCACCACCCATTCCGATAGCGCCCCGCCGGCACTGACCCAGCGTTGCGGCAGTTCAGAGGCGTGCGCCCCAGTGTTGATCAGCAGTGAGGCAACAAGCGCAATAGCGCTGGTACTCAGGCGCATAACAGGGTTTCCTTCCTAGGGCAGGGCCACTCAAGCACTCATTGATGTGACAGATAACCCCTGCCAGGCATCGTATTGAGCACCCAGTCAGCTGACGGGCGAAGCAGGCATTTGATAATTGTTTGCATTTGAACGTCAAGGCACTTAAGGATTGAAATGAAGTTTCTCTGCGCCTCTGGCGACCTCACCCCCAACAGCAGCCGCGGTTTCGATATCGATGGCCACAGGCTGTTGGCGGTGCGTCGGGACGGCATTGCGTACTTCTATCTCAACCGCTGCCCTCATCGCGGCATCCCGCTGGAATGGCAACCTGATCGCTTCCTCGACGACAGCGCCAGCCTGATCCAATGCGCCACCCATGGCGCGTTGTTCCTGATTGAAAGCGGCGAGTGCATCGCCGGGCCCTGCGCAGGCCAACACCTCACGGCCCTGCCCGGTCGCGAAGACGAACAGGGATTGTGGGTCGATCTCTAGTCGCCCAGCAGCACCTTCAACCGACGCTCGACGTAAATCTCCTGCGGCGTGACCCGTACGCCGTAGGCGAGCACCTCCACACCTGCAGCCTTGGCCTCACGTAGCGCCGCCGCATAACCGGCGTCGATTTCCACAGCCGGGCGGACCGCGTCGATCCCCGACAGGTTCACGCAATACAACTGCACCGCCCGTATACCGTCGCGAGCCAGATGAGCCAGCTCACGCAAGTGCTTGGCACCGCGCTGCGTCACCGCATCGGGGAAAGCCGCCACTGAGCTGCCATCAAAGCCCAGGGTGACGCTTTTGACCTCGACAAACGCAGCGCCTTGGGGGTAATCCAGGCGAAAGTCGATGCGGCTTTTCTCCTGGCCATAAGGCACCTCACGCTTCAACGCGGTAAAGCCGTTGAGTTCAGTGATCACACCGGCCAGCAGGGCTTCTTCCACCAATTGATTGGCACGCGCGGTGTTGACGCACGCCAGCCGGCCCTGGGGCGTTTCGGCAATTTCCCACGTGCCCGGCAGCTTGCGCTTGGGATCCGTAGAACGGCTGAACCAGACCTGGCCACCTTCGACCATGCAGTTGAGCATCGAACCGGTGTTAGGGCAGTGAATGGTGAGCAACTCGCCGGTAACGGTTTCGATATCGGTGAGAAAGCGCTTGTAGCGGCGGATCAGCCGCCCTTCTTCAAGAGGAGGATTAAAACGCATCAGCCTTGCCAACTCCGCAAACCACGGGCAATCCGCTCCACCGCTTCTTGCAGCCGATCAAGGTTTTGCGTGTAGGCAAAACGCACATGGTGCCCCGCCTGGTAGCGACCGAAATCCAACCCGGGCGTAAAGGCCACATGTTCGGTTTCGAGGAAATGCCGGCAAAACGCGAAGGCATCGCCGCCGAACGCGCTGATATCGGCATACAGATAAAAAGCACCTTCGGGCTCCACGGCGATACCGAACCCCAGCTCACGCAGGGCCGGCAGCAGGAAGTCACGGCGGCGACCAAATTCGGCACGGCGCTGCTCCAGAATCTCCAGGGTTTGCGGGGTGAAACAGGCCAAGGCGGCATGCTGGGCCATGCTTGGCGCACTGATGTAGAGGTTCTGCGCCAATTTCTCCAGTTCACCCACCGCTTCAGGGGGGGCCACCAGCCAACCGAGGCGCCAGCCGGTCATGCCGAAATACTTCGAAAAACTATTCAGGACAAAGGCGTCATCATCGACTTCCAGCACGCTGGCGGCGTCGGTGCCGTAGGTGAGTCCGTGATAAATCTCGTCGACCACCAGGTGACCGTTGCGCGCCTTGATGGCGCCCGACAGCCCAGCCAACTCGTCCCGGGTGAGGATCGTGCCGGTGGGGTTGGCGGGCGATGCCACCAATGCACCGACACTGTCCTGGTCCCAATGCCTGGCCACCAGATCGGCGGTCAACTGGTAGCGTACGTCTGGGCCGACCGGCACCAACTGCGCCGCGCCTTCCACAAGGCGCAGGAAGTGCCGGTTGCAGGGGTAGCCTGGGTCCGCCAGCAGCCAATGCTTACCCGGATCCACCAGCAAACTGCTGGCCAGCAATAACGCGCCGGAGCCACCGGGGGTGACCAGAATGCGCTGCGGGTCGATGCTCAATCCGTAGCGTTGCTGGTAGAAACCACTGATGGCCTCGCGCAACTCGGGCAAGCCGCGGGCGGCGGTGTAGCGCGTTTTACCGTTTGCCAACGCCGCTTGGCCGGCCTGTATGATCGGCTCGGCGGTGGTGAAGTCCGGCTCGCCGATTTCCAGGTGGATCACGTCGTGACCGGCTGCCTGCAGCTCATTGGCACGCGCCAGTAACGCCATGACATGAAAAGGTTCGATGGCGCGACTACGCGCACTGTAGGGCTGAGCCATTAGCCTTCCTTAGACGGTGAGGACAAAATCTGGATTCTACCGAACCCTCACGGTAAAACATGCTCTATTGCCTGATTGGGGCTGCAAGTGCACCCTGCGCGCGCTCGTAAAACAGCTAAAATCAACATTCGAGGCGATACATACCCAGTCATGGCGGGCTGCTGCGGTTTACAACCCCTTTGCCTTGGGCCTCGACAACCGGGAGTAGCGCACCCTGAATCTATCTGGTAAGTTCGCCCGCTTGCAGCCGCAGGGCCGGCAGGTGTCGGTGACGTTGCAATCCTGCGCAATGGATTAGAAGAGTGAGAGGCGGTCTATTCATGTCCACCCAAGCAAAGCAACAGCAGACTCAAGGCCTCGGCGGCTTCGAACCCTATGTCGAAAAAAAGGGCGAGGAGTACATGGGCGAGCCCATGCGCGAGCACTTCACCAAGATCCTCAACAAGTGGAAACAGGACTTGATGCAGGAAGTCGACCGTACGGTTGACCATATGAAGGATGAAGCGGCCAACTTCCCTGACCCGGCCGATCGCGCCAGCCAGGAAGAAGAGTTCGCCCTCGAACTGCGCGCCCGCGATCGCGAGCGCAAGTTGATCAAGAAGATCGACAAGACCCTGCAACTGATCAAAGACGAAGAATACGGCTGGTGTGAATCCTGCGGCGTCGAAATCGGTATTCGCCGACTGGAAGCCCGTCCAACCGCGGACCTGTGCGTAGACTGCAAGACCTTGGCTGAAATCAAGGAAAAACAGGTCGGCAAGTAACTTTGCCGAGTTGAGCGAGTGGAGCGTGCGAACGCTCCATTTTTGTTTCTGGCGTTTACCGGTTATGCAGTAGTATCCGGGCCATGACAGCCTCTACCTATATTGGGCGTTTCGCCCCCACACCCAGCGGCCATTTGCACTTCGGTTCCCTGGTTGCCGCCCTCGCCTCCTACCTCGATGCACGCGCCCACCACGGCCGTTGGTTGATGCGCATGGAAGACCTTGACCCTCCCCGTGAAGAGCCCGGCGCTCAGGCGGCGATCCTGCATGCGCTGGAAAGCTACGGCTTTGAATGGGATGGCGAACTGGTTCGCCAGAGCGAGCGGCATGATGCCTACGCCAAAGTACTGAACGATATGTTCAACCACGGCCTGGCCTACGCCTGCACCTGCTCGCGCAAGCAGTTGGAGCCCTACAACGGGGTTTACCCAGGCTTGTGCCGCAATGCCGGCCACGACCAGCAAGACGCCGCCATCCGCCTGCGCGTGCCCGAGTTGGAGTATCACTTTGTCGACCGTGTGCAGGGCGAGTTCCGGCAGCATCTGGGTCGCGATGCCGGCGACTTCATCATTCGTCGGCGCGATGGCCTCTACGCCTACCAACTGGCGGTGGTGCTCGACGACGCCTGGCAAGGTGTAACCGATATAGTACGCGGCGCCGACCTGCTCGACTCCACGCCGCGCCAGCTTTATTTGCAAGAACTGCTCGGCCTGCGCCAACCCCGTTACTTGCACGTGCCGCTGATCGTGCAGCCAGACGGCAACAAGCTGGGCAAGTCCTACCGCTCTCCACCGTTGACAGCCGACCAGGCCACGCCTTTGCTGCTCAGAGCGCTGCGTGCCCTTGGCCAAGAGCCAGACGCGCAGTTGCAGTACGCCAGCCCACGAGAACTGCTGGATTGGGGCATTGCACACTGGGACGCCACCCGCATCCCGCGCACGCTGACCCTGGCCGAAGCGCAATTGAGTTGAAGGCGCTTGCAGGTTGCCAGCCATCCGTTAACATCGCGGCAGATTTTTAATCAGAGGCCAACATGTACATCTATCGTTTGGTCCTGCTGCTGGTCGTCGGGATCTACCTGTTCTCCCCCGCCATCATGGATTGGTGGATCGACGCCACGGGCGCCTGGTATCGCCCTTATCTGCTATGGCTGATCCTGATCGTCGTGACCTTCATCCTGCAGAGCCAAAAAGATGCCGATGAGCTTTAGTCTCACCCAGATGCTGCTGATCAGCGCCGCCTACCTGGCTGCGTTATTCGGCGTGGCCTGGATCAGTGAGCGCGGAATGATTCCGCGGGCGATCATTCGCCATCCGTTGACCTACACCTTGTCCCTGGGCGTCTACGCCAGTGCATGGGCGTTCTACGGCACGGTGGGGCTGGCCTATCAGTACGGCTACGGCTTTCTCTCCAGTTACCTGGGGGTGTCCGGCGCGTTCCTGTTGGCGCCGGTGCTACTGTATCCGATCCTGAAAATCACCCGGACTTACCAGCTGTCCTCCCTGGCAGACCTGTTTGCCTTTCGCTTTCGCAGCACCTGGGCCGGCGCGCTGACCACGATCTTCATGTTGATCGGCGTGCTGCCGTTGCTGGCCCTGCAGATCCAGGCGGTGGCCGACTCCATCAGCATCCTGACTCGCGAGCCCGTGCAACATCGGGTTGCCCTGGCGTTCTGCGCGCTGATCACCTTGTTCACCATCTTCTTTGGTTCTCGCCATATCGCCACCCGTGAGAAACACCAGGGCCTGGTGTTTGCGATTGCCTTTGAGTCGGTCATCAAGCTGATCGCCATCGGCGGCGTCGGCCTTTACGCGCTTTACGGCGTGTTCGACGGGCCGCAACAGCTGGAACTGTGGCTGCTGCAAAACCAGACCGCCCTCGCCGCCTTGCATACGCCCTTGCAGGAGGGACCATGGCGTACGCTGCTGCTGGTGTTCTTCGCCTCGGCGATCGTGATGCCGCACATGTACCACATGACCTTCACCGAGAACCTCAACCCGCGCTCGTTGGTCAGCGCCAGCTGGGGCTTGCCGCTGTTCCTGTTGCTGATGAGCCTGGCGGTGCCGCTGATCCTGTGGGCCGGCCTGAAACTGGGGGCCACCACCAACCCTGAGTATTTCACCCTGGGCATCGGTATTGCCGCCAACAGCCCGGCTCTCGCGCTGCTGGCCTATGTCGGGGGGTTGTCGGCCGCCAGCGGGTTGATCATCGTCACCACCCTGGCACTCTCGGGCATGGCGCTCAATCACTTGGTACTGCCGCTGTACCAGCCGCCGGCCGAGGGCAATATCTACCGTTGGTTGAAATGGACCCGACGCGCGCTGATCGTCGCGATCATCATGGCCGGCTACGCGTTTTATCTGCTGCTGGGCGCCGGGCAAGACCTGGCCAACCTCGGCATCGTCGCGTTTGTCGCCACCTTGCAATTTCTGCCGGGCGTGTTGTCGGTGCTGTACTGGCCGACCGCCAATCGCCGTGGCTTTATCGCCGGGCTGCTGGCCGGGATCCTGGTGTGGACCGTGACCATGCTGCTACCGCTGGTCGGCAACTTACAGGGCTTCTATATCCCCTTGCTGAACATGATTTACGTGCTGGACGACACCAGTTGGCACATGGCTGCAATCGCCTCGCTGGCCGCCAACGTACTGATGTTCACCCTGATCTCGCTGTTCACCAACGCCAGCGCCGAAGAAACCAGCGCCGCCGAAGCCTGCGCGGTGGATAACGTGCGCCGCCCGCAACGCCGCGAACTGCATGCGGCCTCGCCCCAAGAGTTCGCCACGCAACTGGCCAAGCCCCTGGGCGCCAAGGCCGCACAAAAGGAAGTCGAACAGGCGCTGCGCGACCTCTACCTGCCATTTGACGAGCGCCGCCCCTATGCCCTGCGCCGCCTGCGTGACCGTATCGAAGCCAACCTGTCCGGTTTGATGGGGCCGAGCGTGTCCCAGGACATGGTGGAAACCTTCTTGCCCTACAAGGCCGGTGGCGAAAACTACGTCACCGAAGACATCCACTTCATCGAAAGCCGGCTGGAGGACTACCACTCGCGCCTCACAGGTCTGGCCGCCGAACTCGACGCCCTGCGCCGTTACCACCGCCAGACCCTGCAGGAACTGCCGATGGGCGTGTGTTCCCTGGCCAAGGACCAGGAAATCCTGATGTGGAACAAGGCCATGGAAGAACTCACCGGCATCGCCGCCCAGCGGGTGGTGGGTTCGCGCCTCAATACCCTGGGCGATCCCTGGAAAGAGCTGCTGCAGGGCTTCATCAACCTGCCAGACGAGCACTTGCACAAACAGCACTTGGCCCTCGACGGCCAGACCCGCTGGCTCAACTTGCACAAAGCGGCCATCGACGAACCTCTGGCGCCGGGTAACAGCGGCCTGGTGCTGCTGGTAGAAGATTTGACCGATACACAGATGCTCGAAGACAAGCTGGTGCACTCCGAACGCCTGGCCAGCATTGGGCGCCTGGCGGCCGGCGTGGCTCATGAAATCGGTAACCCGATCACCGGTATCGCCTGCCTGGCGCAAAACCTGCGGGAAGAGCGTGAAGAAGACGGGGAAATCACCGAAATCAGCGGGCAAATCCTTGAACAGACCAAGCGGGTTTCACGCATCGTCCAGTCGTTGATGAGCTTTGCCCACTCCGGCGCCCATCAGAATCAGGACGAAGCGGTGTGCCTGGCCGAAGTGGCCCAGGACGCCATTGGGCTGTTGGCCTTGAACCGGCGCAATTTCGAAGTACAGTTCTTTAACCTGTGCGATCCGGACCATTGGGTCGATGGCGACTCACAACGCCTGGCCCAGGTGCTGATCAACCTGCTGTCCAACGCCCGCGACGCGTCGCCGGCCGGCAGTGCTGTACGCGTCAAGAGCGAGGCTTTCGAGCACACGGTCGACCTGATCGTGGAAGACGAAGGCAGCGGCATTCCACAGAACATCATGGACCGATTGTTCGAACCCTTCTTCACCACCAAGGACCCCGGTGAAGGTACCGGTCTGGGCCTTGCACTGGTCTATTCCATCGTTGAAGAGCATTATGGACAAATCACCATCGACAGCCCGGCTGACACACAAAGCCAACGCGGCACCCGTATCCGGGTGACCTTGCCGCGTCATGTCGAAGCGACGTCCGCTGTGAACTGAGACCGTCGAGAGAATTGAATCAATGCCGCACATTTTGATCGTCGAAGACGAAACCATTATCCGCTCTGCCTTGCGTCGCCTGCTTGAACGTAATCAGTACCAGGTCAGCGAAGCCGGCTCGGTGCAGGAAGCCCAAGAGCGATTCAGCATTCCCACGTTCGACCTGATTGTCAGTGACCTGCGCCTGCCAGGCGCCCCGGGCACCGAGCTGATCAAGCTGGGCCAGGGTACCCCGGTGCTGATCATGACCAGCTACGCCAGCCTGCGCTCGGCGGTGGACTCGATGAAGATGGGCGCGGTGGACTACATCGCCAAGCCTTTCGATCACGACGAGATGCTCCAGGCCGTGGCCCGCATCCTGCGTGACCGTGTGTCGGCCAGCAGTGCGCCTGCCGAGCCACGCCCCACCGGCAAGACCAGCGGCGCCGAAAAACCAGGCGCCAGCAACAGCAATGGCGAGATCGGCATCATCGGCTCCTGCCCTCCGATGCAGGACTTGTACAGCAAGATCCGCAAGGTGGCGCCAACCGACTCCAATGTATTGATCCAGGGCGAGTCGGGCACCGGCAAAGAGCTGGTGGCCCGCGCCCTGCACAACCTGTCCAAGCGCGCCAAGGCGCCGATGATCTCGGTGAACTGCGCGGCGATCCCCGAATCCCTGATCGAGTCCGAGCTGTTCGGCCACGAGAAAGGTGCGTTCACTGGCGCCAGCGCCGGGCGTGCGGGCCTGGTGGAGGCCGCGGACGGCGGCACCTTGTTCCTTGATGAAATTGGCGAGCTGCCCCTAGAAGCCCAAGCGCGTTTGCTGCGCGTGCTGCAGGAAGGCGAAATTCGTCGCGTGGGTTCGGTGCAATCGCAGAAGGTCGATGTTCGATTGATCGCGGCGACACACCGAGACCTGAAGAGCCTGGCCAAGATCGGCCAGTTCCGTGAGGACTTGTATTACCGCCTGCATGTCATCGCGCTCAAATTGCCGGCCCTGCGCGAGCGCGGCGCCGACGTCAACGAAATCGCCAACGCGTTCTTGTTGCGTCAAGGCGCACGCATTGACCGCACCGACCTGAAGTTTGCCGCGGACGCCGAGCAGGCGATCCGTCACTACTCGTGGCCAGGGAACGTGCGTGAGCTGGAGAACGCCGTCGAGCGCGCCGTGATTCTGTCGGAGAGCCCGGAGATCTCCGCCGAGTTGCTGGGCATCGACATCGAGCTCAGCGACCTGGATGACGACGACTTCATCGGCCTGGCCCCGCAGCAGGGCGGCGGTAGCAATACCAGCCATGAGCCGACGGAAGATTTGTCACTGGAAGACTACTTCCAGCACTTCGTGCTCGAGCATCAGGACCATATGACCGAGACCGAACTGGCCCGCAAACTGGGTGTAAGTCGCAAGTGTTTGTGGGAACGGCGTCAGCGCCTGGGCATTCCACGGCGCAAGACCGGGGTGGCCAGCGAAAGCTGAGAGCGCAGCCCCACAGGTAACACCTGCTGATGTGAAAAAACTGTTACCGCTGAATTTTCACGTAACAAAAGCCGGGGCTTACGGTAACGAAGCCCCGGCTTTTTTTTGGCCCTCAATCTGGCGAAACCAGCCCAAACCCCCGGTTTTGCTGGACGGCGCAAAAGTTGGCACGCACCCTGCTATATGCTTAGTACAAAAACAATAACAAGCTTTGTACAAGACAATAAAAATAAGACGAATCGACTCACGCATAACAAAAACAACACGGCGGAGGCGCAGCTAACTGATTCTTTTGGAGAGGCGTTGCATTTGGGGCTTGCCCCGCAACCAGGCCGAGAACAACAAAAACTGCCCTAAGGCAGAGCCTGAACTGGTTGGATCGTAGATCAGCAACACAGCGACCAAAGCAATCCGTTTGCTCTTGGCTCCCGATTGGGAGTGTCATGAAGGAAGCTTCGTGGCGAGGGCGATCAACAAAAACAAGAAGCCCGACATCAATAATAAAAATAGAGCACGCAACTACTTCTGGGGGAGCTTCGGCTCCCCTTGTAGTTTCCGGGATTTGACCTGCAAACGCTTATGGCGCAATGCCTTTAGCTTGTTCCTACACCATCCCCTGACTAAATGCTAGAATCCCCGCCCATCATGCGGTCATTCTTCGTTATGGCCGAACATTCCTTCAAACAGTGCATCCCATGCTGAAGAAGTTGTTCCAGTCATTCCGTTCTCCCTTGCGTCGAACGCAACACAAACGCAGCACGCCTGAAGTGCTCAATAGCAGCCAGCATTCGCTGCAGCGCGCTCAATTCAGCCGTTATGCAGTGAACATCGTCGAACGTTTGCAGAACGCCGGATACCAGGCCTACCTGGTGGGTGGCTGCGTACGCGACATGTTGCTCAACATCACGCCCAAGGATTTCGACGTCGCCACCAGTGCCACGCCTGAACAAGTGCGCGCCGAGTTTCGTAATGCACGAATCATCGGTCGGCGCTTCAAGCTGGTGCATATCCACTTTGGTCGCGAAATCATCGAGGTCGCAACGTTCCGCGCCGGTCACCCGCAAAACGATGAAGAGGAGGACACCAACCAGTCTTCCCGCAACGAGAGCGGGCGCATCCTGCGCGATAACGTCTATGGCACCCTGGAAGAGGACGCGCAACGTCGCGACTTCACCATCAACGCCTTGTATTACGACCCGGTCAGCGAGCGCATCCTCGATTACGCCAACGGCGTACACGACATTCGCAACAACCTGATCCGGCTGATCGGCGACCCGACGCAGCGCTACCAGGAAGACCCGGTGCGCATGCTGCGTGCCGTGCGATTCGCCGCCAAGCTCAACTTTGGCATCGAAAAACACACCGCCGCACCGATTCGCGAACTGGCGCCGATGCTGCGGGAAATCCCCTCGGCACGCCTGTTTGAGGAAGTGCTCAAGCTGTTCCTTTCGGGCTACGCCGCCGACACCTTTGAAATGCTGGTGGACCTGCAGTTGTTCGACCCCCTGTTCCCGGCCAGCGCCGAGGCCTTGGAGTACAACCCGACGTACACCCACACCTTGATCAGCGAAGCCTTGATCAACACCGACCTGCGCATCAAGCAGAACAAACCGGTGACCCCGGCGTTCCTGTTTGCCGCCTTGTTGTGGCCGGCCCTGCCCAAACGCGTACTGCGCCTGCAGGACCGTGGCATGCCGCCGATCCCGGCCATGCAGGAAGCGGCTCACGAGCTGATCGCCGAACAGTGCCAACGCATCGCCATCCCCAAACGTTTCACCATGCCGATCCGCGAAATCTGGGACATGCAGGAGCGCCTGCCACGCCGCAGCGGCAAGCGCGCCGATCTGTTGCTGGACAACCCGCGCTTCCGTGCCGGCTACGACTTCCTGCTGCTACGCGAAAGCGCGGGCGAGCAGACCGATGGCCTGGGCGAATGGTGGACCGATTATCAGGACGCCAATGACAGCCAGCGCCGCGAAATGATTCGTGAACTGGGCAGCAAAGGTGATAGCGCCGGCGAAGGCCCGAAAAAGCGTCGCCGCAGCGGCACCAAGCGTAAACGCAGCAGTGCCGATGCCTCGGGCGCTGCGGGCGAATAAACGTGGAACGTATCTACATCGGCATGGGCAGCAACCTGGCTGCCCCGGAGCAACAATTGCGCAGCGCGATCGAGGCGCTGGCGCAATTGCCTGGCACTCAGCTCGCCGGTGTGTCCGCCTTCTATCAAAGCGATTCACTGCTGCCCGGCCAGCCGCCCTACACCAACGCCGTTGCGGCGCTGGACAGTCACCTGGCGCCATTGGACCTGCTCGATGCGCTGCAAGCCATCGAAAACGATCAGGGCCGCGAACGCCTGGAACGCTGGGGCCCGCGCACCTTGGACCTGGATATCCTGCTGTTCGGTGATCGCCTGATCGATGAGCCGCGCCTCAAGGTGCCGCACTACCAGATGCATCTGCGCGCGTTTGTGCTGTATCCGTTGGCTGAGCTGGCGCCAGCCGACCTGCAGCTGCCTGACGGCCAGCGTTTAAGCGACCTGCTCACCGCCTGCCCGTTCGTCGGCCTGGAACGCCTCCCTCAAGAATGACCCGGTCAATGTGGGAGCTGACTTGCCTGCGATGCAAGCGACACGGTGTATCTGCCACACCGAGGTGATGCCATCGCAGGCAAGCCAGCTCCCACATTGGATATTCAGTGCGCCCCAAGCCTGTGCCCATCTTGCTGAATCGCGTCAGTAACAGCGGTAACACCGCCATCGTAACAATGCGGTAACACATCCAATTGACTTCCCGTGTCCTCCTCACGACTATAGGCGTCCCGCTGCCGCCAACCCGGCGCGACAGGGCGCAATCCAGGCCTTATAAGCACTGCTTTCAAGACAGTGCGCCTGTATAAACGAAGACTCACGCGCGTTACTCGCTGTTTCCAAGCGCCTGAACGAGGACCTTTCATGCCAGACATTACCCTGACCACCTTGCAGAGCCTCAAGCTCAAAGGTGAAAAAATCACCATGCTGACCTGCTATGACGCCACCTTCGCCCACGCCAGCTGCCAGGCTGGCGTCGAAGTGCTGCTGGTGGGCGACTCCCTGGGCATGGTTCTTCAAGGGAATGACAGCACGCTGCCCGTGACCACCGATGAGCTCGCCTACCACACCGCCAGCGTCAAGCGTGGCAACGATGGCGCCTTGATCATCGCGGACCTGCCGTTCATGGGTTACGCCACCCTTGAGCAAACCTTCCTGAACGCCGGCAAGCTGATGCAGGCGGGCGCGCATATGATCAAAGTCGAAGGTGCCGTGTGGCTGGCCGAGTCGATCCGGTTGCTGGCCGAGCGCGGCGTGCCAGTGTGCGCGCACATGGGCCTGACACCGCAGTCGGTGAATATCCTCGGTGGTTACAAGGTCCAGGGCCGCAATGAAGCCCAGGCCCGCCAGATGCGCGCCGATGCTATTGCACTGGAACAAGCCGGTGCTGCGATGATTCTGCTGGAGTGCGTGCCGAGCGAACTGGCCGCCGAAATCACCCAGGCCGTCAAAGTGCCCGTGATCGGGATTGGCGCAGGTTCCGCCACTGACGGCCAAGTGCTGGTATTGCACGACATGCTCGGCCTGTCGATCACTGGCCACGTACCGAAGTTCGTGAAGAACTTCATGGCCGGCCAGGACAGCATCCACGCGGCCCTGAGCGCCTACGTCAGCGAAGTCAAGAATGTAACTTTCCCAGGTATTGAACACGGGTTCTCGGCATGAACACCGTTAAAACCGTCCGCGAACTGCGGGCTGCCGTAACCCACGCCCGCAGCGCCGGCAAACGCATCGGCTTTGTGCCCACCATGGGTAACCTGCACAGCGGCCACGCCACTCTGGTGACCAAGGCCGCGCAGCAAGCGGATTTCGTAGTGGCGAGCATTTTCGTCAACCCGCTGCAATTCGGCGCGGGCGAAGACCTGGACAAATACCCGCGCACGTTGGCCGCCGACCAGGAAAAACTCCTGCAGGCGGGCTGCAACCTGCTGTTCGCGCCCACGGTCGAGGAAATGTACCCCGATGGCATGAACGGCCAGACCCGAGTCAGCGTGCCACAGCTGTCCGAAGGCTTGTGCGGCGCCAGCCGCCCAGGGCACTTCGAAGGCGTGGCCACGGTGGTCAGCAAGCTGTTCAACATGGTCCAGCCGGACATGGCCGTATTCGGCCAGAAGGACTACCAGCAGTTGGCGGTGATCCGCGCCATGGTCCGCGACCTGAACATGCCGATCCAGATCATCGGCGAGCCTACCGTGCGCGCCGAGGACGGCCTCGCGCTGTCATCACGCAACGGTTACCTCACCGAGGAGCAACGTGCGGTCGCGCCAGTGCTGTACCGCGCGCTCAGCCAGATCGCCACGGCCATCCAGGGCGGCGATCATGATTTTGCCAGGCTTCGCGCCGAGCACATTCAGCAGATTGAAGCCGCAGGGCTGCGCATGGACTACCTGGAAGTGCGCCAAGGCGTACATCTGCGCCCGGCCACGGCTGAAGATCGTGATGTGGTGATCCTGGTCGCCGCTTATCTGGGGGCAACACGCCTCATCGATAACCTGCACCTGAACCTCGCCTGACCCCCGCTTTACCCTCAACCTGTTGCCCCGACGGCTGTGCCGGTATAAAAAAGTACCGGCCACAGCGCAGACAAAGCCAAGACATATCCACACGCTAGGTTTAATGTAACTGCCCTGCGCTATGGTTAGCGCTGTCTGGAACCCAATCCTTGCGATAAGACTGGATGTTCCGGGCTTTGAAGTGTCCTAAAGGCAGTCCCCGTAATAAAAGGAAACCCGCAGCGATGGCGTACTACCGCACCCCTCATGACGTTACCGCGCTGCCCGCCTGGCAAGCGCTTGTTCAACATCGCCAAGCCATGCAGGATTTCAGCATGCGCGAGGCGTTCAATGCCGATCCTCAGCGTTTTTCCCAGTTCACCTTGAGCAGCTGCGGACTTTTCCTCGATTACTCGAAAAACCTGATCACCAGCGAAACCCGCGACCTGTTGGTGGGCCTGGCCAAGGAAGTCAATCTCAAGGCGGCGATCGACGCGCAGTACGCTGGCGAACCGGTCAACTCCTCCGAGGGCCGCCCTGCCCTGCACACCGCCCTGCGCCGCCCGGTGGGCGACAAGCTGTCGGTCAACGGCGTGAACATCATGCCGGACGTGCACAAGGTGCTGAACCAGATCACTGACCTGGTCGGCCGTATCCACGACGGCCTGTGGCGCGGCTACACCGAGAAGCCGATCACCGACGTGGTGAACATCGGTATCGGTGGCTCATTCCTCGGCCCGGAACTGGTCTCGGAGGCCTTGCTGTCCTACGCCCATAAAGGTGTGCGTTGCCACTACCTGGCGAACATCGACGGCAGCGAGTTCCACGAACTGACCATGAAGCTGCGCGCCGAGACCACGCTGTTTATCGTCTCGTCCAAATCCTTCAACACCCTGGAAACCCTGAAAAACGCCCAGGCCGCCCGCGCCTGGTACCTGGCCCAGGGAGGCTCGGAAGCCGAGCTGTATCGCCACTTCATCGCCGTCTCGAGCAACAATGCCGCAGCCGTGGCCTTCGGTATCCGCGAAGAAAACATCTTCCCCATGTGGGACTGGGTCGGTGGGCGCTACTCGCTGTGGTCTGCCATCGGCTTGCCAATTGCCCTGGCTATCGGCATGTCCAACTTCAAGGAACTGCTGTCGGGTGCCTACACCATGGACCAGCACTTCCTGAACGCGCCGTTCGAAGCCAACATGCCCGTGCTGCTGGGCTTGCTGGGGGTGTGGTACGGCAACTTCTGGGGTGCGCAGAGCCATGCGATACTGCCGTACGACCATTACCTGCGTAACATCACCAAGCATTTGCAGCAGTTGGACATGGAATCCAATGGCAAGAGCGTGCGCCAGGACGGCACGCCCGTGTCCACCGATACCGGCCCGGTGATCTGGGGCGGCGTAGGCTGCAACGGCCAGCACGCTTACCACCAGTTGCTGCACCAAGGGACTCAACTGATCCCGGCCGACTTCATCGTGCCGATCGTCAGTTTCAACCCTGTGTCCGACCACCATCAGTGGCTGTACGCCAACTGCCTGTCCCAGAGCCAGGCGCTGATGCTCGGCAAGACCCGCAGCGAGGCCGAAACCGAGCTGCGTGAGAAGGGCCTGCCGGAAGCCGAAGTACAGAAGCTGGCACCGCACAAGGTGATCCCGGGTAACCGTCCGAGCAACACCCTGGTGGTCGAGCGCATCAGCCCGCGTCGCCTTGGCGCACTGGTGGCTATGTATGAACACAAGGTGTTCGTGCAGAGCGTGGTGTGGGGCATCAACGCCTTCGACCAATGGGGCGTTGAACTGGGCAAGGAGCTGGGCAAAGGCGTGTACAACCGCCTGACCGGCGCCGAAGAAACCTTGGCCGAAGATGCGTCGACCCAGGGCCTGATCAACTACTTCCGCGGTCGTCACCGCGGCTGAAGCCGTTCATTCAAGGTCAACGTGCGTTTGGACGTTGGCCTTGAACCCTCCCGTCCCAGGGTGCATCTTTATGACTTGTCGCAAAAACAAGAATAAGGAGCGCTCATGTTCGATATCAGCACCTTTCCCACCGCCGATGCCGTCCGCCGGGCTGCGCAGCTCAGTCAAGAGGACTACCAGCGCCTCTATCGCCAATCCATCGACCAGCCAGACACCTTCTGGGCCGAACAGGCCAAGGGCTTTCTCGACTGGATAAAACCTTGGCACAGCGTGCAGCAGTCAGACATCCACACCGGGGCCGCCCAATGGTTTGCCGGCGGTCAATTGAACGTCAGCTACAACTGCATTGACCGGCACCTGGCGCAACGCGCCGATCAGCCGGCCTTCATCTGGGAAGGCGACGATCCGTCAAAATCCTGCACGATTACTTACCGTCAACTGCACCAAAACGTCAGCCGCCTGGCCAATGTGTTGAAAAGCCGTGGCGTGAACAAAGGTGATCGCGTTTGCATCTACATGCCGATGATCCCCGAGGCGGCCTTCGCCATGCTGGCCTGCACGCGAATTGGCGCAGTGCACTCGGTGGTGTTTGGTGGTTTCTCTCCTGAAGCCCTGCGCGACCGCATCCTCGACGCTGATTGCCGCACCGTAATCACCGCCGACGAGGGCGTACGCGGTGGCAAGCCCGTGGCGTTGAAACATAACGTCGACAAAGCCCTGGCCAGTTGCCCGAATGTCAGCACAGTACTGGTGGTGGAGCGCACCGGGGCGAGCGTGAATTGGCACGAGGGCCGCGACCTCAAGTACCAAGCTGCCCTGGACGCCGCCAGCGACAACTGCCCACCCGAGCCGATGGACGCCGAAGACCCGCTGTTCATCCTCTATACCTCCGGCAGCACCGGCAAACCCAAAGGCGTGTTGCACACCACCGCTGGCTACCTGTTGCAAGCGGCGATGACCTTCAAGTACGTGCTCGATTACCAGGAAGGTGAAGTGTTCTGGTGCACCGCCGACGTAGGCTGGGTCACCGGCCACAGCTATATCGTCTATGGTCCGCTAGCCAATGGCGCCACCTCGCTGATGTTCGAAGGCGTACCGAGTTATCCGGACAGTTCGCGCTTCTGGCAGGTCATCGATAAACACCAGGTGAATATCTTCTACACAGCACCCACCGCCCTGCGCGCCCTGATGCGCGAAGGCCACGGCCCGCTGCAGAGCACATCGCGCGCCAGCCTGCGCCTGCTGGGCAGCGTAGGTGAGCCGATCAACCCGGAAGCCTGGGACTGGTATTTCAACGCCGTCGGCGAACAGCGCTGCCCGATTGTCGATACTTGGTGGCAGACCGAAACCGGCGGCATCATGCTCAGCCCGCTGGTCAGCGCCCAGCGCATCAAACCGGGCTGCGCGACACAGCCCATGTTCGGCGTACAACCAGTTTTGCTCGATGAACAGGGCAAGGAAATCAGTGGCGCCGGCAGTGGTGTACTCGCCATCAGATCAAGCTGGCCGGGGCAGATTCGCAGCGTCTACGGCGACCCGCAGCGCATGATCGACACCTACTTCAAGCCCTACCCCGGCTACTACTTCACCGGGGATGGCGCACGGCGCGATGAAGACGGCGACTACTGGATCACCGGGCGGATCGACGATGTGATCAACGTCTCGGGCCATCGCATCGGCACCGCTGAAGTGGAGAGCGCCCTGGTGCTGCATGATCAGGTCGCCGAAGCCGCCGTGGTGGGCTACCCCCACGACGTCAAGGGCCAGGGCATCTACGCCTTTGTCACCCCAATGAATGGCGTCGAACCCAGCGACGCGTTGAAAAAGCACCTGCTGGAGTTGGTCAGCAAGGAGATTGGCAGCTTCGCCAAACCGGAATTGATCCAATGGGCCCCTGCCCTGCCGAAAACCCGCTCCGGCAAGATCATGCGGCGCATCTTGCGCAAGATCGCCTGTAACGAACTGGACAGCCTGGGCGACACCTCGACCCTGGCCGACCCCAGCGTGGTGGACGGTTTGATCGACAAACGCCTCAACCGATAGCGCCAGGATTATCCCCGGCCTGTGCAGGCCGGGGTTAGCTGTTAAACTTCGCGCCCCATTTTTCTTATTCATCTACCAGCAAGGCGCGCTCCATGACTCCCTTGAATCAGGCGCTGCGCGCCGCCCTCGATCACCGCCAAGACCTGATCAACACGCTGCACGCCCAGGGTACGGACTGCTATCGGCTTTTTCACGGCAGCCAGGAAGGCGCCGGGGGCTTGACCATCGACCGCTACGGCCCGCAATTGCTGGTACAAAGCTTCCACCAGTCCCTGGAAACGGCAGACCTGCTGGACCTGCACCAACTGATCAACCAATACATGGGCCTGGAATTGTTGCTGGTGTACAACGACCGTGCCCGCGGCAACTCTCGCATCGACCGCGAAGACACGGTGTACCGCGCGGAGCCTGGCGCATTGGAAGATCTGGTCGGCCACGAGTGGGGCCTCAACTACCGTGTGCGCGGGCGCCACGCCGGGCAAGACCCACTGCTGTTCCTCGACCTGCGCAACACCCGGGGCTGGGTCAAGGACCACAGCTCCGGCAAAAGCGTGCTGAACCTGTTCGCTTACACGTGCGGTGTGGGTTTGAGCGCGGCAGCCGGCGGCGCACACGAGGTGTGCAACCTGGACTTTGCCGAGGGCAACCTGGCAGTGGGACGTGAAAACGGCCAGCTCAACCCGCAGTTGCCGAGCATGGAGTTTGTACAGTCCGATTACTTCCCGGCCATTCGCCAACTGGCGGGCCTGCCCATCACCCAGCGGCGCGGGCAGAAGCTGCCGAGCTATCCGCGCCTGGAGCAACGCCAGTACGACCTGGTACTGCTCGATCCTCCCGCCTGGGCCAAGAGCGCTTTCGGCACTGTCGACCTATTGCGCGACTATCAAAGCCTGCTCAAACCCGCACTGCTGGCCACCGCCGACAATGGCGTGCTGATTTGCTGCAACAACCTGGCAAAAGTCAGCATGGAGGACTGGCGTGAGCAGGTGCTGCGCTGCGCAGAAAAAGCCGGGCGCCCGGTGCGCGAATGGCAGGTTATGACACCTGGAGCCGACTTTCCCTCCAGGGACCAGCAGCCTCCGCTGAAGACGCTGATCCTGCATTTGTAGGAAGTTTCCCGGCACCCACGGTTCTTCGGAACCGAATTCCCGTGCCATACTCCAAGGCACTCCCGTTCGACATAGATGGCGTTCACCCATGCCCAAAGGATTGATCCGCGCCGTAGGCGCCTTGTTGACCGCCCTTGCTTTGTACAGCTTGCTGGGCTTTCTGATATTACCCGGCATCGCCCTTCGCATTGCCAACCAACAGTTGGCCAATTACGCCACGGTGCCGTCGCGAATCGAGCGCATCGAACTCAACCCCTTCAGCCTGGAACTGACGCTGTGGGGCCTGAAGATCGGCGAGCCAGGCAAAGAGCAAGTAGGTTTCGAACGCCTCTACGCCAACCTGCAGATCGACAGCCTCTGGACCCGCGCCCTGCACCTGGCCGACGTGCAACTGGACAAGCCCAAGACCGAACTGCTGTTCGACAAGTCCGGCCAACTGAACCTGGCGCAGTTATTCAAACTGCCGCCGAGCGAGCCAACCCCGGCCGATCCCGATGCCAAGCCGTTCCCACTGCGTATCGACAGCATCAAGCTGGCGGGCGGTAACCTGCACTTCCAGGACATGCGCCCCAGCGAGCCCATCGAATTCCTCTACGACGAACTCGACTTCGAGCTGAAAAACCTAAGCACCTTGCCCGACGACAATGCCGACATGACCCTG
Source organism: Pseudomonas sp. GW821-FHT07B01 (assembly GCF_059419065.1). NCBI lineage: Bacteria > Pseudomonadati > Pseudomonadota > Gammaproteobacteria > Pseudomonadales > Pseudomonadaceae > Pseudomonas > Pseudomonas sp. GW821-FHT07B01. The sequence continues at coordinate 201,835 of NZ_JBWKRA010000008.1, read as the reverse complement.
GTCGCCGCCGGCCCCGAAGGTGGGCAAATCGACTGGAAAGGCAACTTCAGTCTGGTACCGATCACCTCTGAAGGCACCTTGAAGGTGACCGACGGCAAGATGAAAGCCTGGTGGCCGTATGTACGTGACGCCCTGCCACTGGTGTTGGAAGACGGGGTGCTCAACTTCAGCACTGACTACAAATTCAGCCTGGCCAAAGAAACCGAGCTGAACCTGACCAACACCGCCGCCAGCATCGCCCCCTTTGCTATAAAGGCCCCCGATGGCCGGCCACTGGCACGCCTGGAACGCCTGGACGTCAGCGAAACCACGGTAGACCTGGCCAAGCAGCAGGTCATTATCGGCAAGATCCGCAGCAACAAGCTGGAAACCTGGGCCGCCCGTGAGGCCGATGGTCAATTGGACTGGCAGAAGCTGTTCGCCAGCCAACCGAGCAAACCGGCCAAGGCACCGGAACCAAGCGCTGCCGACGCGCCGTCGGCGCAACCGGCGGCCCCGAGCAAACCGTGGCAAGTGCTGCTCAAGGACGTGCAACTGCGTAACTATCAGGTGCACCTGGCCGACCGCCAGGCTAAACCGGCTGTGGCGCTGGAACTGGGCCCGTTGAATGTCGACGTACAGAACTTCGACAGCCTCAACCAGAGCCCCTTCGCCTTGAAGGTCGACACCGGCCTGGGCAAGCAAGGCAAGATCCAGGCAACCGGCGAAGTTAACCTCAACCCGGTCAGTGCCAAGCTGAAAGTGAACACCCAGGACATCGACCTGCGGGTCGCCCAGGCCTATATCAGCCCGTTTATTCGCTTGGAATTGCGCAGCGGCATGCTCGGCAGCAACCTGGACGTAAACCTCAAAAGCACCGAGCCACTGGCCCTCCAGGTCACCGGCCGCGCCCAGGTTGACCAGTTGCATACCCTGGACACCCTAAAGACCCGCGACTTCCTCAAATGGCAGCGCCTGGTGTTGGAAGGCCTGAACTACCAGCACGGCCAAAGCCTGTCGATCGACAAGGTCAACCTGTTGCAGCCGTATGCGCGCTTCATGATCAACGAAGATCGCACCACCAACATCGACGACCTGCTGATTCCGCAGCCGGCCGACAGCGGCAGCAAGTCGGCAGCCAAACCTGCCGCCAGTAACGAAAAGCCCTTGGGCATTCATATCGGGCAGATCGCGATCAACGACGGTTCGGCCAACTTTGCCGACTTCAGCCTCACCCCCAACTTTGCCACCGCGATTCAACAGCTCAACGGCCAGATTGGCACCATCGACAGTCGCCAGGCCAAACCGGCCAGCGTCGATATCAAGGGCAAGGTGGACCGTTACGCGCCAGTGACGATCAAAGGCAGCGTGAACCCGTTTGATCCGATGGCCGCGCTGGACATCGCCACCAGCTTCAAGCGTGTCGAGCTGACCAACCTGACGCCTTACTCAGGTAAATTCGCAGGCTTCCGCATCCGCAAGGGCCGCCTGAATCTCGATCTGCACTACGTGATCACCAAAGGCCAATTGAAGGCTGAAAACAAAGTGGTGGTCGAGCAACTGCAGTTGGGTGAAAAAGTCGACAGCTCTGATGCCGTCGACTTACCGATTCGCCTGGCCGTCGCCCTGCTCAAGGACTCCGATGGCAAGATCTCCATCGAACTGCCGGTAAGCGGCGACCTGAACAACCCGCAATTCAGCGTGATGCCGATTGTGTGGCAGACCCTGCGCAACCTCGTGGTACGCGCGGCAACCGCGCCCTTCAAGTTCATTGGCGGGCTGGTCACTGGTGGCGGCTCTGAAGACTTGGGCAATGTGTCGTTCGCCGCAGGCTCCAGTGAACTGAACAAAGACGCCGAAGGCGCTCTGAACACCCTGGCCAAGGCGCTGAAAGAGCGCCCTGCCCTGCGCCTGGAAATTGAAGGCACAGCCGCCGCCAGCAGTGACGGGCCGTTCCTGGCCGCACAGCGACTGGAACGTGAATACCAATACAACTATTACAAGATCCTCCAGCGCCGTGGCGACAAAGTCCCTGCCCAGGCCTCGTTGCTTGAGGTGCCGGAGAAGGAAAAAGCACCATTGCTGGAAGGCATCTACCGCACCCGCCTCAAACAGCAACCCCCGGCCGAATGGAAAGACCTGGGCAGCGATGAGCGCTCGGCGAAACTCAAGGACGGTGTGATCAAGTTCTGGAGTGGCAGTGATGTACTGCTGCGCCAGTTGGGGCAGGATCGAGCCAGCACTATCAAGGATTACCTGGTAGACAAGGGCCAGTTGGAAGATGACCGCGTGTACTTCATCGATGCGCAGCTGGGGCAGGCCGAGAAGGATGGCCGGGTGATCACTCCAATGCATCTGGATGCTGAGTAACTTCTAAGCACCACCCATCCTAATGTGGGAGCTGGCTTGCCTGCGATAGCATCACCTCGGTGCAACTGAATGACCGAGGTGCCAGCATCGCAGCATAGGTATCTACACAATTTTGTAGGTTGTAGCAGCCGACGGTAACCACGATGCGAAGCGAGTCGCTCTTGATCTTGATCTGCTTTTGATCTCAAGCGCCCCGTTAAACCACGCTGGCCGGAATTCGATAGGGATTTGGGGGGTAAACCGGCAGGGATGCCGGTTTAGCCGCCCCGCGCCATGGATGGCGCGTGGCGGCGGCCCCCCAAATCACTGGCGGATTACGGGCACACCGAGCCTAGGCGAGGTGCCGAGTGGTGGGGCAAGAGCGCTTTGCTTACTTTCGCGCTTTTCGAAAGTGAGCCGCCGTCAGGGCGGACCCTAAGTGGCCGTTACCTAAATAATGGATATGTACTCGGTCAAATCCAATATCCCGGTCGGCTGGCAGGCCGTCTTCGCAGGCAAGCCAGCTCCCACATTTGGATCGCGGTGTGTCAGTTAGAACAGCGTCGGCTATCCGGTCGTCACGGGAGCAAGCTCCCTCGCCACAGGTCCAGCGTCGCACCAAAGTTGTGTCGATACCTATGCGCATCGCAGGCAAGCCAGCTCCCACATTTTTTGACCTGATCATTCTGTTTCAGCCTGAAATAGAACAGGCCCCGACACAAGTGCCGGGGCCTGTAATGACCACATCCGTGTGGTCGGTCGCATGAACTCCAGAGGTGCGTCAGGTGGATATCTAACTCACCCTAAGCCGCCGCTATTCAGTCCAGACGAAACGTCAACGTTACTCTGCTTTCAGGCCATCGGCCGAGACAGCTTTAACGCCTTTGATCTTCTTGGTGATCGCTACAGCCGTTTCTTTCTGCGAAGCGGTCACAGCGGTAGGCGACGACAGGGATACAACACCTTTGTTGGTTTCAACCTTGATGTCGGTGCCAGGAATGCCTTTTTCAGTGACCAGGTCAGCCTTCACTTTGGTAGTGATCCAAGTATCGCTGGTGGTCTCTTTAGCGTCGTGGGCAGCGCCTTTGGTTTTGTCGATGCCGTCAGCTTTGGTAGCACCGCCAGCCAGCAGGCCGTCAGCAGAAACCGCAGTCACACCTTTGATTTTCTTGGTGATGGCTACAGCAGTAGCTTTCTGCGAATCCGAGACTGCTACGTCGGAGGACAGGGAAACCACACCTTTGTTGGTCTCAACCTTGATGTCCGAACCTGGAATGCCTTTTTCGGTCAGCAGGTCAGCTTTGACTTTAGTGGTGATCCAAGTATCCGAAACGCTTTCCTTAGCCTTGGTCGCTTCACCCGCCGCCAAAGTCATAGGGGCTTGGGAAGTCTGAGCAAAGGCTACGTTAGCACCCATGGCCAGGGTCAGAGCGGTAGCAGTAGCGAGAGCGAACTTCTTCATACGAGTAACTCCTGTTTTATTAAAAGTCTGCAGGCGTAAACCTTCATGCTGCAGCGCTACCAGGGATATTGCAGGCAGTGTGCCAACTCGCCGAACAGATTAAATCCCTTAATAAACAATGAGTTATAAAATTATCGAGTTTTCGAAATCGTGCAACTTGCATGAAGCCCATCGTGCCTGCATGCAAGTTGCGGCTTTTGGGCGGCGCTAAACGGCTGATTCTGTTTCATTTTCTCACGCCCATAAAAAAAGGACTCCGAGGAGTCCTTTTTTCAGCGTGAAGCCTGCGGGTGATTAAACGCCCGAAGCCTTGGCTGCTGCTACGTCCTTGATGGACAGCTTGATACGGCCGCGGTTGTCCACGTCCAGTACCAGCACTTCCACTTCCTGGCCTTCTTTCAGAATGTCGGTCACTTTCTCAACGCGAGCATCGCTCAGCATGGAGATGTGAACCAGACCGTCTTTGCCCGGGAGGATGTTGACGAACGCGCCGAAGTCGACGATGCGCTCAACCTTACCAACGTAGATCTTGCCGATCTCGGCCTCAGCGGTGATACCCAGGACGCGCTGGCGTGCTGCTTCAGCCGCTTCCTTGGTTTCGCCGAAGATCTTGATCGAACCGTCGTCTTCGATGTCGATCGAAGCCTTGGTTTCTTCACAGATCGCACGGATGGTCGCGCCGCCTTTACCGATGACATCACGGATTTTGTCGGTGTCGATTTTCATCGCGATCATGGTCGGAGCATTTTCCGACAGCTCGGTGCGGGACTGACCAATGATCTGGTTCATCTGGCCGAGGATGTTCAGGCGCGCTTCCAGGGCTTGGCCCAGGGCGATTTCCATGATCTCTTCGGTGATGCCCTTGATCTTGATGTCCATCTGCAGCGCGGTCACACCTTTGGCGGTACCGGCTACTTTGAAGTCCATGTCGCCCAGGTGGTCTTCGTCACCCAGGATGTCGGTCAGGATGGCGAACTTCTCGCCTTCTTTAACCAGGCCCATGGCGATACCGGCAACCGGTGCCTTCATTGGCACACCGGCGTCCATCAGCGCCAGGGAAGCACCGCAGACCGAAGCCATGGAGCTGGAACCGTTGGACTCGGTGATTTCCGATACAACACGGATGGTGTACGGGAACACGTCAGCGGCAGGCAGCATGGCCTGAACCGAACGACGAGCCAGACGGCCGTGACCGATTTCACGACGACCCGCGCCGCCCATACGACCACACTCGCCCACCGAGAACGGAGGGAAGTTGTAGTGCAGCATGAAGGGGTCTTTTTTCTCGCCTTCCAGGGTGTCCAGCAGTTGTGCGTCGCGGGCAGTACCCAGGGTCGCAACGACCAGGGCCTGGGTTTCGCCACGGGTGAACAGCGCCGAACCGTGAGTCTTCGGCAGTACGCCGACTTCGATGTTCAGCGGACGCACGGTGCGGGTGTCGCGACCGTCGATACGTGGCTTGCCGTTAACGATGTTTTCGCGAACGGTGCGGTATTCGATCTCACCGAAAGCAGCTTTGACTTCGCTGGAGGAAGGCTGGCCTTCTTCGCCGGACAGCTTGGCAACGACCTGGTCCTTCAGCTCACCCAGGCGAGCGTAGCGGTCGGCCTTGACGGTGATGGTGTAGGCGTCGGAGATGGCAGCGCCGAACTCGGAGCGGATAGCGCCCAGCAGTTCGGTGGCTTCCGGGGCAGCAGCCCAGGTCCAGGTCGGCTTGGCAGCTTCGGCAGCCAATTCTTTGACCGCATTGATCACAACCTGGAACTCGTCGTGAGCAAACAGTACGGCACCCAGCATCTGGTCTTCGGTCAGCTCTTTGGCTTCCGATTCAACCATCAATACGGCTTCGGACGTACCGGCAACGACCATGTCCAGGCTCGAGGCTTTCTGTTGCTCGTAAGTCGGGTTCAGCAGGTAGCCGGTGCTTTCGTGGAACGCAACGCGGGCAGCGCCGATCGGGCCATCGAAAGGAATACCGGAGATGGCCAGGGCAGCCGAGGTACCGATCATCGCAGCGATGTCCGGATCGGTCTTCTTGCTGGTGGAAACGACGGTGCAGACAACCTGCACTTCGTTCATGAAGCCTTCTGGGAACAGCGGACGGATCGGACGGTCGATCAGTCGGGAAGTCAGGGTTTCTTTCTCGGAAGGACGGCCTTCGCGCTTGAAGAAACCGCCAGGGATCTTACCGGCAGCGTAAGTCTTTTCCTGGTAGTGAACGGACAGAGGGAAGAAGCCCTTGCTCGGGTCAGCGGTCTTGGCGCCAACAACGGTCACCAGTACGGTCACGTCGTCGTCAACGGTAACCAGCACTGCGCCGGAGGCTTGACGGGCGATACGGCCTGTCTCGAGGGTAACGGTCGACTGACCGAACTGGAATTTTTTGATAACCGGGTTCACGGTGTCCTACCTTCTTTGTGGCTCTTGGGGGAACTTGTCTTCTTGCGAAATTCTTGGGCAATGCCGGGAATCGGCCCGACGCTCGTCCAGGGTAAAACGTGTATCCAGATAAAACTTGAGGCTGGGAGCCTACCACGGGCCACCGGGAATCCCGATGACACGCGGCAGACAACCAACCTCTAGCGCAATCGCTTATTAGCGACGCAGACCCAGGCGACCGATCAGAGTCTGATAACGACCCAGATCCTTGCCTTTCAGGTAGTCCAGCAGCTTACGGCGCTGGTTTACCATGCGGATCAGACCACGACGGGAGTGGTGGTCTTTACCGTTGGCCTTGAAGTGACCTTGCAGTTTGTTGATGTTGTGGGTCAGCAGTGCAACTTGCACTTCTGGCGAACCAGTGTCACCAACAGCTTGCTGATAGTCAGCTACGATTTGTGCTTTTTCTTGAACGTCGAGAGCCATGAGGCAATCCTTTTTTCAGGAAACCACCCAAAGGGCAGTTTCAACAGGCCAGGGACAAATCCCTGTATCTAAAAATGAGTAGTGACCGTGCCTGTTAACAGCCACACTCGTTCCAGTTTGCGTAAAAGCTACTGCGCTCGGTAATCCTGCGTCAAAAACAGGCTCGGAATGCTCATTAACAGCAGTTAACTCCGCTTCCTCGCCTGTTTTTTCCTTGTCTTACCTTCGCTCGCTACGCTTTTACCACAAACTGGTTCCGGTCATTCTGACCGAATCAGCCGACGCGGCGCGATGCGCCCGTCTTCGCTCACTTCACCGATACCGATAAAGCGACCGTTATGATCCTGTACTCGCACCATGCCGAACTTCGGGGCATCCGGGGCGCGTACCGGCTGGCCGTTGAGCCAGTAGAACGCGCTGTGCTCCGAGAAGTGCAGCAGCGGCCAATCGAGCAAACCGCTGTCCGATGGCATGAGGAAGCGATCAACCGCTTCATTGCCGCCCTCGGCGTGTACCGCTTCCAACTCTTCCAGCGTGACCGTCTGGGCCAGGCTGAAAGGCCCGGCCTGGGTGCGTCGCAGTTCTGCAACGTACGCGCCGCAACCGAGCTTTTCACCAATATCTTCCACCAGGGTACGGATATAGGTGCCTTTGCTGCAGTCCACGGCCAAACGGGCAGTGTCGCCTTCACAAGCGAGCAATTCCAAGCGCGCAATAGTAACAGAACGCGGTTCGCGCTCCACTACTTCGCCCGCACGTGCCAGCTTGTAAAGTGGCTGGCCATCGCGCTTGAGTGCCGAGTACATCGGCGGTATCTGACTGATTTGCCCACGAAAAGCGGGTAAGGCAGCTTCGATATCCGCACGACCAACGGTCACGTCGCGAACCTGCAAAACATCACCTTCGGCATCTGCCGTGGTGGTGGTCTTGCCCAGTTGCATCAGGGTTTCGTAACCCTTGTCGGAATCAAGCAGGTATTGCGAAAACTTGGTGGCCTCGCCAAAGCACAACGGCAATACACCGGTGGCCAATGGATCAAGGCTGCCGGTATGCCCGGCCTTCTCGGCATTGAGCAGCCAGCGAACCTTCTGCAACGCGGCATTGGAGGTAAAGCCAATGGGTTTGTCGAGCAGAATGATGCCACTGACGTTGCGACGGATACGTTTGACCTGAGCCACCGCTTACTCCTTGGCGTCTTCAGGTGTGGACGGATGCTGGCTGTCTTCAGCCACGGCGCGCTCGATCAGGGCCGACAGGTGCGCGCCACGCACGACGCTTTCGTCGTAGTGGAAGTGCAACTGTGGAACGCTGCGCAGCTTCATTTCACGGGCCAACTGCATACGCAGGAAACCTGCGGCGGAGTTGAGCACCTTGATGCTTTGCGCGATTTCTTCGCTGTTGTCCTGCCCCATTACGGTGATGAAGATCTTGGCGTGACCCACGTCACGGCTCACTTCAACAGCGGTAATGGTGACCAGGCCAACGCGTGGGTCTTTGACTTCGCGGCGGATCAGTTGGGCCAGCTCACGCTGCATCTGATCGCCGATACGCTGGGTACGGCTGTATTCTTTTGCCATGTCTTGTTACCTGTTACTGCCACACGGTGAAACCCGTGGGGTCTGAAAGCGGCAAACGCCCGGCCTGACAAAAGCCAGACCGGGCGTTGCGTTTAGAGTCCTGACGCTGCGCGGGGCATCTGCATGCCCACACGCTGCGCGGCTCCTGAAGTGCGCGAGTTAGAGGCTGCGAGCAACCTGAACCTTCTCGAAGACTTCGATCTTGTCGCCAACCTTGACGTCGTTGTAGCTCTTGACGCCGATACCGCATTCCATGCCGGCACGTACTTCGGCAGCGTCATCCTTGAAGCGGCGCAGGGATTCCAGCTCGCCTTCGAAGATAACGATGTCTTCACGCAGTACACGGATTGGACGGTTACGGTACACAGTGCCTTCAACCACCATGCAGCCGGCGATCGCACCGAATTTCGGCGAGCGGAACACGTCACGCACCTCGGCGATACCCAGGATGTTCTCCCGGACGTCGCTGCCAAGCATACCGGTAAGGGCTTTCTTGACGTCTTCGATGATGTCGTAGATGACGTTGTAGTAACGCATGTCCAGGCCTTCCTGCTCGACGATCTTGCGAGCGCCAGCATCGGCACGCACGTTGAAGCCGAACAGTACAGCGTTGGAAGCCAGTGCCAGGTTGGCGTCGGATTCGGTGATACCACCGACACCGCCACCGACAACGCGCACTTGCACTTCGTCGTTACCCAGGCCGTTCAAGGCGCCGTTCAACGCTTCGAGGGAACCACGAACGTCAGACTTGAGGACGATGTTAAGCGTCTTCTTCTCTTCCTGGCCCATGTTCTCGAAGATGTTTTCCAGCTTGCCGGCGTGAGCACGGGCCAGCTTGACCTCGCGGAACTTGCCTTGACGGAACAGAGCCACTTCACGGGCTTTCTTCTCATCAGCCACTACGCTCATCTCGTCGCCAGCGTCCGGCGTACCGTCCAGGCCGAGAATCTCGACTGGGATAGCAGGACCTGCTTCCTTGATTGGCTTGCCGTTCTCGTCGAGCATGGCACGTACACGGCCGTAGTTCGAACCGACCAGTACCATGTCGCCTTGGCGCAGGGTACCGTCTTGGACCAGCACGGTGGCAACCGGGCCACGGCCCTTGTCGAGACGGGACTCAACCACGACGCCACGGCCAGGAGCCGATGGAGTAGCGGTCAGTTCCAGGACTTCAGCTTGCAACAGGACCGCTTCGAGCAGTTCGTCAACGCCGGTACCCATTTTCGCCGAGACCGATACGAATGGCGTCTCGCCACCCCATTCCTCGGACGTCACGCCGTGAACCGACAGTTCGCTACGGATGCGATCGAGATCGGCGCCCGGCTTGTCGATTTTGTTCACGGCAACGACCAGAGGAACACCGGCAGCCTTGGCGTGCTGGACAGCTTCAATGGTCTGCGGCATTACGCCGTCGTCCGCTGCAACCACCAGGATCACGATGTCGGTCGCCTTGGCACCACGGGCACGCATTGCGGTAAACGCGGCGTGACCTGGGGTGTCGAGGAAGGTGACCATGCCGCGCTCGGTTTCAACGTGGTATGCACCGATGTGCTGGGTAATACCACCGGCTTCGCCTGCGGCAACCTTGGCACGACGGATGTAGTCGAGCAGGGAAGTCTTACCGTGGTCAACGTGGCCCATTACGGTCACGACCGGCGCACGGGAAACCGCTTCACCTTCAAACTTCAGGGACTCGGCCAGGGAATCTTCCAGGGCGGTGTCGCTGACCAGGGTCACTTTGTGGCCCAGCTCTTCAGCAACCAACTGGGCAGTTTCCTGGTCCAGTACCTGGTTGATGGTGGCTGGAGTACCCAGCTTGAACATGAACTTGATGATTTCAGCAGCCTTGACCGACATCTGCTGGGCCAGATCGCCCACAGTGATGGTCTCGCCGATCTTCACTTCACGCACGACAGGGCCGGTTGGGCTCTGGAAACCGTGGGCGTTGCGCTTCTTCAGCTTGGCCTTGCCGCGACCACCACGACGGAAGCCATCGCTTTCTTCGTCGGTGGTACGTGGGGCAACGCGTGGCGCAGGCGCTTTCTCTTTGACCGAGGCGCGGTGCGGAGCGTTTTTACGCTCGCCATCGCCACCACCACCGCGACGATTGTTGTCGTCAGCACGTGGTTTGTCCGGACGACGAGGCTCGTCGCGCTTGCGGGCGTCTGCTGCAGGAGCAGGTGCGGCGGCAGCCGGGGCAGCCTCACGCACAGCTTCAACAGGGGCGGCGACCGCGTCAGTGGCAGCAGGTTGCGCAGCAGCAGGCTGGCGACGCGCTTCTTCTTCGGCGCGACGCTTGGCTTCTTCTTCAGCCTTCTGACGTGCAGCATTTTCTACTGCGCGACGTTCTTCCAGCTCGCGTTTGCGCTCGGCTTCGATTTCTTCCGGGCTGCGCTGTACGAAGACTTTCTTCTTGCGTACTTCAACGCTGATGCTCTTGCTACCTGCAACCCGCAGGGTGCTGGTGGTTTTGCGCTGCAATGTAATCTTGCGCGGTTCTTCCACTTTCGCCTTGTGGCTGCTCTTCAAGTGAGTCAGCAAAGACTGCTTCTCACTATCGCTCACACCTTCATCGGCGGCGGTGTGCGGCAGACCTGCCTCACGCATCTGCTGCAACAGGCGCTCTACCGGTGTTTTGACCTCATCGGCCAGTTGTTTCACCGTGACTTGCGTCATGCACTTCTCTCCTCAGGCCGCGCCTAATTACTCGAACCAATGGGCTCGGGCGGCCATGATCAACTTGCCGGCACGATCTTCGTCAATGCCGTCGATGTCGAGCAGATCGTCAATAGACTGCTCGGCCAGGTCTTCGCGGGTAATTACGCCGCGCACCGCCAGTTCCATCGCCAAATCCTTGTCCATACCCTCAAGCGAGAGCAGGTCTTCGGCCGGATGGGCGTCTGCCAGCTTTTCCTCAGTAGCGATGGCTTTAGTCAACAAACGATCCTTGGCCCGAGCGCGGAGCTCGTTGACGATATCCTCGTCAAAGCCGTCGATGTTGAGCATTTCTTCCAACGGTACGTAGGCAATCTCTTCCAGGCTGGTGAAGCCTTCATCTACCAGCACCTGTGCCAGTTCTTCATCGACTTCCAACTCTTCGATGAAGTTGCGCAGGATGTCACCGGTTTCAGCTTGCTGCTTAGCCTGGATGTCCGATTCGGTCATCACGTTCAGGGTCCAGCCGGTCAGTTGGCTGGCCAGACGCACGTTCTGACCACCACGACCAATGGCCTGAGCCAGATTGTCTGCGCCAACGGCGATGTCCATTGCATGGGCATCTTCGTCAACGATAATTGCCGCCACTTCAGCTGGCGACATGGCGTTGATCACGAACTGCGCCGGGTTATCGTCCCACAGGACGATGTCCACACGCTCACCGCCCAATTCGCCCGACACTGCCTGGACGCGCGAACCGCGCATACCGATGCAAGCGCCTTGCGGGTCGATGCGTTTGTCCTTGGAGCGGACCGCGATCTTGGCACGCGAACCCGGGTCACGGGACGCAGCCATCACTTCGATCAGGCCTTCGGCGATTTCCGGCACTTCGATACGGAACAGCTCGATCAGCATTTCCGGCGCGGTACGCGACAGGATCAACTGCGGGCCGCGGTTCTCGGTGCGGATTTCCTTGAGCAGCGCACGCAGACGCACGCCGACACGGAAGGTTTCGCGAGAGATGATGTCTTCGCGGGCCAGCAACGCTTCGGCGTTGTTGCCCAGGTCGACGATCACGTTGTCGCGGGTAACTTTTTTCACGGTGCCAGAGATGATTTCACCCAGGCGTTCGCGATAGGCGTCAACGACTTGAGCGCGCTCGGCTTCGCGAACCTTCTGCACAATGACCTGCTTGGCGGTCTGTGCAGCAATACGGCCGAATTCGATCGACTCGATCTTTTCTTCGACAACATCGCCAACCTGAGCGCCCGGATGCGTTTGCGCAACCTTGCTTGGCCAGGTTTCGATGGCCGGATCATCAAGATCGTCCTCTTCGACCACCGTCCAGCGACGGAAAGTCTCATAGGCACCGGTGTGGCGGTTGATTTCCACACGCAGATCTACTTCGTCTTCAAAACGTTTCTTGGTAGCAGTGGCCAGGGCCAGCTCCAACGCTTCAAAAATCACGCTTGCCGGTACACCCTTTTCATTGGATACCGACTCAACAACCAGCAGTACTTCTTTGCTCATCGTACGCCTCGCCTTTCGCAAGCCATTGGATCCGCGGGATCCGCGTCTCAGTCAAAACTGGGAATAATGTTGGCCTTGTCGATCATATCGATCGGCAACAGGAACTCGTGGTCTTCTACCTGCACCACGACATCCTGCTCTTCTACACCGCGCAGAAGGCCCTGAAAGTTGCGCCGCCCTTCAAAGGGGGAGCGCAGCTTGATCTTCACTTGTTCACCGGCATATTTAGCAAACTGCTCGATAGTGAACAGTGGGCGTTCCATGCCTGGCGAGGAAACTTCAAGGGTGTATTCAACGGAGATTGGATCTTCAACATCCAGCACACCGCTGATCTGACGGCTGACAATGGCACAATCGTCCACCAGCACGCCGCCCTCTTTATCGATATAAACGCGCAACATTGAGTGGCGACCTTGAGCCGAAAACTCAATACCCCAGCATTCATAGCCTAGGGCCACGACCACCGGGGCCAACAAGGCCTGCAACTCTTCTAGCTTGCTCGACACCTGAACCCCCTCGTGCATGTATGTGCATGCTGTGCAAAATAAAAAAATGGGCGAAACGCCCATCCTTGAAACGCCGTCGAACAGCGGCGTTGAAAGTGTCCAGCTAACAAAAAGCCCCTTAAAAGGGGCTCCGCTAAAACTGGTTGCGGGGGCCGGATTTGAACCGACGACCTTCGGGTTATGAGCCCGACGAGCTACCAGACTGCTCCACCCCGCGACAAAGCTGGGGCGGAAGTATACGACCGATCCCTTACAGGGTCAATGTAACCTTCCACCTACAAGAAAGCCCGCAACAGCGGGCTCTCCTGATAATTGGTACCGAGAAGGGGACTCGAACCCCTACACCCTATGGGCACAACCACCTCAAGGTTGCGTGTCTACCAATTCCACCACCTCGGCAATACAGCGTTTACAACCCTTCTTACTTCTGCTCTTGAGCTGGAGGTACGTCAGTCGCTGGAGTAGCCGACTTTTGCTCTTGAAGCACCGGGACATCATCAGAAGCCGGTTTTGCTTTTGGAACTTCCAACACTGCTGGGTTTGGCAAACCTACTTGAGTCAGCACATGAGCTTTCTCTTTAGCAAAGTAACCTAACCCTAAGCTGGTTATGAAGAAACCTGCGGCAAGTATAGCAGTAAACTTACTAAGAAAGGTAGAGGAACCTTGGCTTCCGAACACAGTATTTGAAGCACCTGCACCGAAAGACGCACCAGCATCCGCACCTTTACCCTGTTGCAACAAAACCAGAGCAACTACGCTCAGGGCAGCCAACAGATGAAAAACGACTACGACTGTTTCCAGCATTTTTTCAGTTTCCCGCGGCGCGACAGATCGCACCGAACTCATCTGCATTCAGGGAAGCTCCACCAATGAGCCCCCCATCGATATCCGGCATGCCGAACAGTTCGACCGCATTGGCCGCCTTCACGCTGCCGCCGTATAGAAGCCGCACACCTTGTGCGACTTCAGAATTCTCTGCCGCCAACTGCGCGCGGATGGCTGCGTGCACATCCTGCGCCTGTTGCGGTGTAGCAGTCAGCCCGGTGCCAATGGCCCAGACCGGCTCGTAAGCAATAACTGCCTTTGCAAATGCACCAACACCCAGCTCCTCGATGATGCTGCCCAGCTGACGCGAGACAACTTCAAGAGTCTTGCCCGATTCGCGCTGCTCAAGGGTCTCCCCTATGCACAACACCGGAATCAAGCCACAAGCCTGTGCTGCGGCGAACTTGCGGTTGAGCGCCCCATCCCGCTCGCCCATCATCTGGCGACGCTCGGAGTGCCCGACAAGCACATAGGAACAACCCGCATCAACCAGCTGACTCGGCGAAATCTCGCCGGTCAACGCACCTTGCATCGGCTCCACCGCAGAGTTCTGCGCGCCGACCTGAATCGACTTGCCCTTCAAGCCATCAACCACTTGGTTGATATGCAAGCAAGGCGGGAACACCGCGACGTCAACACCGCTAGGCAAGGCCAAGTGACGAAGGCCGTTGATCAGCTCAGCGACACTGGCGCGGGTACCGTGCATCTTCCAGTTACCAGCTACCATAGTGCGACGCATGCTGTACCCCGTCGGTCAAAGTGGGCGCAGATGTTACCCAACCACATCATCACTGGCAAGCCGAATTCAGGCGCAAACTTCAGTTACCAGTTTTGCCAGGTCTTCGGCATGGCCGCGAACCTGTGTTTCGTCCTCGCCTTCGACCATCACACGCACCAGCGGCTCTGTGCCGGACTTGCGCAGCAACACACGCCCGCGCCCCGCCATTGCCTGGGTCACGCGCTCGCAAGCCTCTTTGACAGCAGGGTGCTCGATGGGGTTTTCGCCACCGGCAAAACGCACATTGAGCAGCACTTGCGGGCACTTGCGCAGGGCTTGACGCGCCTGGGCCAGGCTCTCCTCGCGGCGACGCAGGGCCAACAGCACCTGTAGCGCGGCGATGATCGCGTCACCCGTGGTGGTGTGCTGGAAGCAGACCACGTGCCCGGAGTTCTCGCCGCCGACCAACCAGTTACGCTCCAGCAGCTCGGCGATCACGTAGCGGTCACCGACATTGGCGCGAATAAAGGGAATCCCCAGTTCTGCCAACGCCAATTCCAGCCCGAGATTACTCATCAGAGTGCCGACCACGCCACCTTGCAGCTTGTTACGCTCATGCAGGTCACGGGCAATGATGAACAACAGGTCATCACCATCCACGATCGTGCCAGTGTGATCCACCATCAGCACGCGGTCGCCATCGCCATCAAAAGCGATGCCCAGGTCCGCATGCTCAGCCAGCACAGCAGCCTGCAGTTGCTCCATGTGGGTGGAACCGCAGTTGTCGTTGATGTTCAAGCCGTTGGGCTGAGCCGACAGCACGGTAACCTGTGCGCCCAGTTCCTTGAAGACGCTCGGCGCCACCTTGTAGGTCGCCCCATGGGCGCAATCGACAACAATCTTCAAGCCTGCAAAATTGGTGCTGCTCGGGACGCTGCTTTTACAGAATTCGATATAGCGGCCTGACGCGTCGTTAATGCGCGACACCTTGCCCAGCTTGCTGGACTCGACCACCGTCATCGGCGCATCCAGCAGCTCTTCGATCATCAACTCGATCTCGTCAGGCAGCTTGGTGCCCTGCCCCGAGAAAAACTTGATGCCATTGTCATCATGAGGATTGTGGGAGGCGCTGATCACAATACCGGCTTCAGCGTGGAAGGTACGCGTCAGGTAAGCGATTGCCGGCGTGGGCATAGGCCCCAACAGCATCACATCGGCCCCGGCGGCGGACAATCCGGCCTCCAGCGCAGACTCAAACATGTAGCCCGAAATACGGGTGTCCTTGCCCACCAGGATGCGACATGCGCCCATGCTGCGGAACGCCATGCCTGCCGCCCAACCCAGTTTGAGCATGAAATCAGGGGTGATCGGGAATTCGCCGACCCGACCACGAATGCCGTCGGTGCCAAAATATTTTTTAGTCATAAGTACTCCATCATTCTTATTCGGCTGATTCTACAGCAGCGAGCATGCGCACCACATCGACCGTTTCGGCGACATCATGCACACGCAAAATACGTGCGCCCTTGGTCACGGCAAGCGCCGCAAGCGCCAGGCCGCCATACAGGCGTTCGCCGACGGGGCGATTCAAGGCGAGCCCTATCATGCTCTTGCGCGAAACGCCGACCAACAGCGGGCGACCAAGGGCGTGCAGCGCTTCCATGTGTTTGAACAGGCTTAGATTGTGCTGCAGGGTCTTGGCAAAGCCAAACCCCGGATCGAGGATGATCTGCTCAGGCGCAATACCCACAGCCACACACTTGGCAACCCTCTCAGCAAGAAACCCACCCACCTCGCCAACCAGGTCGTCGTAATGCGGATTGTCCTGCATGTTGCCGGGCTCACCCAACATATGCATCAGGCAGACGGGCAAGCCGGTCGCAGCGGCCGCATCAAGAGCACCGTCGCGCTGAAGCGAGCGCACGTCGTTGATCAACCCAGCCCCCAGACGCGCGGTTTCGCGCATCACTGCCGGGGTGGAGGTGTCTACCGAGATGATGACATCCAGCTCGCGGGCTATGCGCTCAACCACCGGTGCCACCCGCTCCAGCTCCTCCAATGGAGAAACAACGCGGGCGCCGGGGCGGGTCGATTCCCCACCCACATCAATCAGCGTCGCACCG
This sequence comes from Pseudomonas sp. GW821-FHT07B01, assembly GCF_059419065.1. Lineage (NCBI taxonomy): Bacteria > Pseudomonadati > Pseudomonadota > Gammaproteobacteria > Pseudomonadales > Pseudomonadaceae > Pseudomonas > Pseudomonas sp. GW821-FHT07B01. The sequence continues at coordinate 185,245 of NZ_JBWKRA010000008.1, read as the reverse complement.
GCAGCCACCATCGCCTCGGCATGGCGCAACGCGGCGTCCAACTGACTGAAGCGGCCACCATCGGAAAAGGAGTCAGGGGTTACATTGAGGATGCCCATGACATGCGTCCGGGCCAAATCAAGAACCCGGTTGCCGCAAGGCAACCGGGTAGAGGACAAAGCAGAAGTCATTTCAAACCTTAGTGATCAGCTGCCGGGCCGCCGATAGGCGTTTCAGGGCGCTCATTCTGCACCACAGGCGGAGTGCCCGAAGTACCCGAACCACCTTCCCAGTCGCGCGGCTCACGCGGCGTGCGGCCCGACATGATGTCGTCGATCTGGTCGGCATCGATGGTTTCGTACTTCATCAACGCATCAGCCATGGCATCCAGCTTGTCACGGTTGTCAGTGAGGATCTGCTTGGCAGTGCCGTAGCACTGGTCAATGATGCTGCGAACCTCGGAGTCGATCAGCTTGGCTGTCTCACCCGAGAAGCTGGCGCTTTGCCCACCGCCGCCACGGCCCAGGAACACTTCGCCTTCTTCTTCGGCGTACATCAATGGGCCGAGTTTTTCCGACAAGCCCCACTTGGTCACCATGTTTCGCGCAATCTGGCTCGCACGCATGATGTCGTTGGAGGCGCCAGTGGTCACACCGTCGAAGCCAAGGGTCATTTCCTCAGCAATACGGCCACCATACAGCGAGCAGATCTGGCTGATCAGCGCACGCTTGGAGAGGCTGTAGCGATCTTCTTCCGGCAGGAACATGGTCACACCCAGTGCCCGACCACGAGGAATGATCGACACTTTGTAGACGGGGTCATGCTCAGGCACAACGCGACCTACAATGGCGTGACCTGCCTCGTGATAAGCGGTGTTCTGTTTCTCTTTCTCGGACATGACCATGGATTTGCGCTCGGCGCCCATCATGATCTTGTCTTTCGCCAATTCGAACTCTTTCATCTCAACGATGCGCTTGCCAGTACGGGCAGCAAACAGCGAAGCCTCGTTCACCAGGTTTGCCAGGTCAGCACCGGAGAAACCGGGAGTACCACGGGCGATCACAGCCGGAGCCACGTCGTCGCCCATTGGCACCTTGCGCATGTGTACTTTCAGGATCTGCTCACGACCACGAATGTCCGGCAGGCCGACCACAACCTGACGGTCGAAACGGCCCGGACGCAGCAACGCAGGGTCGAGAACGTCGGGACGGTTGGTTGCGGCGATGACGATAATGCCGTCATTCATCTCGAAACCATCCATCTCTACCAGCAACTGGTTGAGGGTCTGCTCACGCTCATCGTGACCACCACCCATGCCCGCGCCACGATGGCGACCAACGGCATCGATTTCGTCGATGAAGATGATGCATGGCGCGTGTTTCTTGGCCTGCTCGAACATATCGCGAACACGGCTGGCGCCGACGCCGACAAACATCTCGACGAAGTCAGAACCGGAAATCGTGAAGAAAGGCACCTTGGCTTCGCCGGCAATCGCCTTGGCCAGCAAGGTTTTACCGGTACCCGGAGGCCCCACCATCAGCACACCGCGAGGAATACGGCCACCCAGGCGCTGGAACTTGCCCGGATCACGCAGGAACTCGACCAACTCACCGACTTCTTCCTTGGCTTCGTCGCAACCTGCGACGTCAGCCAGGGTGGTCTTCACCTGGTCTTCGGAGAGCAGGCGCGCCTTGCTTTTGCCGAAGCTCATCGGCCCGCCCTTGCCTCCCGCACCGCCTTGCATCTGGCGCATGAAGAACATGAACACGGCGATAATCACCAGGATCGGGAAGCTGGCCACCAGGAGTTGGGTCCAGATGCTTTGCTGTTCAGGCTGCTTGCCTTCCACAACGACCTTGTTATCCACCAGGTCACCGATGAGACCGTTGTCCTGAATGGCAGGACGAATGGTCTTGAAGCTGTCGCCATCGTTGCGCTTACCGGTAATCACGTAGCCATCAACCGCTACGCGCTCGACCTTGCCATCCTTAACTTGCTGGATGAAGTCGGAATAGTTGAGGGTCTGCGGCTCGTTAGGGCTGGAGAAGTTGTTCATCACCGTCACCAGGACAGCCGCGATGATCAACCACAGGATCAGATTCTTTGCCATATCGTTCAATTAACTACCCTCTGAAGCAAGCTCCGCTACTGGCGCGCGCTTCGCATGATATTCACCGGCCTAACTTACTACATTACCTACAACTCTGGCAGGCGCCGTCTGTAACCCTTTGTGAAACTTTGACTACGCAATATTCGTAAAGCTTCGTGACGAAAGCGATATAAAAAAACCTATCGCCCTCCTCGAATTTCTCAAAAACGCTCTTCGCTCGCAGCGCCTTCGACACCGCGGAAGCCACGGCACAGCAGATACTGCTCCCTGGACCGGTCACGGGATGAGTCCGGCTTGCGTGTCTGTACCTTGTCGAACAACTTGCGAATGTTCTTGTGGTACTCGTCGAAACCTTCGCCCTGGAAGACCTTCACCAGGAAATCGCCACCCGGACGCAACACCCGACCTGCCAGATCCAGCGCCAGTTCACACAGGAACATGGCACGCGGCATATCAACAGCCGGTAATCCACTCATATTGGGGGCCATGTCGGAAATCACAAGGTCTACCTGCGAATTTCCCACAGCCTCCAGGATCTCGGCCAATACCTTGTCCTCGGTGAAATCGCCGTGAACAAAGGTCACGTCCGGGATGCTGTCCATCTCGAGGATGTCCGAAGCGATCAATCGGCCTTGCCCACCAATCAGACGACTGGTCACCTGGGACCAGCCACCGGGGGCCGCGCCGAGATCGATAACGCTCATGCCTGGACGAATCAATTTGTCCTTGTCCTGGATCTCCAGCAACTTGTAGCTGGCCCGGGAACGGTAGCCGTCCTTTTGCGCCTTTTTGACGTAAGGATCATTGAAATGTTCTTGTAGCCACTTAAGGCTGGTTTTGGAACGGGCCACGGGCCACCTCGAAAAAATAAAACGGGTCGTGATTAACTGGGCGGTCCCGGACTCGCTCGGGTAAACTGGCCGCCGCTTTTTACAAGATCAGACGCAGGGGTCAGATTATGCCGCTCACTCAAGAGCAGAAGAAACAGTACAAATCCATTGGCCACCATCTGAAACCAGTTCTGATTGTGGCAGACAACGGTTTGACTGAGGGTGTGCTAGCCGAATTCGAGCGCGCACTGAACGATCACGAACTGATCAAGATCAAGGTCAACATCCTTGATCGCGAAGCGCGCCTGGCCGCCGTTGCAGAACTGTGCAAGGTCGGCAAAGCGGACCTGGTTCAGGTCATCGGCAAGATGGCGCTGCTGTATCGCAAGAACTTCAGCGTCAACAAGCAACTGTCGAACGTTCATCGCTTCAAATGATGAAAAGGGTCAAGGGCGTGCTTCGCGCGCCCCGCCACTCCATCCCGGCGCAGGCTGCGTAACCAGCACCAAGCCAGAGAACCCTAGCACAAGATAGCTGAACAACTGCCAGCGCAACGCTTGCGGCAGCCACACATGCACCATACAAAACATTGCGCATGCATACAGCGCCATCAACAGCAGTTGCCCGCGAATATCCCGCCACAAACTCTTCAAGCCTTCGGCCGTGATCAGCACCAACGCTTGAAGCATCACGCACGCCGCCGCAAAACCCACCAGCAGCGCACTCAGCAATCCGTCGATCTCATCGATCAGCAGCGGCGCCAAGCCAATCAGGCCCAACGCCGGCAACACGCCAATATGTAACAGCCATAGGCCGCCCACCCAAAGCATCTGAGAGAGCTGCCAAAGCATGGCGCCCGCACGCAGCGGGCGCCGTCTTTCAGATGTGACGAACTTCGACAATCTCGTACTCAATGACGCCGCTCGGCGTTTTCACGGCAACCACGTCGCCTTCTTCCTTGGCAATCAAGGCGCGAGCAATCGGCGAGCCGACAGAGATCTTGCCTTGCTTGAAGTCAGCCTCATCCTCACCCACGATCTGGTAAGTCACGCTTTCGTCGGTCTCGACGTTGGCGATTTCCACGGTCGTGCCGAAAATTACCTTGCCGGTATGCGGGATGGTGGTGACATCGATGATCACCGCATTCTGCATACGGCCTTCGATGTCACGAATCCGCGCCTCGACCATACCCTGCTGCTCGCGAGCAGCGTGGTATTCGGCGTTTTCCTTCAAGTCACCCAGCTCGCGGGCCGTACCGATGTCCTGGCTCAGCTTTGGACGTACGACCTTGGTCAGATGGGCGTGCTCCTCTTCCAGGGCGCGAGCGCCCTGAACGGTCATCGGGTATTTGGTTATGCTCATGCCTTCAATCCTGCGTGTAAATCCTGCAAGCGACGCACGGTCTTTTCCGGACCGAACTTCAGCGCTTCACAGATAGCTTCGCCAGCAGCAATGGTAGTGGTGCAGTAAATCTTGTGCTGCAAGGCATTACGACGAATGGAGTAGGAGTCCGCGATCGACTGGCGACCTTCGGTGGTGTTGATGATCAGAGTGACTTCGTCATTCTTGATCATGTCGACCACATGCGGACGGCCTTCCGTCACCTTGTTCACGCGACGTACTTTCAGGCCGGCAGCTTCGATCAGCTTGGCGGTCCCGGCGGTAGCCACGACTTCAAAGCCCAAGTTGATCAGATCGCGGGCGACCCCTGCAACCAGTGGCTTGTCGTCATCACGTACGCTGATAAACGCAGTACCGCCGGTCGGCAGCACTTCGCTGGCACCCATCTGGGCCTTGGCGAACGCTTCACCGAAGGTATCGCCCACACCCATCACTTCACCGGTGGACTTCATCTCTGGGCCCAGGATCGGGTCCACACCAGGGAATTTGGCGAACGGGAACACCGCCTCTTTCACACTGTAGAAGTTCGGAATGATTTCCTTGGTAAAGCCGATTTCCTTCAGGGTCTTACCAGCCATCACACGCGCAGCGATCATGGCCAGGGACACACCGATGCACTTGGACACGAACGGTACGGTACGCGAAGCACGCGGGTTGACTTCAATGACGTAGATGTCTTCGCCTTGCAGCGCCAACTGTACGTTCATCAGGCCGACCACACCCAGTTCCAGGGCCATCTTCTTGACCTGTTCGCGCATCTCGTCCTGGATGTGCGCCGGCAGCGAGTACGGCGGCAGGGAGCACGCGGAGTCACCGGAGTGAACGCCGGCCTGCTCGATGTGCTGCATGATGGCGCCGATCACTACGTCAGTACCGTCGCAGACCGCGTCCACGTCCATTTCGATGGCGCAGTTGAGGAAGTGGTCCAGCAGCACCGGGCTGTCGTTGGAGACTTTCACCGCATCACGCAGGTAGCGCTTGAGTTCTTCTTCTTCGTAGACGATTTCCATCGCCCGGCCGCCCAGTACGTAGGACGGACGCACCACCAGCGGGTAGCCGATCTTGCTGGCCGCGCGAATGGCTTCGTCTTCGCTGCGCACGGTGGCGTTCGGCGGCTGACGCAGGTTCAGGCGCTCAACCATCTGTTGGAAACGCTCACGGTCTTCGGCACGGTCGATTGCATCCGGGCTGGTACCGATGATCGGCACGCCAGCGGCTTCGAGGGCACGCGCCAGCTTCAGCGGGGTCTGGCCGCCGTACTGGACGATCACGCCTTTAGGCTTCTCGACGCGGCAGATTTCCAATACGTCTTCCAGCGTTACCGGCTCGAAGTACAGACGGTCGGAAGTGTCGTAGTCAGTGGAAACCGTTTCCGGGTTGCAGTTGACCATGATGGTCTCGTACCCGTCTTCGCGCAGGGCGAGGGCGGCGTGTACGCAGCAGTAGTCGAATTCGATGCCCTGGCCGATACGGTTCGGACCGCCACCCAGGATGATGATCTTGTCGCGGCCCGTCGGCGCGGCTTCGCACTCTTCCTCATAGGTGGAGTACATGTAGGCCGTGTCGGTGGCGAATTCTGCGGCGCAGGTGTCAACGCGCTTGTAGACCGGGAAGATATCCAGCTTGTGGCGATGAGTACGCAGGTTCTTCTCGGTCACACCCAGCAGCTTGGCCAGACGCTGGTCGGAGAAGCCTTTGCGCTTGAGGCGGAACATCAGGTCGCGGTCGATAGACGACAGACCCAGCGTCTTGACCTTCTCTTCTTCCTTGATCAGATCTTCGATCTGCACCAGGAACCACGGGTCGATCATGTTCATGCCGAAGATATCTTCGACGCTCAGGCCGGCACGGAAGGCGTCAGCCACGTACCAGATACGCTCGGCGCCCGGCACGGTCAGCTCGCGCTTGAGGATGCTCATGCTTTCCGGGTTGCTCAGGTCGAGCTTCTCGTCCAGGCCGCAAACACCGACTTCCAGGCCGCGCAGCGCTTTCTGCAGGGATTCCTGGAACGTGCGGCCGATGGCCATGACTTCACCGACCGACTTCATCTGGGTGGTCAGGCGCGCATCCGCCTTGGCGAATTTCTCGAAGGCAAAGCGCGGCAGCTTGGTCACGACGTAGTCGATAGACGGTTCGAAAGACGCCGGCATAGCGCCGCCGGTGATTTCGTTTTGCAGCTCGTCCAAGGTGTAGCCGATAGCCAGCTTGGCAGCGATACGCGCAATCGGGAAGCCGGTCGCTTTCGAGGCCAGCGCCGAAGAACGCGATACACGCGGGTTCATCTCGATCACGACCATGCGGCCGGTGTCCGGGCAGATGCCGAACTGGACGTTGGAACCGCCGGTTTCAACGCCGATCTCGCGCAATACCGCCAAGGAGGCGTTACGCAGGATCTGGTATTCCTTGTCGGTCAGGGTCTGTGCTGGTGCCACGGTGATCGAGTCACCGGTGTGCACGCCCATCGGGTCGAAGTTTTCGATGGAGCAGACGATGATGCAGTTGTCCTTCTTATCGCGGACAACCTCCATCTCATATTCTTTCCAGCCGATCAGCGATTCGTCGATCAGCAGCTCTTTGGTCGGCGACAGGTCCAGGCCACGCGCGCAGATTTCTTCGAACTCTTCACGGTTGTAAGCAATACCACCGCCGGTGCCGCCCATGGTGAAGGACGGACGGATGATGCACGGGAAGCCCAGGGTCTCGAGGACCGCATTGGCCTCTTCCATGCTGTGGGCGATACCGGAACGTGGGCACGCCAGGCCGATGGACTTCATGGCCTTGTCGAAACGCGAACGGTCTTCAGCCTTGTCGATGGTGTCGGCATTGGCACCGATCATCTCTACGCCGAACTTTTCCAGGACGCCTTCGCGCTCCAGGTCCAAGGCGCAGTTCAGAGCGGTCTGGCCACCCATGGTCGGCAGCAGCGCGTCCGGACGCTCTTTTTCGATGATCTTGGCAACGGTCTGCCACTTGATCGGCTCGATGTAGGTGGCGTCGGCCATGGCCGGGTCGGTCATGATGGTGGCCGGGTTGGAGTTCACCAGGATGACGCGGTAGCCCTCCTCGCGCAGGGCTTTACAGGCCTGGGCGCCGGAGTAGTCGAATTCGCAGGCCTGGCCGATCACGATCGGGCCAGCGCCAAGAATCAGGATGCTTTTTATGTCTGTACGTTTTGGCATGGGTTTGTCACTCAAATCCGCAGGTCAGTCGGCAAGCCGTCTTGAACAATCTTTGAAGAGCCTGCGGGGGCCACCGCAATCCGGGGCCGCCCGCAGGCCACTCAGTCAGCGTCGCTTGGCCATCTCATTGATGAAACGGTCGAACAGCGGCGCTACGTCGTTCGGGCCCGGGCTGGCTTCAGGGTGGCCCTGGAAGCTGAACGCGCTCTTGTCGGTGCGCTCGATGCCTTGCAGGGAGCCGTCGAACAGCGACTTGTGAATGGCGCGCACGTTGCTCGGCAGGGAGGCTTCATCCACCGCAAAACCGTGGTTCTGGCTGGTGATCATCACAACGCCGGTGTCCAGGTCTTGTACCGGGTGGTTGGCACCGTGGTGGCCGTGGCCCATTTTCAGGGTCTTGGCGCCGGAGGCCAAAGCCAGCAACTGGTGACCAAGGCAGATGCCGAACACCGGAATCTCGGTCTCCAGCACGTCCTTGATGGCCTGGATAGCGTAGTCGCATGGCTCAGGGTCACCCGGGCCGTTGGACAGGAACACACCGTCCGGCTGCATCGCGAGCACATCGCTGGCAGGGGTTTGCGCGGGCACCACGGTCACACGGCAACCGCGCTCGACCAGCATGCGCAGGATGTTGTACTTGACGCCGTAGTCATAGGCGACCACGTGGTAGGGCAGATCGGCAGCCTCGATAGTCGCGTGGCTGTCAGTCTTCAGATCCCATACGGTGGAACGCCACTCGTACTTCTCTTTGACGCTGACGACTTTCGCCAGGTCCATGCCCTTCAGGCCAGGGAAGCCTTGCGCTGCGGCAATCGCCGCCTCTTCGGAAATATTGTCACCGACCATGATGCAGCCGTTCTGCGAGCCTTTTTCACGCAGGATGCGCGTGAGGCGGCGCGTATCGATACCGGCGATCGCCACAACGTTGTTGGCTTTCAGGTAATCGGACAGCGACATCGTGTTACGCCAGTTGCTCGCAACCAGTGGCAGGTCACGAATTACCAGGCCCGCCGACCAGACACGATCAGACTCGACATCTTCCGGCGTAGTGCCGGTGTTGCCGATGTGCGGATAGGTCAGGGTAACGATCTGTTGGGCGTAGGAAGGATCGGTAAGGATTTCCTGATAGCCGGTCATGGCAGTGTTAAACACCACCTCTCCAACGGTCTGACCGTCGGCTCCAATGGCTTCGCCGCGAAAAATGCTGCCATCAGCAAGGGCGAGTATGGCTGGCTTAGTCAAGAAGACCTCCCGTAAATAAAGCCTGAAAGGGCGATCGCAGGTTGTAAAAAAGCGGAGTGACGTATGGACACGTCACCCCGCTTCTTCACTGAATTATTCTGCGCGCTTTTAGTGGACACACTAAAGCTGTAGCTTACAGAAAAAGGCTTTTTTGGTCCACCGCTAATGAGCCTTAAAGGCAGGGGAATGCGACAGGACGTCGCCTAGCGGGTAAAAACGGGGCCACAGGATAATCCTGAGCCCCCGTTTTAGCTACTGGTTAGTGCAAATCCAGCACGTCACGCATGTCGTACAGGCCCGGCTCGCGGCCGTCCAACCAAAGCGCAGCACGCACCGCGCCCTTGGCGAAAGTCATGCGGCTGGAGGCTTTGTGCGTGATCTCCAGGCGCTCGCCTTCGGTGGCGAACAGCACGGTGTGATCGCCAACCACATCACCACCGCGCACGGTTGCAAAACCGATGGTGTCGCGTGCGCGCTCACCGGTGTGGCCTTCACGCCCGTATACCGCCACTTTCGACAAATCGCGGCCTAGCGCATCGGCAATAGCTTCACCCATGCGCAACGCAGTGCCCGACGGAGCGTCGATCTTGTGACGGTGATGAGTCTCGATAATCTCGATATCAGCCTCATCACCCAGCACGCGCGCCGCCAGGTCCAGCAATTTCAGCGACAGGTTTACGCCCACGCTGAAATTGGCAGCGAAGACGATCGGAATATCCTTGCCCGCCTCCACCAGCAACTGTTTCTGCTCGGCGCTCAAACCGGTGGTACCGATCACCATAGCCTTGCCCGCCTTACGGCAGAAGGCCAGATTTTTCAGCATCACTTCCGGCAGGGTGAAGTCGATCAGCACGTCGAACTCGTCAGCCACCTGCTCGAGGTTGCCAGACAGCGAAACACCGATGCGACCCAATGAGGCCAACTCACCTGCGTCCGCGCCGATCAACGTACTGCCTGGGCGAACAATCGCCGCCGTCAGCCCGGAGGCCGGCGAGCGCTGCTGCACCGCCTCGACCAGCGTCTTGCCCATGCGCCCGGCAGCGCCCATTACGGCTATACGTCGCATATTCAGATCCTTACAGGTCGCCGAAGAAGCGTTTTACACCGTCGAAGAAGCCCGTAGTCTTCGGCGAGTGGGAGTCATCGCCTTCCAGCGAGCTGCGGAACTCTTCCAGCAGTTCACGCTGACGACGATTCAGGTTCACCGGGGTTTCCACTGCCACACGGCACATCAGGTCGCCAGCACCGCCACCGCGCACGGGCGCAACGCCCTTGCCACGAATGCGGAACTGCTTGCCGGTTTGAGTCCCCTCGGGAATCTTGAGCTTGACCCGACCATCCAGCGTCGGAATCTCCAGCTCGCCACCCAGGGCCGCATCAACAAAGCTGATCGGCACTTCGCAGAACAAGTGCTTGCCGTCACGCTGGAAGATCGAGTGCTCGCGCACATTGATCACCACGTACAGGTCGCCCGTAGGGCCACCCTGGGCACCCGCCTCGCCTTCGCCCGACAGTCGAATACGATCACCGGTATCCACACCCGCCGGCACTTTCACAGACAGCGTTTTGTACTCTTCGACGCGGCCTTCGCCGTGGCAGGAGTCGCACGGATCGGAAATGATCTTGCCCTGGCCATGGCAACGCGGGCAGGTTTGCTGCACCGAGAAGAAGCCCTGCTGCATGCGTACCTGCCCGATACCGCCGCAGGTCGGGCACGTGATCGGCGAGGAGCCTTTCTTCGCACCCGAGCCGTCGCACGGCTTGCAGTTGACCAGCGTCGGCACACGGATATTGACACTGGTGCCGCGCACGGCTTCTTCCAGGTTCAGTTCCAGGGTGTAACGCAGGTCGCTGCCGCGCTGAGGGCCGCCACGCTGACCGCCACGGCCACCGCCGAAGAAGTCGCTGAATACGTCGCCGAAAATATCGGAGAAGTTCTGGCCACCAAAACCGGCACCGCCGCCGCCCATGCTCGGGTCGACGCCAGCATGGCCATATTGGTCGTAGGCCGCACGCTTATTGGGATCACACAGGCATTCGTAGGCCTCGTTGGCCTCTTTGAACATCTCTTCGGATTCTTTGTTATCCGGATTACGGTCCGGGTGGTGCTTCATCGCCAGGCGACGGTAGGCTTTTTTCAGCTCCGCCTCGCTGGCGCCACGCTCCACACCCAATACTTCGTAATAGTCACGCTTTGCCATAAGTCTTTGCACTCTTAAGGACGTTCGACCTGGCCCTCCTGAACCCTGCCAAACTCGTTGAGCCCCAATACAGGCCCGGACCCAACTCACGTCAATTCAACGATCCTGGTCATTACTGCTTTCAGCCAGGGAGCCGGCCAAAAACGCGGTGACTGTCATTCGGAAAGCAGGAGCATTCCCGTTCACACCGCCAGCATCCAAGCGTTGTCGCATGCTGTAAAAATTCGCATACCCCAGACACGCCAACGCGGGAGCAAGCTCCCGCGCGGCGACATCCTACCAGTCACCGCTTGTGCGCGGTCAACCGGGCGACAACTTACTTGTTGTCTTTAACTTCTTCGAACTCAGCATCGACAACATCGTCGTGCTTGGCTTCAGGCTCGGCTTGTTGCGCAGCGCCGTCAGCCGGCTGGCCTTGCTCGGCGTACATTTTCTGAGCAACTGGCGCGGAGACTTTCGACAGCTCCTCAACCTTGGCTTCGATGGCAGCCTTGTCGTCGCCTTTAATGGCGGCTTCCAGGGCAACCACTGCCGCTTCGATTGCGGTTTTCTCTTCGTCGGTCACTTTGTCGCCAGCATCAGCGATCATTTTGCGCGTCGAGTGAACCAGCGCGTCACCCTGGTTACGGGCGCCTGCCAACTCTTCGAACTTCTTGTCCGCTTCAGCATTGGTTTCAGCATCACGGATCATCTGTTGAATTTCTTCATCAGACAGGCCGGAGCTGGCCTTGATGGTGATCTTCTGCTCTTTGCCGGTGGCCTTGTCTTTCGCGCCGACGTGCAGGATGCCGTTGGCGTCGATGTCGAAGGTCACTTCGATTTGTGGCACGCCACGTGGTGCTGGTGGAATCTCAGCCAGGTCGAACTTGCCCAGGGACTTGTTCTGTGCGGCTTGCTTACGCTCGCCCTGCAGCACGTGGATCGTCACGGCGCCCTGGTTGTCATCGGCAGTCGAGAACACCTGGGATTTCTTGGTAGGAATCGTGGTGTTTTTCTCGATCAGCGCAGTCATCACGCCCCCCATGGTTTCGATACCCAGGGTCAGCGGGCTTACGTCCAGCAGCAGCACGTCTTTCACATCACCGGCCAGTACGGCCCCCTGGATGGCAGCACCCATGGCAACGGCTTCGTCCGGGTTCACGTCTTTACGGGCTTCTTTGCCGAAGAACTCGGTAACCAGCTTCTGAACCAGTGGCATACGGGTCTGACCGCCCACCAGGATCACGTCGTTGATCGAGCCAACGTCGATACCGGAGTCTTTCAGCGCGATGCGGCAAGGTTCGATGGTGCGCTGAACCAGGTCTTCAACCAATGCTTCGAGCTTGGAACGCGAGATCTTCACGTTCAAGTGCTTAGGACCGGTAGCGTCTGCAGTGATGTACGGCAGGTTCACGTCAGTCGACTGAGCGGAAGACAGCTCGATCTTGGCTTTTTCAGCGGCTTCTTTCAGGCGCTGCATGGCCAGCGGGTCACCCTTGAGGTTCATGCCGCTTTCTTTCTTGAATTCGTCAACGAGGTAGTCGATCAGACGAATGTCAAAGTCTTCACCACCCAGGAAGGTGTCACCGTTGGTGGCCAACACTTCGAACTGGTGCTCGCCGTCAACTTCTGCGATCTCGATCACGGAGACGTCGAACGTACCGCCACCCAGGTCGTAAACGATCACGGTGTGGTCGCCCTTGGCCTTGTCCATACCGTAAGCCAGCGCGGCTGCGGTTGGTTCGTTGATGATACGTTTTACATCCAGGCCCGCGATGCGGCCGGCGTCTTTGGTGGCCTGACGCTGGCTGTCGTTAAAGTAGGCAGGAACGGTGATCACCGCTTCAGTCACTGCTTCACCGAGGTAGTCTTCGGCGGTCTTCTTCATCTTTTTCAAGATTTCAGCCGAGATTTGCGGCGGCGACATTTTCTGGCCGTTCACTTCAACCCAGGCGTCACCGTTGTCGGCCTTGGCGATTTTGTAAGGCACCATCTTGATGTCTTTCTGTACGACTTCTTCGTCGAACTTACGACCAATCAGACGCTTTACCGCGTACAGGGTGTTGTGCGGGTTGGTCACCGCCTGACGCTTGGCCGATTGACCGACGAGGATTTCACCGTCGTTGGCGTAAGCGATGATCGACGGAGTGGTACGTGCGCCTTCGGCGTTTTCAATAACTTTTGCAACGCCGTTTTCCAGCACGGAGACGCAGGAGTTGGTGGTCCCCAGGTCGATACCGATAATTTTGCCCATGATTTACTCTCCCGAAACTTGAATTTGGTTGCCGCAGCAGTTTTGGCTAACTGCGGTAGCACTTAAACGCTTGACTTATAAATGGGGGCCTTGCGGCGAATTTCAAGCCTGCTCATCAATAGAAGGTGCAACGGGTGCAGGAGCCTTGCTCACCACCACCATTGCCGGACGCATCAGGCGACCGTTGAGCTGGTAACCCTTCTGGAACACCTTGATCACGCTATTGGGTTCCAGGTCATGGCTTTCTTGCATGGCCATGGCTTGGTGATGTTCAGCATTGAACGGCTCGCCGGCTTGCGGATCGATAGCTTCCAACTGATAACGCTTCAGGGTGTCCTGGAACATTTTCAGGGTCAGCTCGATGCCTTCACGCATTGGGCGGATGTTTTCATCGTCCGGGTTGGACAACTCAAGACCACGCTCCAGGCTGTCGATGATCGGCAGCAGGTCACCGGCGAATTTTTCCAGCGCGAACTTATGAGCCTTCTCTACATCCTGCTCGGCACGGCGGCGGACGTTCTGCAGATCGGCGGCAACACGCAACGATTGATCCTGCGCAGCGGCCAATTGCTCTTCGAGCACTTGCACACGAGTCGCCAGTTCATCACCGGCAGCCGAATTGGCGTCTGGAGTTTGCGTATCCTGCGTCTGTTCGTCAGCCATAGATTTCTCCTTTCAAAATCATGCGCGAACTCAACTCGCGCTTCTGCTCCGGTATATGGGGCCACAATTTTCAGGTTCAAGGGCGCAGGCGTTACCAAAAGTCTTTCGATTGACCTGGATCATTTCCTTCACGCTCATTCCACATCGCGCTAAAAAAATTAACGACTCAAGCAAATCGAGCTAAGTGCCAGGATTGTCAGGCCCGAGCAAAACACTGTATAAATAACCAGACCTAAAGCCTGGGAGCGGCCGTCATGCTCGTGCACCTGTCTGTACATAACTACGCCATCGTTGAACATCTGGATCTTGAACTGGATCGCGGGATGAGCGTAATCACAGGCGAAACCGGCGCCGGCAAGTCGATCATGCTCGACGCCCTCGGCCTGACGCTTGGCGACCGCGCCGACAGTGGCGTGGTACGCCCTGGCTCCGACAAGGCCGACATCCTGGCCACCTTCGACCTGGCGGACATCCCCGAAGCCGAGGCATGGCTGGCCGAGCGCGACCTTAATAATGAAGGCCCCTGCATTCTGCGCCGGGTGATCACCGCCGAGGGGCGCTCGCGCGGCTATATCAACGGCACGCCTTGCCCTCTGGGCGACTTGAAATCCCTGGGCGAATTGCTGATCGATATCCACAGTCAGCACGAACACCAATCCCTGTTGAAAACCGATACCCACCGTCGCCTGCTCGATGAGTACGCCGGCGCCACCGATCTTTCCCGGCAAGTTCAACTGGCCGCCCAACGCTGGCGCCAGACACGCCAGGAACTGGAACGCCTCTCCAACTCCGGCGACGAACAACGCGCCCGCCACCAGTTGCTCAGCTATCAACTGGAAGAGCTCGAGAGTCTGGGCCTGGGTGAGACAGAGCTGGAGCAACTTGAGCAGGAACACAAGAACCTGACCAACGCCGAGACCCTGCTGGGTATCTGCCGCCAGGTCGTCGAGCAATGTAGTGAGAGCGACTCCGGCAACGTCCTTAATGCACTGACCGCCAGCCTCAACCGCCTGTCCAGTGTGAACAATGCTTCCGGCTCACTGAGCGAAGCGACCACCCTGCTGACCAGCGCACAGATCCAGGTCGAGGAAGCCGTGGGCGAACTCAATCGTTTCCTGGACCATTTCGACGCCGACCCAGCTCGCCTGCAGGAAATAGAAGAACGCCTGGACACTATTTATACACTGGCTCGCAAGCATCGAATCCAGCCGACAGAAGTCGCAACCATGCAGCAGAAACTGCTGGATGAAATCGAAACACTCAACGCGAACGACGAATCTATCGAACGACTGGGCGAAGAGCTCGCTTCGTTTGCCCGTCATTATCAGGAAAAAGCCCGGGAGCTGAGCGCACTGCGCCAGCAGGCAGCTACTAGCCTGGCAAGCGCCGTTGAGCTGGAAATCCAACGCCTGGGCATGCCAGGCGGGCGCTTCACCATCGAGCTGCATCCCAACGCCAGTCAAGAATTGCAGCCCCATGGGCTGGAGCACGTCGAACTGCTGGTGAGTGCCAACCCCGGCCAACCGCTCAAGGCCCTGGCCAAAGTGGCCTCCGGCGGCGAACTCTCGCGGATCAGCCTGGCGATCCAAGTGATTACCGCCCAGACCTCACGGGTACCCACCCTGGTATTCGATGAAGTGGATGTGGGCATTGGCGGGCCGACCGCAGAAATTGTTGGCCAATTGCTGCGTCGCCTGGGGGATCGCGGCCAAGTGCTTACGGTGACCCACTTGCCGCAAGTGGCAGCCCAAGGGCATCAGCACCTGTTTGTGCATAAGGTGCGCGGTAGTGACGCGACACACACCGCCGTCTCCAAGCTGAACAAGTCGGAACGGGTGGAAGAAGTGGCGCGGATGCTCGGCGGTATCGACTTGACCAAGGAGTCCTTGGCTCACGCGAAAAAAATGGTGGTGGCCGCGAAGGCCTGAAGCGATATTTTCCACTCTATAGAAAGCACGAAGGCGACCCGAGGGTCGCCTTCAATCGTTTCGCAAAGCAAAACTGCGTCGATTTTTACTTTTTCTTACGGATGTACAACACGAGATTATGGTCGACCAAATCGAACCCATGCTCTTCAGCAATTTTGTGCTGCAGCGCTTCGATTTCAGGGCTGGTGAACTCGATAACCTCATTGGTATCCAGATCAACCATGTGGTCATGGTGACCACCGTCAGCCAATTCAAACACCGCATGACCGCCGTCGAAATTATGACGAACCACCAGCCCTGCGGCTTCAAACTGGGTCAGTACACGGTAGACCGTGGCCAGGCCGACGTCCTCGTTAGACTCCATCAGCGCCTTGTAAACATCTTCGGCACTCATGTGGCGCTGCTCAGCAGAATCGAGCATTTGTAGAATCTTGACTCGTGGCAGAGTCACTTTGAGACCGGCTTTGCGTAGTTCGCTATTTTCAACCATGGTTAGCTTTCTCGCGGATGCTGCTTCGCAGCTTCTCTTAATACGGGTATGATCGGCGTTTACGTTGTCCCAGCCAAGATAGTGGAAGTCGCCCACCGATGCAAAACACCAAGCTCTTGCTAACCAGTTTCACCTTTGTGGGACTGCTCGCACTCGCCGGTTGTTCATTCCCCGGGGTTTACAAAATCGACATCCAGCAGGGCAATGTCGTCACGCAGGACATGATAGACCAGTTACGCCCGGGAATGACCCGACGGCAAGTACGGTTTATCATGGGTAATCCCCTGCTGACCGACACTTTCCATGCCGATCGCTGGGATTATCTCTACAGCCTGCAGCCTGGTGGCGGTGAACGCCAGCAGGAGCGCGTCAGTGTCATCTTCAATGGCAATGACCAGCTCGTGAGCCTGTCCGGCGACTTCATGCCCGGCGTAAGCCGCGATGAAGCCTTGCTGGGCAAGGACAGCGGCACCAACGTGACCGCACCTACGCAGGAAGCTGAAAAACCAAAATCCGAGGTACCGGCCAAGCCTGGTTCGTTGCTGGACACCATCCAGAAAGACATCGACAACGTGGAAACCGTGCCCGTCCCGACGCCTGAGCCTCTGGACACCAGCCCGCAATAATTTTGCGCTCGATAAAAAGCCCGGCATGCCGGGCTTTTTGTTGCCTGCCATTTACATAGGCATCTCTACATAACCTTGGTGCGACGCTGAACCTGTGGGAGCTGGCTTGCCTGCGAAAGCGATCTGACAGTCAACCAGGATCCTGGATCAGATCGAGAACATACCCGTTATCGGGACCGCCCCTTCCACATTTGGATCGTGGGCATCAGGTAGATATGCGCCGGCTATCGGGACGTCATCGCAGGCAAGCCAGCTCCCACAGTTGGATCGCGGCGCTCCAGATAGCTAGGCTGCCATTTGGCAAGCTCAAGAATTCGCTTGCCTGGCCAATGCCGCCTTGGCCGCGCGTAGCCTGCGCACCTCTTTAGGGTCGGCCAGCAAAGGCCGGTAGATCTCAATACGGTCGCCCGCTTGTACGCAACGCGCCCCGGCATCCACGACAACCTTGCCAAATATACCCAGCGGGCAATCAGCCAGATCAACGTCAGGAAAATGCGCCGCTATTCCCGACGCCCGCACCGCCTCGCGCAAACTAGTGCCTTCAGCCACCTTTACCCCCAGCAACACTTGGCGATCCTCAGCGGCGAACACCACCTCAATCTCAACCATGCAGTTGCTTGGCGCGCTGACAGAACGCGTCCACCAGGGTATTGGCGGCCTGATTGAACAAAGGCCCCAACGTCGCACGAACAATCGGCCCGGCATAATCAAACGAAAGATCCAGGCTGATCTTGCAGGCCTTGTCCGTCAGCGCCTTGAACACCCACACACCGTGCAGTTGGGTGAACGGCCCTTCCTGCAGGTTCATTTCGATGGATTGGCCCGGCACCAGCACATTGCGCGTCACAAAATGCTGGCTGAGGCCGCCCTTGGCCACCCCCACACTGGCAACCATGTGCTCGTCACTGCTCTCCAGAACCTCGGCCGTCGAGCACCAAGGCAGAAACTCCGGGTAACGCGCCACGTCGTTGACCAGGTCATAGAGCGCCTGCGCCGGGTAGGGCAACAGGGCCGAACGTTGAATATGCGTCGTCATGTGAGCGTTACTTCCACTGCTTAAGGCAAACATCGCGAAAGAACAGCCCAATCCGCGAGAGAAAAAAACCAAAGAACTGCCCGCATTGTCCGGGATTCGTCCAACTCGCTCAAGCACACAGGTTGACCGTAGCCGACACGCTCGCAACTCCCTATAATGCCGCCCCTATGGCTAAACAAAAGAAACACCCCACAGGGACCATCGCGCAAAATAAAAAAGCGCGACACGATTACTTCATCGAACATCGGTTCGAGGCTGGTCTGGTCCTGGCCGGCTGGGAAGTAAAAAGTCTGCGTGCCAGCAAACTGCAGCTGGTCGACAGTTATGTGCTGCTCAAGGATGGCGAGGCATGGCTGCTTGGCAGTCATATCACTCCGCTGACCACCGCGAGCACCCACGTGATTGCCGACCCGGTGCGTACGCGCAAGTTGTTGCTCAATGCCCGCGAGCTCGAAAAACTCGCCGCAGCCGTGCAGCAAAAAGGCTACGCGTGTGTCTGCTTGTCCTGGTACTGGAGCAAGCACCTGGTCAAATGCGAGATCGCATTGGGCAAGGGCAAGAAGGAATACGACAAGCGCGACACCGAACGCGAGCGCGATTCCAATCGCGAACTGCATCGCGCCGTGCGCAACAAGGGCAAGGAAGAATAATCCTTGTGACGGTGTAGCCCAGGCGGGCTACATCCCTTTGCGTCGCTCCGCCCGAGCCACGCGTTGAACCTCCTGACGCACCTCCTCCAACACCTCCTGCACATACAGCAGATGCCGTGTCGAGACTTCGCGCGCCTGCTCGGCCCGCCCCTCGATGATGGCCAGGTACAAGTCCCGGTGCTGATTGATCAGCATGTCGCGGGTCTCAGTACGCTGCTGGTACATGCCACCAATATTCGTCACTACGTTACGCTTGAGCAGGTCGAACAGCCCGCGAATGGTGTGCAGCAACACGGCGTTATGACTGGCTTCGGCAATCGCCAAGTGAAACCTTGCATCCGCAGCGCCCTCCTCCACTCGGCTCACCTCGTCGGCGCGCGCATAGCAATCCTGCAACGCTTCAAACGCTGCGGTCAGCCGTTCACGGTCAACTTCCGTGGCGCGTAACGCCGCGTAATAAGCACACGAAGCCTCAAGGGTCTGGCGAAACTCCAGCAGATCGCGCTGCGCTTCGGGATTGCTTTCCAACAAGTGCAGCAGCGGATCGCTGAAGGTCGAACCCAGGGAGTCCACCACATAGTTGCCGCCTCCCTGGCGGCTGACCAGCAACCCCTTGGCCGCCAGTTTCTGAATCGCCTCACGCAACGACGGGCGCGACACACCAAAGCGCTCGGCTAACGCGCGCTCGGCCGGCAAGCGCTCGCCCGACTTCAGCGTGCCCTCGAGAATCATCCCCTCAAGCTGCTCGACAATATCGTCAGACAAACGGCGCTGACGCACCTGATCAAACCCCATAACTCACTCTCCGCCATCCCGACCACTCGCCGGGGCCCCTATTCTGGCCTATCGACGTGCCGGCAGCACCTATCAGAACGCCTTCAATTTCGCCGATCAGAACACCCCGCCTCCCGACCTACGACCAAAGTTTCGCAGGCGGCAAATTGACACACCCCTGCCCAGGCTCTTAATCTAGCCCACAGCGACTGTAAATTGGTATTACCAATTAACCAAGCTCACCAAACAACAACAATCAGGGGCCACCCCATATGCAAACCTGGCAACAGCTTTACAGCCCACTCGGCAGCCTCGGCCTGTCCGCACTGGCCGCCGTCATTCCTATCGTATTCTTCTTCCTGGCGCTGGCCGTGTTCCGCCTCAAAGGCCATTTGGCCGGCAGCATCACCCTGGCCCTGTCGATACTGGTCGCCATTTTCGCCTTCCAGATGCCGGTAGACATGGCGCTGGCCGCAGCCGGTTACGGTTTTGCCTACGGCCTGTGGCCGATCGCCTGGATCATCGTCGCGGCTGTATTCCTGTACAAATTGACGGTCAAGAGCGGCCAGTTCGAGATCATCCGCAGCTCCGTTTTGTCGATCACCGACGACCAGCGCTTGCAGGTGTTATTGATCGGTTTTTGCTTTGGCGCCTTCCTCGAAGGTGCGGCCGGTTTCGGCGCGCCCGTGGCGATCACCGCCGCGCTGCTGGTAGGCCTGGGTTTCAACCCGCTGTACGCCGCCGGCCTGTGCCTGATTGCCAATACCGCGCCCGTGGCTTTCGGCGCATTGGGCATTCCGATCATTGTCGCCGGCCAGGTCACCGGTATTGATGCGTTCAAGATTGGCGCCATGACCGGCCGCCAACTGCCGCTGCTGTCGCTGTTCGTGCCGTTCTGGCTGGTGTTCATGATGGACGGCCTGCGCGGCGTTCGCGAAACCTGGCCGGCAGCCCTGGTGGCGGGCTTGAGCTTTGCCGTCACCCAATATTTCACCTCGAATTTCATTGGCCCAGAGCTGCCGGACATCACCTCGGCACTCGCCAGCCTGATTGCCCTGACACTGTTCCTGAAAGTCTGGCAACCCAAGCGCACCGCAGGCGCACAAATTGCCGGCGCCACCTCCAGCGTGGCGGTCACCTCCAGCGCCGGCGGCTTCGGCTTGCCCCGCAACACCGTGGTTTCGCCTTACAGCCTGGGGCAAATTTTCAAGGCGTGGTCGCCGTTCCTGATCCTCACCGTACTGGTGACCATCTGGACCCTCAAACCCTTCAAGGCCCTGTTCGCCGCGGGCGGTTCGATGTACGGCTGGGTGTTCAATTTCGCGATCCCGCACCTGGATCAACTGGTGGTTAAAGTCGCGCCCATCGTGACCAACCCCACCGCCATCCCGGCCGTTTTCAAGCTGGACCCGATTTCGGCCACCGGTACTGCAATCTTCTTCTCGGCACTGGTCTCCATGCTGGTGTTGAAAATCGACGTCAAAACTGGTCTTACCACTTTAAAAGAGACCTTCTTTGAGCTGCGCTGGCCGATCCTGTCCATCGGCATGGTGCTGGCATTCGCCTTCGTCACCAACTACTCCGGCATGTCCTCGACCATGGCCCTGGTTCTGGCCGGCACCGGTGCTGCCTTCCCGTTCTTCTCGCCATTCCTTGGTTGGCTGGGAGTTTTCCTGACAGGCTCCGATACCTCATCCAACGCCCTGTTCAGCTCATTGCAAGCCACTACCGCGCACCAGATCGGCGTCAACGACACCCTGCTGGTAGCCGCGAACACCAGCGGTGGCGTGACCGGCAAAATGATCTCGCCGCAATCGATCGCCGTGGCCTGCGCCGCCACCGGCCTGGTGGGCAAGGAATCCGACCTGTTCCGCTTTACCCTCAAGCACAGCCTGTTTTTTGCCACCATCGTCGGGCTGATCACCTTGGCGCAGGCGTACTGGTTCACCGGTATGCTGGTGCACTGAGACCTGCACGTAATAGGGTAAGAATCGACGCCGGGGCACCCTTCCGGCGTCTGCTATTTCTGGAGGACCGATGAGCCTGCCTGCTGCTTTCCTGAGCGACGTCGCACAACTGATCCCGCAAGATCGTCGCTTCGACGATCCACTTTCCACCCTCGCCTTCGGCACCGACGCCAGTTTCTACCGACTGGTCCCACAGCTGGTGATCCGCGTGGAGTCAGAAGACGAAGTGGTAACCCTGCTGCAACTGGCCCAGCGCGACCGCGTACCGGTGACCTTCCGTGCCGCAGGCACCAGCCTCTCGGGCCAGGCCATCAGCGACTCGGTGCTGATCGTGCTGGGTGATAACTGGAATCACCGCGAAATTCGCGGGCAAGGCACCCAGATCCGCCTGCAACCGGGTGTGATCGGCGCCCAGGCCAACGCCTGGCTCGCACCGTTCGGGCGCAAGATCGGCCCGGACCCTGCGTCCATCAATGCTTGCAAGATCGGCGGTATCGTCGCCAACAACGCCAGTGGCATGTGCTGCGGCACGGCGCAAAACACCTACCACACCCTGGCGGGCATCCGCCTGGTGCTGGCCGATGGCAGCCGCCTGGACACCGAAGATGCCGCCAGCGTGCAAGCCTTCCGCCAGTCACATAGCGCACTGCTTGAACGCCTGGCCCTGTTAGGTCGTGAAACACGGGCAAATACTGAGCTGGCGGCGAAGATCCGCCACAAATACCGCCTGAAAAATACCACCGGCCTGTCACTCAATGCCTTGGTGGATTTCGATGACCCGCTGGACATCCTCAGCCACCTGCTGGTCGGCTCCGAGGGCACCCTGGGATTTATCAGTGCGGTCACCTACGACACCGTGATCGATCACCCAAACAAAGCCTCGGCGCTGATCGTCTTCCCGGACGTCGAAACCTGCTGCAACGCCGTCACCGTGCTGAAAACCCAGCCAGTCTCCGCCGTTGAACTGCTGGACCGACGCAGCATGCGCTCGGTGCAGGACAAACCGGGCATGCCTGCTTTCGTACAGCACCTATCGGAAAACGCCTGCGCACTGCTGATCGAATCCCGCGCCGCTTCGTCATCACTGCTGCACGAACAACTGACGCGCATCATGGCGTCCCTGGCGGCGTTTCCCGTGGAGAAACAAGTCGACTTCACCGAAGACCCATTGGAAAACGCCCGCCTGTGGGCAATCCGCAAAGACACCTTCCCCGCCGTAGGCGCCGTACGCAAAACCGGCACCACCGTGATCATCGAAGACGTGACCTTCCCGGTCGAACAACTGGCGATTGGCGTGAACCGCTTGATCGCACTGTTCGACAAACATCACTACGACGAAGCCATCCTTTTCGGACATGCCCTGGAAGGCAATCTGCACTTTGTGTTCACTCAAGGCTTCAACAGCAGCGAAGAAGTCGCACGCTATCAAGCATTCATGGACGACGTCGCGCAACTGGTGGCCGTGGAGTTCGGTGGCTCACTGAAGGCTGAACACGGCACCGGCCGCAATATGGCCCCTTTCGTCGAACTGGAATGGGGCAGCGACGCGTATCAACTGATGTGGCAGCTCAAGCGTCTGCTCGACCCTAACGGCATCCTCAACCCGGATGTGGTGCTCAGCGAAGACCCGCAGATCCACCTCAAGCACCTCAAGCCATTGCCCGCCGCCGATGAGCTTGTGGATAAGTGCATCGAATGCGGGTTCTGCGAACCGGTGTGCCCTTCAAAAGGCCTGACCCTGAGCCCGCGCCAGCGCATCGTGATCTGGCGCGATATCCAGGCCAAAAAACGCGCAGGCGTGGACACCACCGAACTGGAAGCGGCCTACCACTACCAGGGCATCGACACCTGCGCCGCCACCGGCTTATGCGCGCAACGCTGCCCTGTAGGCATCAATACCGGCGATCTGGTAAAAAAACTGCGCAGCCGCGAGGCCGACCGTACGAAAACCGCCGACTGGCTTGCCAGCCATTTCGCCACCGCGCTGCAAGGTGCGCGCTTTACCCTGCACGTCGCCAACGGTGCGCGCATGCTGCTGGGTGCTCCACGGCTGACTAGGCTCTCGAGCACGCTGACCAAGCTGTCCAAAGGGCAAATACCGCAGTGGACCAACGCCATGCCACAGCCCGAAAAAGCCATCCGCTTCAGCCCGGCAGTGACGGACGCGCGCCCACGCGTGGTTTACCTGGCCGCCTGCGTCTCCCGCGCCATGGGCCCGGCAGCCGGCGATAAAGAGCAAATGTCGCTGTACGACAAAACCCGCCAACTGCTGGAAAAAGCCGGCTACCAGGTAGTCTTCCCCGACAATCAGGACAGCCTCTGCTGCGGCCAACCCTTCGCCTCCAAAGGCTACGCCGAGCAGGCCGAACACAAGCGCCAGGAACTGATCGGCGCCCTGCTCCACGCCAGCCGCGGCGGCCTCGACCCGATCTACTGCGACACCAGCCCCTGCACCCTCCGCCTGGTGCAAGAGCTGGAAGAAACGCGCCTGGACCTCTACGACCCGGTGCGCTTTATCCGCACCCACCTGATGGACCGCCTCGACTTCACGCCCCAGGAAGCCCCCATCGCCGTGCACGTCACCTGCAGCACCCAACACCTGGGCGAGAGCCAGGCCCTGATCGAACTGGCGCGACGCTGCGCAAAAACCGTGGTGATCCCAGAAGGCATTCATTGCTGCGGCTTTGCCGGCGACAAAGGCTTCACCACCCCGGAACTCAACGCCCACGCCCTGCGCTCCCTCAAGGACGCCGTGCAATATTGCAGCGAAGGCATCTCCACCAGCCGCACCTGCGAGATCGGCCTGAGCCAGCATGGCGGCATCGACTACCACGGCCTGGTCTACCTGGTAGACCGCGTCACCCGCGCCCGCGCCCACTGACCCGGCAAAAAAACCGAACCCTCGCGCGCCGGCGCACTCATCTGCATAGGCCTCGACAAACGAGGCCCATCAGTGATGTCGCTGGCAGCGGTTGCACGCCAGCAGCGTCGAGCCCTTTTGCGCAAGGAGACACCCTATGAAGCGTTCCGCTCTTGCTGGCTTGTTCATGACCGCTGCGATGCTCGCCTCCCCCGCTTTCGCCGCCAGTGACAAAGACCTGTGCCAGATCAACCTGGACAAAATCAACAACGGCAAAGCCCTGCTCGCCACCGACACCAGCGGTAAAAGTGGCGAAATAGACACCGCCGTCTCCCAGGCCAAGGCCGCCCACGCCGCAGGTGATGAGAAGAAGTGCATCGAAATCACCTCCAAGGCCCTGCAAGACCTGCAGAACAGCGAGAAAGGCGGCCAGTAAGCGAGAGGGCCAACCTTCGGGTTGGCCTTCGCTGACGTTTTGGCGTACACTGCACAGGCTTGTCACTCACTAAGAAACAACGAGTTACAAGCACGGGGCCGTTTAGGATTCGACGCCGGTCGCGAAACTTTAGGTGCATGCCGAGTTGGTAACAGAACTCGTAAATCCACTGTTGCAACTTCTTATAGTTGCCAATGACGAAAACTACGGCCAGGAATTCGCTCTCGCTGCGTAAGCAGCCTTAGCCCTGAGCTTCTGGTACCTTCGGGTCCAGCAATCACCAGGGGATGTCTGTAAACCCAAAGTGATTGTCATATAGAACAGAATCGCCGTGCAGTACGTTGTGGACGAAGCGGCTAAAACTTACACAACTCGCCCAAAGCACCCTGCCCTTCGGGTCGCTGAGGGTTAACTTAATAGAAACGGCTACGCATGTAGTACCGACAGCGGAGTACTGGCGGACGGGGGTTCAAATCCCCCCGGCTCCACCACTTCATCATCTAAAGACGTCCACGGACGTCTTTTTTTGTGCCTGAAATCCAGTAAATACGGGGGCTTCAGGGCCACGGGAAGCTTTCCAGGCTTTTTGAGTTCCAGGCAGTTTGGTATTCCCAATGGTATTCCCGGCTCCCCGGCGCTAATCTTGGGAATACCAAAAGGTGTCATGGAGTACTTCTCATGTGCGCTCAAACCACCCGTCTCTCCGACCGCCAGCTCAAGGCGGTCAAACCGAAAGACAAGGATTACGTCCTCACGGATGGCGACGGGCTCCAACTGCGAGTCAGGGTCAATCGCTCGATGCAGTGGAATTTCAACTACCGGCATCCCGTCACCAAAAATCGAATCAACATGGCACTCGGCTCTTATCCCGAGGTTTCTCTTGCGCAAGCGAGGAAGAAAACCGTTGAGGCCAGAGAGCTGCTTGCACAGGGCATCGATCCAAAAGCTCAGCGCAATGAGCTACAGGAAGCCAAACGAGCGGAAACGGAACACACCTTCGAGAACGTGGCCACCGCCTGGTTCGAGCTGAAGAAGGATTCCGTCACGCCGGCGTATGCCGAAGACATTTGGCGCTCCCTCACACTGCATGTTTTTCCGAGCATGAAATCAACGCCTCTCTCCGAAGTCAGCGCCCCAATGGTCATCAAGCTCCTTCGTCCGATTGAGGCCAAAGGCAGCCTCGAGACAGTTAAGCGAGTGAGCCAGCGCCTTAACGAGATCATGACCTACGGGGTCAATTCCGGAATGATCTTTGCCAACCCTCTCAGCGGCATTCGAGCGGTGTTCAAGAAACCTAAGAAAGAGAACATGGCAGCGCTACCACCAGATGAGCTTCCGGAGCTCATGATGGAAATCGCGAACGCCAGCATCAAGCGGACGACCCGCTGCCTGATCGAATGGCAGCTACACACTATGACCCGCCCTGCCGAAGCGGCGACTACCCGATGGGAAGACATCGACTTCGAAAAACGCATCTGGACCATCCCTCCGGAGCGAATGAAAAAGCGTCGTCCGCACACAATCCCGCTGACCGAACATGCACTCTCGTTATTGGAGACGCTTAAGCCCCATAGCGGCCACAGGGAATATGTGTTCCCGTCAGATAGAAATCCGCGCACCCACGCGAATAGCCAGACAGCCAACATGGCGTTGAAACGAATGGGCTTTCAGGACCGCTTAGTCAGCCACGGCATGCGCTCCATGGCCAGCACAATTCTGAATGAGCATGGATGGGATCCGGAGCTAATCGAAGTCGCGCTGGCGCATGTCGATAAAGACGAAGTTCGGAGCGCCTACAACCGGGCGGATTACATAGAACGCCGGCGTCCGATGATGGCCTGGTGGAGTGAACATATCCAGAAGGCGGCCATGGGCAGCCTATCGGTATCTGCCATTAACCAAACCCGGGACCGCAATGTTCTCCCGATACGCTGAAGGCTCACGTGATGATAATGGAGCTCGCGGCTGGCGCCGAATCCTTTCCTTGCCTGTGCTGCTCATGCTAAGCCCCTAAACATGGGAAGGCTCCGCATTCCCATGTTTAGGGGCTCATTGGTGAATGACGCGGATCGGTCTAGTAGTAATTGACTCACTGCTTGCCTTTACCAACTGAACAGCACTGAAAATTCGATCTGTTCTTATAAATAATTACTACTCATTGGCTGATGGAAATTACCTGCCTCCACGAGCCACATCATCCCACCACCCAATGACCACGCTTCACCCGAAAGGCGACTAGCCATCGCCTCAGACCTGCTAATCCTCTGTTTACGTGGGCCACAGCATGGTAACCGTCCGCCCGACACCCTCTTGCTGATCAGACCTTCGCCTGCTTCAACCATTGATTGACCCGCTCGCAGTCAAACGCCGTCGGATCAAACCCATCATCCCCATACCACTCCGACATTGCCTCATGCTCAGGGTGATTCGGATCCGCCAACGCTGCCAGAAAATCGTCATACCCAGGCGCACCACCAATGTCTTCCGGCGGGCGTGCATTAGCCCCATCAATGCAACATGGCACTTGCGGAAAAATAATTGCAGGCAAGGTTTTCTCGACCTTAATCCGCAGCTCCCAGTTGTCGCCGAAGTCATAGACATAACGAAACGTCTTCTTCCCGTACAACACGCTGATCAGCTTTTTACGCTGCTCTGAAATCACCGGCGGGCCCCAATCAGGATCAGGAACGCCATAACTTTCACCATCAATTTCAAACTCGTGCAGGTGCGTGTCGCTCCAGCCAAACACCGCCTGGATGACCTGATGCAATTTGTTCAACGTGATGTTTTCAGGCACTGCGACCCGGCGCCAGATCGAAGGCTTTATCCATTTAAATTCGATGTGCAGTATCAGGACTTGGTCGGTTTTAACCACGGACAGGTGAGATTGTTTGGGCATGGATCAAGCAGCCTCGTAGTGTTCGAGAGGATTAAGAGATACGTTCCAGGGCAGCAGTTCCTCTACCCGATTGATGGGGTGGTCGGCGATTCGCTCCAGCACATGGGTCAAATAGGTTTGCGGGTTCAGGTCGTTGAGTTTGGCCGAGCCTACCAGGCTGTAAATGGCAGCGGCGCGCTCTCCACCGGCATCGGAACCCACGAACAGATAATTTTTGCGGCCCAACGCGACGGCGCGCAGCGCGCGCTCGGCAGCGTTGTTGTCGATTTCAATTCGACCGTCATCGCAGTAGCGCACCAAGGCCTGCCACCGATTGAGGGCATAGAGAATCGCACCACCCACTGCCGATTTCTTCGATACTTGAGTCCGCGTCTGATTGAGCCAGGCGTGCAACTGCTCCAGCAGTGGGCTGGCTCGGCTTTGCCGAGTCGCTTTTCGCCGGTCGGGCGGCTGGCCGCGAACTTCACGCTCAATGGCATATAGCACCGCTATTCGTTGCAGCGCTTCGGCGGCAAGCGGTGAAGACTGGTCTTTGTACACGTCGTAAAACTTGCGGCGAGCGTGAGCCCAGCATGCCGCTTCCTGAACACTGCCCGAGCTATACAACTGAGCAAAACCGGCGTAGCCGTCGGCCTGCAAGATCCCGCTGAAGTCTTTGATGTGCGAACGGGGATGTTGCCCCTTGCGGTCCGGCGAGTAAGCAAACCAGACCGCCGCCGGCGTCGTGTAACCGGCGGGACGGTCGTCACGCACATACGTCCAAAGCCGCGCCGTTTTGGTTTTGCCGGTACCAGGTGCGAGTGCGCTAATCGGTGTGTCATCGGCGTGGATTTTATGGCCGATCATGACATGACGGTTGAGGGCGTTGATCAGCGGTCTGAGCAACTGGCTGCTTTGGCCGACCCAGTCGGCCAAGGTCGAGCGCTCCAGATCCACGCCCTCGCGGGCGTAGATCTCGGACTGTCGATACAAAGGAAGATGGTCAACGAACTTGGACACCAGCACATGAGCCAGTAACCCCGGGCCCGCCAGGCCCCGGGCTATCGGGCGGCTTGGCGCAGGTACTTGGATGATGTGCTCGCAGCAGCGGCAAACCAGCCTGGGCCGAACATGGCGAATCACCTTGAAACGGGCCGGAACGTACTCCAGCACCTCAGACACATCCTCCCCCAACTGACGAAGCGTCCCGCCACAACCGGAGCATTGCGGATCGGGCTGATGGACATGGGTTTCGCGGGGGAGATGGTCAGGCAATGGTTTACGGCGGGAAACGGTGCGCGGTGCTTGCTCAGTGATCGGCCTCACTTCGGCCTGGTTGACCTCCAGCTCTTCAAGGCTCAACTGGAGTTGGTCGATCATCGCGTCCAGTTGCTCGGAACTGCGACCGAACTGCGTACGCCGCAATTTGGTGATCATCATTTTCAGGCGCTCAATCTCTGCCCGCTGGGCAGAGACCAGGGCCTTTAAGGCGTGAAGATCATTCGGCAGGGCGTCGGTCATGTGGGTCATGGCCGAATGTTACTAAGGATTTTCAGCGCGTAAAGTCAGACTGCAAGGACGGGTGCTGTACGAATTGGCCTGCGCCAATCAATGCCTTCCAGCAGCATCGATAATTGCGCCGCCGTCAGCGACACGCTGCCGCTGGTTGCCTGGGACCAGACAAAGCGGCCTTGTTCCAGGCGTTTGCAGAACAGACATAAGCCGTCGCCGTCCCACCACAGCAATTTGATTCGATCACCGCGCCGTCCGCGAAAGACAAAAATCTGGCCGGAGAAGGGATCGGCTTCCAGCTGTGTTTGTACCAACGCTGCCAATCCATCGAAGCCACGGCGCATGTCGGTGACGCCAGCGGCGATCCAGATACGGGTTCCAGCGGGAGGTGCAATCATCGCAGCAACTGCTGCAAGGTGAGTTGCAAGGTCTGTGGATCAGGCGTGCCAGTGATACGTAGCTTGGCTTTTCCTACTTCTATAAGGATCTCGGAATGGGGTTCTTGCGGTAGCGGCGCGGGTGGCGACAATTCAATAGGCGCGTCAATAACTTCAACGGGTAACAGCGTTGCCCCCCGACTGACCGGGCCGAACACCCCGTCTAGGTACTGCTGCCGCCAGCGAAAGACCATGTTGGCGTTAACGTCGTGTTCGCGAGCGATCAACGACACGGAGACACCCGGTTGGTATGAGGCTTCGACGACCTTGCGCTTGAAAGCGGGAGGGAAGTTCGGGCGGCGACCAGGGCAACGAGGGGGAGCAGTATCCAAAGTAGTGTCCACTAAAAATGGTGTCCACTATCTTGGCAAATTGGGAGGGCTCTCAGGAGAGGGTGTTGGGCGGACGGTTACACAGCATGAGACACGCTTGGATAGCAAGAATTATGCTGTTAGGACCTCCCTGATCCCTCGTACGCACGAACGCCCTAAGATATTGACGCAACTGGAGAGCTGCATTATAAATTGGCTCCAGGATCCAATGAGAAAAATGAGAATACATTGAAATCAACAGCAGACCTTAAAAATGCTTTCCCTGAAATAAATGCTCAGGTCCCGCTATCAAGAAATCTTGTGGAGGAAACGTTAAGGGATGGGATTTTGAACGGTCGCCTGGCGGGCGGTACAGCCTTACGGCAGGAGGAGATAGCCCGCATGTTCGGCGTTAGCCGTATGCCTGTCCGCGAGGCGCTGTTGAAACTTGAGGCTCAAGGGCTGGTACGAAATGTACCCAACAAAGGCGCCATCGTACTTCAGATGAATGTTGCCGATGCCGTCGAAACATATGCCATACGCCTGTTGCTTGAGCCGGAGGCGTTACGCCAATCAATTCCCAATCTGTGCAAGGAGGATTTCAAACAAGCTAGGGAACACATTGTTGCTATGGAAAGTGAAACAGATTTGGAGAGCCTTGGACGCCTCAACAGGCTATTTCACATGTCTCTATATCGACGCACGCCCAACAAGAAGCTGCTGCGTCTGATCGACATTGAATTGCAGGAAGAGGAGCGCTTCTTGCGACTTCACCTCTCGGCTATGGGGCTGGGAGAAATGGCACAGGACGACCACAAGGCATTAGTGTCGCTTGCTGAAGCCAGAGCCCCCGAAGAGGCGGCCTCTGTGTTGCGCCAGCACCTTCAGCGGGCTTGCGACACATTCAAAAACTATCTGGAAAAACAGATGACCAGTTAAAGCACGATCCACAAACCCGTGAGGTGTCAAATGGAAGAACAGGTACGTTCCCCTGACCTAGATTTTAGTCTCAGCCAGAATGAATTGGAGAAGTTCCACCGTGACGGTTACATAGGGCCTTTCGACCTCTATCACAAGGACGAAATGGAGCGCAGCTTACAAGCTCTACGGCCCAAACTGCTCAACACCAAGAAAGCGATCTATAGCCAGGACAAGGCGGTGTCAGGGATAACGAACCTGTCCAACTATGACCGTCACCTGGACGTCGACTTCCTCGCAGAGCACATTACCCGTCCAGAAATCGTCGATCGGGTGTCGAGCATCCTTGGGCGTGACACACTTTGCTGGCGCACCGAGTTCTTTCCCAAGTACCCCGGCGACGAAGGCACCGACTGGCACCAAGCCGACAATTTTTCTAACGTTGCCGGCTCCAAGCATCCTCAAATAGTCTGGCCGGAAGACGCCCAGTTCGGCGGCACAATCACCGTCTGGGCCGCATTCACCGATGCCACCATTGAAAATGGTTGTCTGCAGTTCATTCCCGGTACTCACCGGACCATGAACTACGACGAATCGAAGACCATGGATTACCAATCCGACGCCATCAATAAGATGGAAAAGGACGGCGTCCGTCGGGGCTTCTTCGGTTATGACTATCGACAACTGCAGAAAGACCCGAACTGGAAGCCCGACGAGTCCCAGGCCAAATCCATGGTCATGCGCCAAGGCCAGTTCATCATTTTCTGGTCGACCCTTATGCATGCCTCGCACCCGCACAACGGCCTGACCGACCAGATGCGCCTGGGCTTCGCCGCCCGTTATCTGCCGACCTCAGTGCAAGTCTATCCGTACTCGAACACTCTCGAGGAATTCGGCGGCCAGGCCAGCCTGGACAAGTTCGGTTGCGTACTGGTGTCCGGGGATAATCGTTTCCCTCACAACCGTTTTGTCGATCGCACCTGCAACGGCTTCCAATTCCCGCGGCGCTGAGCCAGATAAAGAAGGAGAACAGAGCATGAGCAACGTAGGAGAAATCGGCAAAATCGAGGTCTGGTTGATTAATACCTGCCGCGAATTGGGGCTACGTATGGAAAATGCCAGCAGCGACTTCTTCGCTGCAGGAGGCACGTCACTCAGCGCCATCCGCCTGATAGCGAAGGCTGAGGAGCATTTTGGCGAGGACAGTTTGCCCCCCGAGGATCTCTTCGCACAGAGCCTTGTAAGTGACATTGCTACCTGCATTCAACGTAACGCAAAACACTTTAACGCCCTGACGGAGATCTGAGGATATGTCCGGGCAAGCATACGATGAGCGCTGGCTTCTGGTGCCCCGCCCCCGGATTCGTCCGCGCTTGCGTCTGATCTGCTTCCCTTATGCGGGAGGTAACCCCGATCTATTTCGCAGTTGGGTAAATGGTTTGGACGCAGACGTGGAACTGCTCGCTGTACGCCTGCCCGGCCGAGGTTCCAGAATCAAGGAAACGCCGTATGAGGAATGGTCGCCACTGATCGAGGACTGCCTCGAGGTGCTGGAGCCCTACCTTAATGCCCCCCATGCGCTCTATGGGCACAGCTTCGGCGGACGCCTGGCCTACGAACTGGCTCAGAAAATCCGCTATCGCCATCCCGGCCAGACCCACCGGTTGTTCGTCAGCGGCTGCCGCAGCCCGGCCAGCCGACAAGCGCAGCCTTATCTGCATCAACTCTGCGCCGAGGATTTCCATCAAGCCCTACACACCATGGGCGGGACGCCGCTGGCGGTACTACAGAACGAGATTCTGATGCGCCTTATGCTCCCAGCGCTGCGCAGCGACATGCGGCTCTCGGAAATTTGGGAAGACTGGCATGAGCAACCGTTGGAGATTCCCATACACGCCTATTTCGGTCGCCACGACCCGATCGAC
Source organism: Pseudomonas sp. GW821-FHT07B01 (assembly GCF_059419065.1). Taxonomy (NCBI): domain Bacteria; kingdom Pseudomonadati; phylum Pseudomonadota; class Gammaproteobacteria; order Pseudomonadales; family Pseudomonadaceae; genus Pseudomonas; species Pseudomonas sp. GW821-FHT07B01. The sequence continues at coordinate 152,659 of NZ_JBWKRA010000008.1, read as the reverse complement.
CGACAAGCCAGCATGGCAGGTTGGTCCATGCATACCTCGAAAGAATTTGAGCTGATCGAGATCGATGGCGATCACTTTTTCCTCGACAGCCATCGCCATCAACTGCTGCACAGCTTGACCACTCGAATGAGGAATCAGCATGCAAACGCTTGAGCTCACCCCTTCAGCCTTGGCGCTGCACAATCAAGTCAACCAAACCCACGTACCTTATCCGGACCACCTATCGGTCGGCGAGTTGTTCTCCCGCACGGCAGCGCGCCACCCGAACGCCATTGCCATATGGCATCAGGATCATGAGTGTAGCTATCAACAGTTGAACACCCACGCCAACCACTTGGCGTGGTACCTGTTCGCCAAGGGCGTGCAACCTGGCGATGTAATAGCCGTCAGCCTACCGCGCAGCACCGAACTGATCGTGGCGCTCCTGGCGATCCTGAAGGCTGGAGCGAGCTACCTGCCCATCGATGCGGGTTGGCCGGAACAACGTATTCATGAAGTGCTAGGACAAGCATCCTGCGACTACCTGATGGGAAGCGAAAACACCAGGCACGACACCCGCTTTTCCCGCTACCACGTGTTGGCACCCAGTGCTGTTGCAGAAGCGACTGAGGATCGAGGCAACCCGCCGCTCACAATCGAAGCCGACGCCATCGCCTACATCAACTTTACCTCCGGCTCCACAGGCAAGCCCAAAGGCGTGCCTGTCCCACACCGGGGCATTACCCGCCTGGTATACAACGCCCGCTACGCCTGCCTGGACGAGAACAGCAGGTTGCTGCAAATGGCGCCTGCGACCTTCGATGCGGCCACCTTCGAAATCTGGGGTGCCCTGCTGCTCGGCGGCACCTGTGTGCTTTACCCGGACGTGTACATTCGCGCGTCGCGGCTACAGCACATCCTGCAGACGCAAAAGATCAGCGTGCTGTTTCTGACCACAGCCCTATTCAATACCCTGATCGACGAAATGCCACAGGCGTTGGACAGTGTCGGTACCGTCCTCACCGGCGGAGAAGCACACTCTCTGCGGCATATGGCCAAAGCCCTGGAGCGATACGGGCCGGGACGGATCGTCAGCGTCTATGGCCCAACAGAGAGCACAACATTCGCGACGTACTATCCGCTCTGCGAGCTGCGCGACGAAGATACCGCCCTCCCCATCGGCTTCCCGATCCAGAACACCCGCGTCTACCTGATTGACCAGGATCGCCTCTGCGAACAGGGTCAAAGCGGCGAGGTTTGTCTCGCCGGACCCGGCCTTTCGCCAGGCTACCTCGGACTGCCAGACGTCAACCGCGAGCGCTTCTTTGAATGCCTGATCGGCGAACGCCAGGAACGGCTCTATCGCACCGGGGACCGAGGCTACTTCCGCGGAGACGGTGCGATAGTCTTTCAAGGACGTATTGATGACCAGGTGAAAATCAACGGCTTTCGAATCGAACTGGGGGAAATTGCCTACCATCTCAACCGCCATCCGCAGGTGCGGCAAAGCGTCATTACCGTGACTGAATCACCGCAGGGCGAGAAGGCGCTGGTCGCTTTCGTGATCGCCGTCGACCCCTCGTGTTGCCCGGAGCAATTGCGTCTTAGCCTGGCCACGCAGCTGCCGGCCTACATGGTTCCACGCCACATCCAACTCTGCGAAATCCTGCCGCTGTCCGCCACCGGCAAGATCGATCATCGGCGACTGCTATCTACGCTTCATCCATCGGGAGAACCCGCTTATGACAATCAGTAAACGCGCTCAGCAATTCCAGGACACCCTTCACGAGCGCGGCCTCGACCTGACCGTTCAGGAATTGCCGGACTCGACCCGCACTGCCGACGATGCCGCCCAAGCGCTGGGATGCGAAAAGGCCCAAATCGTCAAGTCGCTGATTTTTCGCACCCGCGACAATATCCCGGTGCTGGTACTGGCAAGCGGGCCGAACCGAGTGAACGAAAAGACCATTTCGCGGCTGGTCGGCGACAAGATTTTCAAGGCAGATGCTGACTTCGTCAAAGAGGTGACCGGCTTCACCATCGGTGGCGTTCCGCCTCTCGGACATAAGCAAGAGCTGAAGCTGTTCGTCGATGAAGACCTGCTAACGTTCGACGAGATTTGGGCCGCAGCCGGTACCCCTAACGCCGTATTCAGAATTCCTGGCTGTCTGACAGACATCATCTCGGCACACCAAGTGATCTCGGTGAAATAAAAGCGAACCGACTATGCCCAGCCCCTATCTGAGCGACAGCCAACGCAACTTCGCCCTACAGGTGCGCCAGATCCTGCAGAGCCAGCTTCTGCCAATAGCAGACGCTGCCGAAGAACGTGGACATCTGTGCGAAAACGCCTGGCAGACCCTGGCCGAGCACGGCCTGCTAGGTTTGCCACAGCGTGGCGAAGGCTTTCTGGAAAGCGCTGTGTTCCTTGAAGAGCTGGGCGCGCTGGGGTACGCCGGTATCCGTGCGTCGGTTGGGGTGCATGCCTACATGGCCAGCGCCTACCTGGAGTTGTTCGGTAGCGAAGAACAAATCCAGCGCTACCTTCCTGGCATTCGCCAAGGACGGATCATTACCGCCTTGGCTATCACCGAAGAACACGCCGGAAGCGATCTCAGCCAGATGCAATGCAGGGCGCTCCCCTCGGCTAACGGTTTTATCGTTGAGGGCAGCAAACGCTATATCGCTAATGGTTCCCGCGCCTCCTTGATCGTGACCCTGGTGCGCAGCGGCGAAGGCCAGCACGCACTGGGCAGCAGCAGCCTGTTACTGATCGATGGCGACAGCCCGGGGCTGGTGCGCACGCCGCACCCCATGCTTGGCTGGTGCAGCGCCGACGTCTGCGATCTCGACTTCACCCATCTGGTGGTGCCGGCCTGCAATGTGCTCGGCAAATCCGGCAAGGGCCTGCTCTACCTGATGCAGGGCCTGGATTTCGAACGCCTGGTCGCAGGGCTTCTAGCCCTCGGTGGGGCCCACCACAGCATCCGTGTACTCGACGGGTTCGTGCGTCGACATCAACTCCAGGGCAGCCCACTCAGCGACAAACAAAGTGTCCGGCACCGTCTGGCAGACCTCGTCGGCGAACAACAAATCCTACGGCACTACGCCTATCAGGTGGCATGGCAGCACAGCAAAGGCCAACTCGACACCCGCTCCGCCTGCATCCTCAAACTGCGCGCCACCGAACTCGCTCTCAGCGCCGCGCAGGCTTGCGCGCAACTGCATGGTGCGCAGGGCTATCAACTTAACTCCGAGGTGGCACGCGTGTATCGAGATGCCATGGCCGGCACTATAGCCGCCGGTGCGAGTGAACTGATGCGCGACATGATCTTCGACAGTACGCCAGCAAGTTGAATATCCAAAGAGGCAATCACCATGGACATGGTCAATTTTCTCGGACTTTCACTGCTGCCAATTTTATCGCCCGGCCCCTCGACGATCCTCGTGGTACGTAACAGTCTGCGTTACAGCTGGATGTTTGCCGTGCGACGCCTGCTTGCCGACCTCGGCGGTACATTGATCACCGCCACTCTTCTGCTTTATGGCCTGGGCGCAGTGATTGCGGCTTCAAACCTGCTCGTCGTAAGCATCCAGTTAGCAGGTGCCTGCTACGTTCTCATCATCGGCATAAGGATTTTGAGGCATGCATATTGGCCAAGCCCCTATAGCCTTGACACGGCACACTGTTTCCACGGTTCTTGGCTAGAGGCTTTTTTTGCGGGATTGCTCAATCCCAAGACCTTGGTATTTTTCCCCCTTCTGTTTCCCTTGCTACTCGGGGAAAACAGGTCCCATTTGACGATCGCATTACTATATTCACTAAGCTATAGCCTGCTCAAAGGACTGGTTTTATCGGTTGCCTCTGGAGTTTTCCTGCTCGCTAAAAACTGGTTGCGCCCACACTTACGCCCAGCCAATGGGACTCTTGGTGCCATATTGATCGCTGCAAGCTCAATCTTTCTGGTGAAAATATCGATCAGCCTGTGGTGAATAACTGCCCTTAGAAATCACCTACCCTATTCTGATGATAAGGACGATGTTCCCTATTTAAAAATATGCCCCCTCTTGGTCAGTCACGGCATCCGCTCCATGGCTAACACCATCCTGAACGAGCGAGGGTAGCGTTCGGAGCTAATCGAAGTCGCGCTGGCGCATGTTGATAGAGATGAAGTCCGAAGTGCCATACCGGGCTAATTACAGCGAACCCCGACACCCAGTGAATACTGCGCACTCCATCCTCACGGGCTCACGCTTAAGGTCTATCAGACAACCACGACTTTTGCCTTTCTACGGCGGATCAACCCCGCTGTTAACTCGTAGTAGTAGATGGTAGCTGGAGCTGAGCATCGCAAATAGTGCTCCAGAAACCATCTCACGTGTTTGTCCCTCCAGGACCAGGGAGTCGCGCAACCCCAGCGTTCACAAATCGCCTCATGCATCCTTTCTGCTTGCCTGATGTGCCGCTGCCGCGTGGCATGCGCACCTTTGAGCACAGGGCTCAGAAACAACGCTATGTCGAACTCGGGCTTCATCACCGACCTCCGATGTAGGCGCTCACCACATCGATGCGGTTATGTCCCAACTCATGGCTGATCTGCTGTCGTGCACGGTGATCAAGCTCCGGATCTTCTCGATGAACACGACCGCCATTGACGGGGGCAGGGAAGCCGGTCATTTGCTCATAGCGCTCACAGGCGTACGCCGCCCGTAGCTCATGAAAACCTTTCAACCCCTGCTCATGCAGGAGGTCCCGTGCCGGTCGCACAACGGCCCGCATAAAGTCTTTGTAGCTTTCGTCGGGCGCCAACAAATTCCGGCTGCCCTTGGGTGAAGCCTCGCTGGCCCTGTCGAGGGCGCCACGAACTTGATCCGTGACCGCAATCCAACGCGGTGCCGATGCGCCTGATCGACCGCCTTTGGTGCCGTCCTGGATATTGATCTTGCCCAGTTGCCGAGCCTCACGTTGCAACCGGGGCAAGTCCGCCAAGATCGCTTCACGCAGGCGCATGCCGGTCTCCCGAGCAAGGAGCACAATGGCACTCACCCTCGATTGCTGGCCTCGCTCTGACAACGCCTTTGCGATCAACTCGACCTGGACACAGTCTTGGCCTTGCGGGGCCTCACTACGCACGCTTGAGCGCTGCAAGCCAAGCGCCTTACTTGGACTCGGGATTTTGACGTATTGATCACCGCGCAGCGCAGCCATCGTTCGGTTCACGCTGGACAGTCGGTTCTGCGCGGTAGCGATGCCGACGTTGCCCTGATCAACCTGCTCCCGCACGTGGACGGCGTACCGCATTAGGACTTCGCGGTCGATCTGTCGCGCATCATTGAGCCTCGGCCCTTCCTCGGATAGACACCAACGCACGAAGGCCTGCCAGCGATCACTATGGGCTTTGACGGTAGCAAAATGGCCGTCGCCAAACAGGTCTTTCAGTGCTTGCGGTCCGGCATAGCTGAGCTGGCGACCGAAGCCGAAATTGCGCCCTGCTCGCTTACCGACCCGAGCCATTTTTCTGTTCCTGATCGGCTGCTGCGAGATCATGCAAAAGGGCTCGCCAGTGCGCACTTACAATCGCGAACTGAGCCCAATCAGTCGGGCGAAAACACAGCGTGTTGTCGGTGACGTAAAGATGCGCGCCCTGCTCTTCCAACCATTGGATAATGGAGGTCGTCGAGGTGATAGTTCTATGGAGGGTGGCGACACCGGCGACACCGGCGACAACCCTTGCCTTGCCTGCCTTTGAGCGTGGCGACAAAGTGGCGACAGTACCGGCGACAAATCGCACTTTCGGCTCCTTTTGGCGCTGAGCCAGATGGTTGCGTAGCGCTTCATCAAGATTGAACATGGCGCACCTCAAAGGTGTGGCCATCGGTAATCAACCACTGATGATCAAGCAACTCGACCAGCAGCTTTGCGGCATGACGACTGCTCTTGCGGGCAAAGCGGGGACCGTTGCGATTCAGATCTCGAATACTGAAGCGCTTCCAATCCTTGACCTGCAGCCAGCGCAACAGCCGGTCCGCCTCTTCTTTTACCCTGCACACCGGCTCCTGCTCGGTCAGGCGCTGGATCTCGGAGAGGTAGTAGCCAACTAAGGCCGAGGCCCGCTGGATATGGTCGACCTCCACGACACTGCTCTCCTCCACAACGGCCAAAATGCCGGCGACGCGCAAAAGGTTGTCGGCGGCCTTCGAACCGCTGGGCCGCACGCTGGCCAGCTCGCCAAACTCACCCAGTTGAGCTTCGATAGCATCATGCAAATCAATCCAGCGACGACGCGCGAGCGGACTGAGGCTCAGCTTTGACAGTTGCAAGGCTCCGTCAGCGGAAAGTGACCAAGGCTGATAAAACAGAGCCGAAAGGCGGTGATGATAGCGCTTGAGGACAGCGTCTTTGGACAAGTCGACAGCCTGGTAGCTACGTTGCCCGGCTAGACTGGTGGGCCAGGTCATCAAGCAGCGCCCTAGAACGCCCTGCCCCTGCAGCAACGGGTCACTGAGTAACTGCATGGCCAAATACGGTTGCAGCATCAGGTGCAGGCTCAAGCGTCGGTCATAGGCTCGCAAGCTTTCACCAACCATGGAACGCGCGCGATCTATCGGGCTGCCATCCCAGAGTGACGACAAGGTCGTGACCGCTTTCAAACGGTTATCCCGACTCATGGTGCTGCTGCCGAGGAATTGTCCACCTTCATCACAGAACAGACCCATGCTAGGCAGGTCATGACAGAGCCCCTTGATCAGGGCCTCGATAGTCGGGTCCGTGGTGATCAGTCTAGGGGCTGAGGGCTCCGCTTCGAGCGACATTCCGTTTGCGGGCTCAGGATCGCCAGGCTTGATACGCTGCGCGTGTCGCTGTGCGGCACGGTACCGGGCAAGTTGTTCGCGATAGCGCTGCCACTGTTCACGCTCCCATTGCCGTGCCGGCAGCAATGCACATCGGTCTGCGGCGGTCTTGCGATCACCTGACGCGGCCACCGTGATCAGGTACAGCGACAGGGGATAATTTCTCCCGTCGAGCTGTAAGCCCGCATGACCTTGAGTGGCCAGCGCCGAGGCACCCAACACTGATTGCGCGGCCAGTGCCTGGGCCACGCCGATGACCTCGGCCATTCGCTCTACCGCAGGCCCAAGAATCCCACCCAGTGCCTGCACCGGATAAGGCTGGGCCACGGGATTCGACTCAATCAGCGGTCGAGGTGGTTGCGGTAGTTCAAGCTTCGGATCTAACTGCTGCATGGGCCCTCTCCTCGTTCATTGCTGGTTGTCCTCACGTAGTCCCGCCACGGACGTTGAGTGTTATCAGGGATCAAGGCCCCTGCAGCCTGTGAGGTGTTCACTGACGTGGAACGAACGGCTCCTTATGACCGGGAGCAAGGGCATGACCCCATGAATCTGACCTCCTTAGACGCATCCGAAGATGCGGGCGGGTGGAGGCTGTACCGACTGACGAGTTCGACACCTGGAGATCCTGAGCGGGAGAAGGCAACAACATCGACACCTGGGGCATGCCTGATTGTCAGTCAGGTGCAGTCTTTCCATAGGCTGCGGCACCGGCGCCTGTGTCGTTGCGGATTACGACGAATCGGATTTGTCAGGCCGATTGTCACGAGGAGAGATGCGGCAATGCCTTTTGCGACGGGGCTTGCAGCAGTGGTACGAGTGCCCGTCTCTTTCCAGAAGAAAGAGACGGGCACAGTCTGGCGCAGCGAAGTGCGTCGAGAGGTGAGGTTGCTGCAGCGCAGCGAGGAGGGTCCATCGTCTGCCGCAGTGGACAGATAAGTCGAGTAGGCATCCTTCACTCTTGGGGAGTGACCGTGCGAGCCGCCGGACGCTAATCGCACTTCGGGAGAACCACCACACAAGTGGCGTAGCCTTAAAGGTTCTGGCTACCTGGGCAGGTGCTGTCAACGACAGCGATCCGTGCGCCAATTTTTATACTCACTCGAAAAGGCGGTCAAGCGTCACTGCCGAAGTGCTCAGAAAGTGGCGACTGTCGCCAGTATTGTCGCCATGCTCCAAGCCACGTTCTACGTGGGTTGTCGCCGGCGTCGCCGCTGTCGCCAAACCTATATCCATGCCCAACGAAAAGATTCGCACATACACTGAAATGGCGCTGCGCTTGATAAAGGTTGCAGGGAATTACTGACGGGGGAAAGCAAGCGTGGCGCTCGTCAAATTGAAAATGGGAGGGTGGAACGCCGCGGCTTCGAGAAAAGCGAATGAACCCTCCGATCGGCGCGATCAAAGATCGCTTGATCGGAGGGTTTGGCGGGAAAAGCAAATCTCAAACGTCAATTACAGACTCAGGCATCAAAGCGGGTTGATTGAGAAGTGACGGCCTCACGTCGCATGATCAGCGTCTGCTGCAACCGAAGCAAAAAACCTGCTTCAAATGCTTCTTGGGGATCACCTGGACGATGATGCTTTCGGTTTTGCGCCAGTGCCCACCACAGCGGCAATGATGAGCCATCGAGCCAGGTCTCAGCGCACCGAACGCCGTCCTCAATCATCGGGCGGAATTCATTTCCCCATGGTGTTCGAAGACCAGGACAGCCTTCAGCTGAAGGGACAGAGACGTACTCACCAACCTGTTGATGAACGCGCTGAGCTGGGATACCGGACAAACATCGAAACGCCTTGTCGAACAACACAGCCGCGTCATCCAACAACTCTACCGCCAGTTCAACATCCTGTGGAAAATGAAGCAGGACGCTCTGTGCGCCATTAAGCCGAAGTATTGCAGCCTGCCGTAGTTTAGTCGCTGCATCTTCAGGGGTAAGCGATGAAGTATCGATGCTGTTAGGTTTGGGGAGGCCAATGAGAAGCGAAAGATCAAACATCGCGGAATCCTCCGAGATAGTTTGCAGCTTGAATCATTTGACCGGGGCGGCGCACGAGCTTAAAAGGGGGACAGGTCATTTTCCTTATCTCCTTGGTTTGATTAAGGATTGCCATCCACCGTTCTGACGCGGCATAGGGTGGCAAACCGTACGGGGGTCAGAAACCGGAAACCAAGGAACCGGCCAGGCCGAAGCCTGCCCCGCACGGTCCGCCATAGAAAAGCAGCAGCTAGCGCACGAAGCACTGGCTGTGCGGAATGGAAGAAACCACGCCTTGGTTTTGATTCAGGTTCTGACGCCCGGTCGCGGGATTGACCACGACGGAACAAAGCGTAAATGTGAAGCGGCGACAACACAAGCATGAGTGTCAATAAGCGCTGCATTCGAACGGGACCTCATAACAGGAACTAACGTTCGCCGGAATCTATAGACTATGGGAAGCGAGCTACCACGCAGCGTTTTTCATTTCCGACGCCGACCGCAGTGGTAGAATCGGAAACGCTATACAAGACACCCTCTCGAAAAATGGTATGACTACAGAGTTGACGGAAGAAGAGATGCGTCGGGGGCTATTCGGTGAGCCTGAGGCCCCGGCCTCAGTGATCGACACCCACGAGCAAGACACTGCACCGGAATTTGTGATCAAGGAATGACCATGCAGACGCCCACATTTGTGCCCTTCTGGAACATTGGGCAGTCGATTAGCGGCCTCAAAAACGAACTCTTTAAAAATCTACAATGATTCGCCCAGTATCTCACGCGATAAAAAATAGCAAGACTAAACCTTCCAAGACTCAAGATCGATGCATAGCGTTTCAAACAAAAACTCTACAACTTTGGCTCGCCCCTCACCCAGCGCTGATGCAATGGTGATGACGGAAACCAAAATGGAGTTAACAGTGTGTAAATCGGCGACATCGCTCAGGCAACTTAATATTTCTTCAAACTTCCCCAACATAGCAGTTTGGGAAAAATTTAATGCCTGCACCACATGGGTAGATGGCGTCAGATAGAGAATATTCGCACGCGTCCGCAAACCGTAGGCTTCAGTCAGCATGCCATACCCTTCCGAAGGGAAAGCTTCGTCCTGCCCTGCGAGCCTCCTCAATGCCTCCTGAAAGGCCATGGACAGATGAAGAATGACTTCAGAGAACTCTTTTACACTGGCGTCACTGGCCAGCGCTGGAGACAGATCCGAGGAAACCAAAGTAGTCATAATGCCTCCTAAATATAAGTAATGAGCACCAGTTAGCTAGGTACGAGTTCCGAACTTCGAACCACCCTTGTCAAATGATCAGTCAAAAGATGAATATCACCATGCAAATTCTGAACGCCATTCCATGGCCGGTTGCCTGTTTTAAAGGACCACTCTCCCGAATCGAGCGTCCAAGCTGTATATCCTTGTAGCTTTCTAAGGCCTAACTTGAATACTGGGGCCAGTGGCGCTCCTGTAGCACACAACTGCTCCATGACGAACCCCATGGAAATAATCCCCGCGCTATGGACGAGACGAGAGCTTTTAGGGGTGTGACCATGCCAAGCATTTCCAAACACCTCCTGGACCGCCTGGAAAAACTCACTGATGGCCAAGAAACACCGATCCTCACCTCCCGACAACTCAATCACCTCCCGGCAGTAACCGTCAGATAGGGAATTCATTACCAGTTTCTGGAGCGACGTATCACCGATGACCCCCGAGGGGTTGGTATGCTGCTTAATCTGTCCTTGCAAAGAAGATCGATCGTCATAATTCAGCATTTCCACGATGCGGGCTGCGCGGGCGCGAGAAGTCATTCTGAATGGAAGGCCGCTGACAGACGGGAGCAGTTCATATACCAGCGACTTCGGTAATGGACTGGTGTTGTTGACGAGAATGAATTGCCGGCGAAGCTCTTCCTGATTTTCACACACAAGAGCAGACACCAGTAGCTGGAACGAACTCCCCTCGAGCCCAGCTAACGCAGATAGGCGCTGCTGACCATCCACAACGAACCCTGGAGGGCCGGATGAAATATCCACCTCAATTTCTGCATAGGCTCCATTTCCTTCCACCACCCGGACTCCACTGGTAAACGCTAACACCACAGCATTGGGCATTACCGCATCGGGACGGGAGAGGTAGTCGCGGATCTCTCGTATGTGCTTGGACACCTGTGGCCGCTGAAAACCATGAAGGGCGCCACGATCATCACGCTTGACTCGGTCGATGCTAGCGATCGCCAAAATCTGCTCAACGGTAGCCGCAAACGATACCACTTGGTGGGTCGGGCTCTGTAACGCCTTGATTGCGCTGAACTTAAGCAATGAGTCTCTTCCTTCATAGAACGGCCCCCCAGAAAGAGGGGTAGCAGCAGTATTGAGGCTCTTATACCAACCCTTCCGCATAAAAACTAGCCTAAGCGCATTGGCCCATACAGTTATTAAATGGTAAATTGTCAGCCTCAGATAAATGCAACACCCGTCAAAACAGGCCTACAGTTTTCCCATGAGAACCGTCATCATCACCAACTGCACCAATCGAAAACGTCTCGACGGCCTGCCGCCGGTGGTGCTGAACGACGAGTGTTATTCATCGATTGCAGCCATGGCAAAGGCGTGGAAGGGGCAAATAGACGAGCGTCCCACCACTCTGATGGCATCTTCACTTTACGTGGGTAGAAGCGTTTCTGACGCGAGGCGCGTAGCAACGAAGTTGGACGCAAAGCTAATGTTTGCGTCGACCGGCTTAGGGTTGATTGAAGGCGATCAGAGATGTCCACCGTACAACCTGACGGTGGCTCAGGATCCGAATTCTATCATCCCACGTCTCAAAAAATTGGGTGTGCGCGCATCAGATTGGTGGGAAGCCGTGAATGTCACCCAATCAAAGGGAAGCGCCTTAGCGGACCTCGTCAGCCAACCCGACATCGACTTGGTGCTCATTGCCCTCTCTTCAAACTATGTCCAGTTGATAGGCGAAGACCTTGGAAAAATCAGGGGCACGCAGATCGACAAGCTCAGAATATTCACTTCGCGCCCAGGCATCGAGATGCTTCCCAGCCATTTACTACGCATCGCGATGCCCTATGACGAACGCCTTGAAACCTCAACACTACCAGGCACGCGCAACGATTTCCCTCAGAGAGCCCTGCGTCATTTCATTGAGATTCTTGAACTATCAAGTGCTCCTGCTGAGATCGCTCGAAAGAGCGTCAGCGCGGCGATGGATCTTTTATCCCTAGCAAAAACGACCATCCGGCGGCGCGCATCGGACAGTGAAATTGCCTACATGCTTGAGTGTGTGTGGGCTGACTACCAAGGCAGTTCCACCCGATTGTTACGCTACTTAAGGGACGACGCCCTGGTGTCGTGCGAGCAATCGCGCTTTCGGAGGATCTGGCAGGACATCAAAGGTCAAGACAGCATAGAGAGCAAAGCATGACGAGCGAAGATGCGATTGTGGTGCGTGCACTACGCACCACGCAAGGCGACAACCTTGATGTGTATGCATTATTCATCAGGGGATCTGACCTGGTCCGAATTGCCGACATCAGTCGCCTGTCGCGCGAAGACAGCAGTCCCCTCAAAGGTTTTCAGCGCCCCGAGATTAAGAGTCATGTCAAAGGGATCACTGAGTACCTCAATCAGGGAAATGTACTTTTTCCCAATGCAATTATCTTGGCGCTGTCTCCTGACCTGCGTTTTGTTGCAGCACGCGGAAGCAAGCCGACAGGCGACGCGGGGCTATCGCAAGCGGGTACCCTGACGATCCCTATCAGGGAGGAAGGAATGAGGTCTGCCTGGATCGTGGACGGGCAACAGCGCTCATTGGCGTTGGCGAAAGCGGCCAATTCGGATCTTCCTGTGCCAGTGATCGGTTTTGTATCCGACAGCCTGACCACTCAGCGCGAGCAATTTATTCTGGTCAACAAGGCCAAACCCTTGCCCACTCGACTGATCAACGAACTACTGCCGGAGACAGGCAGCATCCTTTTACCCCGTGAACTGAGTGCTCGCAAAGCACCAGCTGAGTTGTGCGGGCTTCTTAGCCGCGATCCCAACTCCCCTTTCCACAAACTCATAAAGCGGTCGTCCGAGCAAAATAGCAAAGCAGTGATCACTGACACCGCTGTAATAACGATGATCCGCAATAGCATCAGTAATCCGTTAGGGGCGTTGGCCCCCTACACCTCCAGCACCGACGGTGCGGCGAACGTTGAGTCCATGTACAACCTACTGACGACCTTCTGGCGGGCAGTGCGTGATACGTTTCCAGAGGCGTGGGCACTTGAATCCAAGAGCAGTCGACTCATGCACTCAGCGGGGATCATCGCCATGGGAGTGCTTATGGATCGGATCTACGCCAAAATCGGTGGTCAGCGCGAAACCTACGAAGCCGTGCTACAAGAACTGGCCAGAGTTGCCCCTTACTGCGCATGGACAACAGGTCAGTGGCCGATGATTAATGTCCAGTGGAATGAAATCCAAAGCACCCCTCAAGATATCAAGGCGCTGCAAGAAACCTTGATCCGCCTCTATATGACCAGCGCTCACCAATGAAATTTTTATACGCCGACACCCAAGACTACGTAGACCCGGACTACGATTTCATCAACGATCGAAATGCGCCGGGCCGGAAGAGATACTGGGACGACCAGTATGCGCACGAAATGATGACCCCCGTCCCTTATGATGGGCTCTTGGTCTCGATGAGCGCAGTGCGACCTGCAAATGGCGTCGCTAATTCAAAGGTTCGGTACTCGACTTCCGAGCAGCAGCGCTTCCTCAGAGAAGGCGCGCGCAAATTTCTACGACTCGATGGCATTCAGTTCAAAGATACGATGGTCCTAGGTGACTGCGGGGCTTTCGCCTATGTAGAGCACCCTACCCCTGCGTATAGCCCAAGCGAAGTAGTAGAGTTCTACTCAGATGCGGGATTCACCCATGGTTGCTCGCCGGACCACATCATATTCAACTGCGACTCCAGCAATCCTCCAGCGCTGAGCCAGTCGGAAGATGTGCTGTTTCGGTACGAAATCACGCTCAAAAATGCGCAAGAGTTTCTGCGTTTAGTGAAGGAGGCGGAATGGCCTTTCGAACCTCTTGGAGCGGTACAGGGTTGGTCTCCTCAAAGCATGGCGAACGCTGCAAAACAACTCGAAGACATGGGATATCGCTACTTGGCGATCGGAGGTCTAGTACCTTTGAAAGTCGATCAAATCCATGAGGTTCTGAAAGAGCTTCGAGCGGTCCTTAAGCCCGAGACAAATATTCATCTGCTGGGGTTTGCTAAAGCCGAGAACATCCATGAATTCACCGGATATGGCATTACCAGTTTTGACTCAACCTCCCCCCTTATACGCGCATTTAAAGATGCGAAGTGTAATTACTACATGGGCAACAATACAAGCAAACTGGACTACTACACAGCTATCCGCATTCCTCAGGCGATTGAAAATCCGCGCCTGATGCAAGGAATAAAAAAAGGCACTCTGAGCGCAGAAGAGTTACAAATCAAAGAAAAAGCGGCGCTGCTAGCGATCCGCGACTACGATAAAAATCTTCTCGACTTTGATTCTACCTTAGCCGTACTAGTAGACTATCTCCGACTGACTCTATCCGGCACGATATTGTCACCAATAGAAATGGAAAAAGAAATCGCCAAGCATGTCCGACTAATCTCACCCACGCTGCGAGATAAACCGTGGCAAAAATGCCAATGTTCGATTTGTCAGTCCGCGGGTATCGAAACCATTATCTTTCGAGCCAGCAATCGAAACAAAAGACGCGGATTTCATAATTTAGGCGTGTACCACCGCCACCTTCAGAAAACTCTGGAACTTTCGAAACAATGATCTATCGATTTAAGGGTGTGCGCGCCCAACAGGCCTCCGGGCATGATGTATTTTCGTTTGCGGCCACCCCAAATGAAATTTTAGAGTTTTCTGAAATTGAGAGAGTCGGCCGCGATGAAGAAGGCCACCTCAAAGGTTTTCAGCGCCATCAAGTCGCGTCGCACATCAGAGATATTCGTGACTATCTTCAGCGCGACGATGCATTGCTCCCTAATGCAATCATCTTAGCCTTTCTGGATGGGGTCACGATTAAAGACCTCGGCGAGGGTATTGTAGAAATCGTTATTGATGCTACCGAAGCCAAACCAGGCTTCGTGGTCGATGGACAACAACGACTCAGCGCCCTTGCGACGATGGAAAAGCCTGGATTCCAGGTATTTGTATCGGCATTGATTTGTAAAGACTACAACGAACTGCGGCAGCAGTTTGTGCTCGTCAACAATACGCGACCGCTGCCAAAATCGCTGATCTATGAACTTTTACCGACTGTTGACGGACTGCCAGAACGGTTCACCAGTCGTAAATTCGCTGCTCGTATTATTGATTTGTTGAATTTTTTGCCTAACTCTTCTCTATTTGGCGAGATCAAACAACATACGAATCCTAGAGGAGTACTAAGCGACATGGCGATGCAGAAGTTCGTGATGAACTCTGCGAATGATGGCGCGATTCGTAGCTTCATGAAGTTTGATGACTTTGAGGGGCGCAGCATCGAACTTATCAATAATTTCTTCCATGCAGTGCGTGTAGTTTTCAAATCGGAATGGGAGGGACTAGCGCCTAGGAATTCTCGCTTGAAGCACGGGGCGGGCTTGGTTTCCTTGAGTTTCGTTATGGAGTTGCTTTACTCAGATCAAGGCACAACCAGCAAGGAAGGATTTATCAAAGGTCTAAGACTTTTAAAACCTCATACGGCGTGGACAAGTGGCGAATGGCACATCTCTGCAACCGACCTACGCCCCTGGAACGGCATCCAAAACACGCCCACTGATATCGGATTGCTCACCAAGTATCTGACCGACAAACTCAAGCAAGAACTGAAACGGCGCTAAATCAGACCCAGTCCAGAGGAGAGCAGTATGCACAGCAAAGCCTTAGTTCTTTTTTCAGGCGGACAAGATTCCACCACCTGCCTTGCTTGGGCGCTGGAACGTTACGAGTACGTCGAGACCATTGGCTTTGATTATGGCCAGAGGCACGAAATAGAACTTGAGTGCCGGATAAATATCTTGCAGGAGATACGGAAGAGATTTCCGAACTGGGCTAAGCGGCTCGGTGAGGATCACGTGCTTGACCTCAGATTACTCGGACAGATCAGCGATACAGCGATGACAGGTGAGAAAACCATAGAGGTTGAAAAGAACGGACTCCCCAACACCTTCGTTCCCGGACGTAATCTGCTGTTCTTCACCTTTGCTGCAGCCATCTCCTATCGAAGAGGGCTTAGTGTGCTTGTGGGTGGAATGTGTGAAACGGACTACTCAGGCTATCCAGATTGTCGAGACAACACGCTGAAGTCGCTGCAGGTCTCGCTCGGCCTTGGCATGGATATGCCGTTAGTTATCGAGACACCCTTGATGTGGCTGGATAAAAGACAAACCTGGGAGTTGGCCAAAGAACTCGGCGGAGCTGGCTTTGTCGAGTTCGTTCAGGAAGAAACCCACACTTGTTACCTGGGTGATCGTCAGCGTCGACATGACTGGGGATATGGTTGCAACGACTGCCCCGCTTGCGAGTTGCGCCGAACCGGCTTCGAAGCATTCCTGCGAGATAACAACGCATGACCTACAGCATCAAAGAAATCTTCTACACCCTGCAAGGAGAAGGGCTTCGAGCGGGCCGACCAGCAGTGTTCTGTCGCTTTGCAGGGTGCAATCTTTGGAGTGGCCGAGAAGCCGACCGCTCCCAAGCTGTTTGCCAGTTCTGCGACACCGATTTTGTGGGTACGAACGGAACCTTGGGTGGCAAGTACCTGACCGCGGAGAACTTGGTCGAGCGAATTGCCTCGCAGTGGCCGGTTGGCCAAGCGCACCGTTATGTCGTGCTCACAGGGGGCGAGCCCTTGTTGCAGGTCGATGACGCGCTGATCGACGCACTTCATAACCAAGATTTCGAGGTGGCCGTTGAAACTAATGGCACCATCGCGGCGCCTGCAGGGATCGACTGGATCTGTGTCAGCCCCAAGGCTGGTACAGAGTGGGTACAGCGAAGCGGTGACGAATTGAAACTCGTTTACCCACAGCCGGGACTGCTGCCCGACACCATTACAACCAACGACTTTAAGTACTACCTATTGCAACCAATGGATGGTCCATTGCAACGCCAAAACACTCGGTCTGCGATTGCTTATTGTCAAGCCAACACCACGTGGCGACTGTCCGTGCAAACACACAAGATATTGGAGATCCGCTGATGTCCACGCCTGCAGTTGCTCGCCCCTACCCTTCGTCCGCCACTGAGCCTATGGTCAACTCGAATGGCACAATCTGCGAATTGTCGCAGCGGTTCTACTTCGAGGCTGCCCATACGTTGAATCGTGGCATAGAGACCGAGAGTAGCCGGCGCATCCATGGACATACCTATGAAGCGGAGGTCACCGTCGCAGGTCAACCAGATGCCAACTCCGGGATGCTCATTGATCTGGGCTACCTACGGAGCGAGATTGCCCGCGTTCGCGAGATGCTCGATCACCGATTACTTGACGAGGTGCAGGATCTGGGGCCGGCCACAATCGAAAACCTATGTGCGTTTATCCGTAAGCAACTCGAAGGTTCAGTGCCTAGCCTTTGCGCCGTGATGGTCGAGCGTCGCCTCAGTGGTGACCGTTGTGTGTTGCGTTGGACAAGGTGACTTCTCACGAAATCTGACTCTTATTGATCACGCAATCTACGATGCGCGTCGTACCGCTCCCTTCAACTTGAAGTAACGCTGCATCGGGCCGCAATGCAGCCTTGATGCAAAAGAAAGCCTGATGGGTAGCGACCCCTGAAACAAACACTACCCAGTCTGCATTACGAGTTCCATTCTTCAGGCGCGTGCTACATACCTCATCAGAGTTGATCTCAATTTTGGCCAATGGGAGAGTCTCTTCAAGTATTAACGCTGCACGTCGAATGGCTTGAATGTCCAAGCTGTAAAGGAAGATACGGACCCTGACGTCTGTTCGAGCTTTTTCTGCTTCATCCACTTCGTCGTCGAGTCGTTTGGGGAACTCAAGACCAAACTCTTGTACAAGCAGTTTTAGCAGGCCGCGCTCTGCAAGAGACAGTCGGGTCCAGCAATGGGTCACAGCTTGAACGATCCTAGTAGTCCACCGCAGGCGCGCCTCCTCGTCACGACAAGGATGCATAACCAACAAATCTGTCACGTCCAATGCCCATGCGGCTTCGCGTGGCGACAGCGGACTGGACAATACAGTAGCAAGCCTTTCTATAAGTCCCGTGTATTCAGACGACGTCAATCCGGCGATTAGACTATGTCGGAGTGCCAGCCTGATCATCTCTCGCTCACTATCTCCAAGACGGTCTCGCACGTTCAAGGCTTCAATGAACCCCAAATAGAGTTGACTAAGCACGCTCGAGGGTGGAGTTTGGACGATGAGCCAATCAAACCAAATAGGAAATAGGGATTCGAACAAGGGCGACGAGTCGAGAGCAGAGTCCTCTACGCTCGACAACAACGACTGGATGAAACTGGACTTGGCCAACAGAGCACTAGCCTCGGGCGACTGAACCAGTTCCCGCCAATAGACTATGACGTCGTCAACGGCCATCGGCGTATGCGTAGCCTGCAGTTGTTCTTGAAGCGATTCGCACACTTCCTCAGCGGCCAACTTCTCTACATCAGAGAGCAACCGAGCCCGAGCAGTGCGGACCTCCGCGGCAGTGTCGGGAGCACTCAAGGACAGCCGATCGAGCACCTCACGAGCGTGGCCAGGATCGCCAACCTCCTTGGCACAACGCAATTGGGCTTGGAACACTTCGACTGAATCGGCCAGTGGCAGAAGCAAAGCGAGAGCCTGCTCATAGCGCTCCAACTCCATTTCATGGAGTGCCTGCACAATTCCGGACTTGCTCTGCAGGGTCTTCGCCATAGCCATGATGGCGTCAGAAGCGGGCCCAAAAGCATTTGGTCCAAGGTCATTTAGCAGGGTCACGCAGAGTTCGGCGGAAGGCTGTTCCAAAGACAACTCATGAAGCAAAAAGCCCTTAAGAGCCGCTGGGCGACGGCTACGCCCGCGGCTTTTGAGCAGAGGAGCAGCCATGGTCCGAATCCGCTCTGCGAAAGCGTTCACCAACTGAATGGCGGCGCCCTGTGCTTCGACTTGGGCTAAGAACGTCTCGTAGAGCGCGTCCCAGATGTCACCGTAAGTCTCCGGCGGCAAACGAACCTTGATAAGGTCATCCCATTGGGGATGATTCAGAATTCGATCCCATCGGCCAAAGGCTGAATGTAAACGTATTTCCAGGAAGGTCCGGTTTTCAGCGCTGAGACCATGCTGGTCTCGTAGCGCCGCCATCGCTGCCATCGCTGCGCTTTCATTGCTAGCCACTAAGGCGCGGTCAAACAACGCTCGCAACTGGTGAAACGTACGCAGTTCCTGCCTAGGCCTGGGCGGGCGTTGGTCCAAGAGTTGCCAGTAGCGTTGCCAACTTTTGATTATGCGCGGCTCAAACTTCGGCGTGATAGAAAAAAAGGCAATCGCATTCAGACCGGCCTGCGCCAATATAGCTTTCGCGCTCGCTTGTGCGATAGAGAGCGCCACACCGTCAATCTCAAAGTCACCAAAGCTCGGCCCAATGAAAGCGCGCATTTCATCGTGCAGTTCACGCGAACTTAGCTCATCGTGCGAACAGGCCAGCCAACAGGTTCGCTCATCGGTAACCTCAGAAAATGGCAAGAGGAGCGGTCGATCCTTGAAGCCTTTCGCAAAGCGGGCGACAGCCGGAACCAATGCCTCAGGTACCGTCTGGCCATTAAGAGCTTTAGACGAGGCTAGAGGGCTCACATAAATGTTAAGACCTGAAAAGAACTGACTGAGTAAGGCCTGAGAGACTACCACTGCGGGGTTTACCATTTGGCTAGAGGCTAATGCCATGGTTCGCAAACTCCAGGCGGATGCTAGATACTGTCTGCGGGTTGAAATCAACAACGAGTGATTCAGCGTTCAGGCCGATACCGCGCTCAGTGAGGTTCATCGATCCACCAATCCAGACGCGGTCGGTGAGCAATCCCTTCGTGTGAAAATCAGGAATCTCGGACCATTGCAACGAATCTTGCAGACCAGCATCTTTCAGCGCCGCGCGCAAGCGCTTACCGAAAGGCTTATTGTGAGGTTCAGGTCGTACGCGAATATCTAACTGTGTATTGTTAGATGCGATAGTCACCAATACCTCAATCAAGCGAATGCCGCGACGGCTCCACTCCGGATTAAGCCCCTCAAAACTGCCCGTTGAATTGTCGAAAATAACAATGTTGGAAACCCATGGAGCGGCTAAGTAGAGTGTCCTGCTGGGAAGCAGGATCTCCTCGGCCAAAACCATGGCTATAACATCACGAGCGGCTTGAGGGGAAGTCGTGGCCGACTTGAAAATGTGGCGTACGTTTGTCATAGAGCGTCCGGTATCGAAAATGTCCACTCGATGCGATCACCGAGGCGCTTGACCTCACAGAGTTGAGCGAAGACGTTTAGATAATCAAATTGAATTGGCTCTATCGCCAAGGCTGCGATCACCTTGGGCAATAGTGCTCGGGCATCGGCGGCCGGTACCGAAATAACCGCACGCGAAGTGGCGAGTAAGCATTTTCGCAATTGCTCCTGCCAGTCCAGATCAGTCGGATCGATCGGTTGAGAACGAGGTGTCAGCCACTGCTCCACCAGGAGCCGTTCGGTGTCTATAGCGAACGGCGAGAAGCGATTAGACCATGGCATTGCAACAGCGCGCAGCGCATGCCCTTGAGGCCACAATATCCCCATTAGCACCCCGAAGCGCCATGCCATGCGATTGCCGAAAGGAAGGACCTGCCCAGCGCTTGCAAATGCCCGATCGAGATAATCATCCGCACTGAACAATGCGCAGACGACCCTAACGTCTATCTCGACATTATGTAACGCTTCCAACGCATCCCAGCGCTCGTGGATCAGAGCCAATAGACAATCCAACTCGTCTGGGGTGTTCGGCCGTAACAATCGCATGCTCAGAGCCACGCTGTAGCCGTGGAATATCGATTGTCCCTGAGTTACTAGCCTGAACCGCAAAGCGGCTAAATGCTTGGCAGCATCGGCAGAACTCATCGCTTGTCGAACTTGCATTACCGCCTCAGTAATAGTGGAGTTCGGCTTTGATCCACCAAGCCATTGAATTACCTGTCGCAATTGAGTGTTTGTCCATTCAAAGTCACGCGGGCTTAAGGCCGCCTCGATATGACGGTAAAGGCTATCGGGGCGAGTCGCTAACAATTCCGCGACGCTCTCAATCAGACCATTGCCACCAGGATTGACCTCGGAGATCCAAATTTCGAACCCTGGCTGGGGATCACCATCATCACTACGCACGTCGATGTCTACAATCAACCCATCGGGATCAATCTGGGGGCACGCTTGCTGTATTGCTTCCAGGCAAGCGGCACCGAGCGTGGCTCGGATCGACAGGGCGAGCCAGTCGTTCCACCCCTCATCAATAGGTTCGACTAGTACGCGAGATGCGTAACGCACTGCTTTACGCACCGCTTCTGTCTTCAGAGCCTCATCTAGCTTTTGACGAAGCTTGTCCGCCCCCTCCTCACTACTTTCGACATCCGGGACCTGGAACACCGCCTGCAGGACGTTGAGTAGCGTGTCCATCCTGGCGCCGTCAGCAACGTAGTCCAACGAGTCGCGCAGCGAGACTTCCTCAGCCATTGCTACTTGAAGGGCAGCAATTTGGAAAATCTGTGCGACCCACCCGCGCAAGAATGGATTCGGTACTGCAATGCAGAATTCGGGGCTCTGGCGAGCCTCCCAGTTGTAGCGAGCTGCACGAGTTGCACGCAAACGTCGCGGATCACCCCAATCGATGGCGCCGCTGAGATCGTGCGGCAATTCCAACTCCAATACCAACGCATCGACATCAATTTCGAAGCCCACACCGCAGGGATGGCCTGAATGCATGAACTGCCAGTCGACAGTGACGCGCTCGCTCTTACTTCCAGATCGCAATCGCAACTCTGCGCGCGAACTTACGGCATAGCGGCGTACAAAAGCATTGGATTGTTCAGCGTGGGTGTGAACAACCACTCTCTTGATCAGTTGGCTGATCCCAATGTGCGTCGGACTGGTCAGTGGCACGCCCTGGTAGGGTGCCTGTAGGAAGGATTTCCACTGCAACTGAGCGTTGGATGTGTCACTTAGCTCGGGGGCTCCATTGCCCCCCCGAGCCACTGAAGACAGGCGGGCTGCCGCTGGACGAAACGCTTTGAAAGTCACTCGGGCGGCGTCGTCCTGGACGACAAAATTTCTTTGAGGCTCGAGGTCGTACCATGTAGATACCTCTACATCCTCAGACACTTCGGTGCTACCGCAAGCGAAGAATCGAGCCAGCGCCGGCCCATCAACGCCCAACCAAAGAGCATCATCATAACGACGCGAGACCCTACCGGGCGCAAACTCAGCTAAACCGTGTTGAACAGGCAGATACTGCTCTTCAACGCTGCCATTGCGCGCAAGCCACTCGATGCGCATTTCCGGCAGACTTAGATCGGCAAAGAGGCTAGCGGGAATGAAGTCCGGTAATGGATGGCCCGCTTGGTAGTCTTTCCCTTGTTCGCCACTTGCACGCCAGTTTGATGCTAGCCGACGAACAGTTGTAGGAATCGCGCCAAGCATTAGCGGACGTGGATGACTCCACATGAGCAAATTCATATCGTCGATCGTCAGCGCCAATCGGTTAGCTAGGCTGCGAACAAGACGATCGACTTTCGCTGGACTCTCCTGAAGATCACCCAGCAGCTTGACAACACGTTGGTGTTGCAACCGCTTGGCCAACCAATTGGCACCTGCAAACTTAACAGCTGACTCCCCATGGGGAGCGAGGCTGCATGCTTGATTCCTGAGCGCTTTCCACTCCTGCGCAGAGAGCGGGAATGTTACACCTTCCGCTAGGCGCTTTACTAAAACAAACGCATCCGGGTCCCACCCATGCGGTGCGCTCTCAATATTTGGGTAAGCCAAGTCGCGCCAAACCGACAGAGGTGGTTGGTCACGGCAAGTTAAGTCTCCTAACTCGTCGAGCAACGCGTAGACCGCTTGCATTCGTTGGACGTAGCGATTGCCTAAAGGCAGTTGGCGCGCTGGAAGATCCGGATCGAACAACTGATCGTAGGCTTGATAGGCCAGACGGTCGCGACCGTAATCCGTGAGCACAACGACAGTCCATGGTCGCATGTGACGCGTTCGACCCGCTCGCCCTTTGCGTTGCAAGAACGATGCGATGTCTCTTGGCGCCTTGTGCTGAACTACAACGCCTACTGCCGGGTCATCGAAGCCTACTTCTAGAGCAGACGTAGCAACTACAACTTCTGTATGAGTACAAACCCCACTATCTAATGCAGTCGTACGCCCGACTCCGAGCCGATGGGTGAGATCGTGGCCAATGGCCTGTGGAACACTCCAGTCTTGCCCCGCGAAGTAGCGCGGGGTGCCCATGATGGGAGTGGATCCATCACGCAGCAGCGCCAGACCACCACGAGGATGTTTAATCAGGTTCGAGTTGCCACTAGGATGATAACGTCCCTCAGCATCGAGCAAGTCCTTGAAGAGTCTGTTCGTTGCGTCCAACTGATCAGTAAACGCAAATGCCCGCCAACCGAAAAACGGCATTGCTTTTTTATCAAATATCCCTGGCGGATCGAGCAAACGAGCACTCAGCATCAGCGTCTGAATAGTCGTGGACAACAGAGCTGTCTGAGACACTGGATCACCGCGCAGAGCGAGCATGTACTCGCTCCCTTCCTCCTCAATCTCTTCCTCTAGCGGTTTGATCTCCTCAACAACCGTTGGATTCAGTCCTGTTAAGTGGGAGAAAAAGGTTTGGCCTTCCGCGATGGTAGCGGACAACCCGACAAAACTAGAGCGCCGCCCGCTGGCGGCCCACCAACGACGTAACAGGTAGGCCACCTGAGCCCCATAACTGCCAGCATACAGGTGAACTTCGTCCAGCAAGATGAGGTCAGGGGCTCGTTCGGCCTTAGGACCCACACCAAAAACATGGCGCAAGTCGCTGCTAGGTAAATGCCGATTCAGCATTTCCACCGATGTGAAAAGAATGTCCGGTGGGTCTGATTGTATTGTGTCGCGGGTGAATGCCAGAGTACGTCCATCTACGACGGCGCTGCACTGCGGGCAGACGATGCGCTCCAGGCCCTTTTCCACATCTCTTTGGCGCAGCACCATTTCCCCGTGCTGACTGTCGTTAGGACAATTAAAGAACGGTACGCGTTTGCCCTGGGAGTGCTTGAGCCATTTGGCTTTGGCGACCTTCGTAGGTGTGTCCCCAAAAAGAACACCTACGCGCAGAGGTCGCCCTCCACGACGTCCGATCCAGCTGTCGAACTTGCGACATTGATCATAGACTTCGGCGAGTTGGTCCTTCAGCAATTCATTACGAGGATAGAGAGCTAACACCCTTACCCCACCGACAGTCACTGGCGGCACTCGTTGGGAGGCCAGCCATGACAACGCGGGTAGATAGAATGCGAGGGTCTTTCCGCTACCAGTCCCAGCGGATATCAACGTACCCTGACAGATACCCTCCTCCAAGCCAGTCAAAATACGTTCAACCGATTTCACCTGGAATTGCGAGAGCCCCCCCCCCTGATCCATATGATCTAGCCAGGTCTTGAGGGCCTCCAGCAATAGCGGCGATTTCACCACGTCATCCAACCTTGCATAAACGCTGGTGCCATCCACATTTCTAAGGGGGTAACGGCGGGGGCGTCTAAGGAAGCGATAGTCCGCTACCAGTGTGGCGGCTTCGGCCCACTTGTCCGTACCATGCTTGGGAAATAGCTGACGAAGTTGGGCGATCAACCGCACCCCTTCGGCCATCCGCGTACGCCAGCGCACCTCCTGATCACCCGCAAATGGCACTTGAAACAACATATTGCGATCAACCAACAGGTCTCGCAGATCCCTTGGTGTGTGAATGCTGCAATTCGGATCATTCTTGGCAGAAATTGCCTTCGGCGCGTTGAGCGCCCGTTGAAGCGCCTCCGTGACTTCATCGCGACTGAGGGCATTGTCAATCAACCCCCAGATCAGACAGCGCGCTTCCTGCGCCTCAAGCTCATCGAGTGCGAGTTCGGCCAACAGCAAATCTGGAGCTAGCGCCATGACACATTGGCCTTCGACTTCACTACGAATCGGTTGGGGTCATCATTTTCCCGGAGCCATTCCATCACCTCAGGAGTAATCAAATCCAATGAAGCCCCTCCACTCTCTATGGCCTTGAGAAATAACCGAATGGCCTCTGGTGCTGTACCTTTGAGTTGCTCTCGTAGGCCCTGCAGCATGCTCATTGCGCTGATCATCTCGTCCGAAGTCGATGCACTGGCTGGCAAGTCAGCGCGGACAATCGCTGAGTACTTGGCGTAATGCTGCCTGTAAGTCTCCAGAAGGCTCTCGTTGGCGGGTGTTTTGAGCATCCGCCCGTCTAAGACTGAAGGCGTTTCCACATACCCCAGACTCTCAATAAATTGACGCCATTGGTCGCGGGCAGCGCTGCGGGCGTCCTCATTGGCCGATGCTGCCGCTGCCGTCAGTCGGATCCACAGGTTATCCGTGGCCAGATCCTGCACATTGCCACCTGCAAGGAGCAGCTTTTGCGCTTGCTGCGCCAAACCCCTCACGTTGCAATCAGCTTGGGCGATATCTTCGCGCACGAGTAAGTAGGGATCGACAATGCGGACCTTTTCCATCAGCGCTTGCCTAGTGTCCGCGTGCCGCCCCCACTCGCGTAGGCGCTGCTGAAGCGCTGAAATCTCCTGGCGGGTCTGGTTGGCAATTTTGGCGTTCTGCAGCCCTACACGCAGTTGGCCGCAGGTTTGAATCAGAGTCGACATCAGCTCTCCCACTCTAGGCGCTTAATCAGTTCATGACGTTGGGCGAGTGCATGTTCAGACTCAACCGAACGCGTCTGGCTTTGGATCGAGCTATTAAGGCTGTTGAAGAAGCGGTTCAATTCCGACACATCGCACGCCAATTGGCTTAGACGAGGCAGGGGCACGGCACACAATGCAGCTAGACGTAAAGGTGCCGCTTCGTCGGTCGACGGTATGCTCATTTTATGTATCCGCTGGATAACCGATTCAATTCCGTCCAGTGATAATCGACCAATAATGCCGTGAACTTCAGACTCTTTGATGCCAGATGGCCATGCCGCGAGATCCAAGGCCTCTTTCACCAACTGACGCATCTCTTCGCGCCAAGCTATCCGCGCGTGGTCCGCTTCAAAAGCAGCGCTTGTCAAAGGCAAAAGCGACTGCATCGTGCTCTGCAGAGTGCTCGCCAGCGCAGGCAGGCCAGCAGTAGAAATACGCTCAAGCACATCGGACGCGTCTTCGCTCAGACGATCGCGGCCTTTCAACCCTAGGACCCACCGCTGTGGCAGTTCAGCCCTCCAAGCCTGCCGCAGGCGGTCGCTATCAATCGCCATAACCGTGCCGCCTCGATCGCCTTGGAAGCATCCGATTAGTTGCTTTAACCGATCCTGCAATTCGGATCGCGCGGCAGTTGCCTTACTTCGGACTTCCAAACATCTGGCCACCGATGAGTCTACACGCGAGTCTCGGTAAATCGACTCATCCGGACTGGCAGCGAATAACTCTTTGAAGTTAGGAGCATCCGGTTGGCCACGCGAACTCAGCCCGAGAAGGAGGCTTTGGGTGTGCAGGGCGCGCGCTAGCATGCCGGTGTCGCACTCTGCTTCAGTGCTGAGCAAGCGTAGCACTTGGCTTTCCAGTTGCTCCAATAGGACGTTAGCCGCCCCATAATCGGCTTCTGCGCCCTCGTAACACCAAGACTTTGCGTTCTTTTCCCAGCGGGCCAACGCCTTGAGTCCAGTCTGGACACTAGCCGGGATCGGCTGATCCTGGCCGACAACCTGAATGATCAAGCCATTGTTGGGATTGCCTACCGTAGTCGTGGGTGGCAACCAAAACCAACTCGCCTCGATTTTCTGGCCTTTCAAGCAGAAATTACCGAGATCCAAGCGAATGTCCAGCGCAGAGGCGATCAGATTGCGCGTTTCTCTAGCGTATGTATTTGGCAACCGATTGTTAGGCGTCCATGCTTCAAGCGCATCCGCGTACGCTGAGATATCAGGAACAGGCAGAGTCGACTCAATTTTGGGAGTCGGTGGCGAGGAGGCAGCGGGGGTAGCAGATTGCTGAGTCCCCACAGTTAAGTTACTTGGCGTGGTCGACACCGTGGGCTGACGCTCGGGAGCGCCGGCAGTGCCAAACGGCCAGGGCAATGAGAATGTCTCGAAAACAACCTTAGAGATAGGCGCACGTGCCGTCAAACTGGTAGGTCTGCCGCCCCAATAATGCAGTACTACTTCAAGCCTTTGCGACTGAACTTGTGAATATCCCTTGCGCTGCAGTTCGGTACGCACTTCAGCAATCAGTCTCGGAGACTTGAATCCGGCCGGCGGGAATTGCCCTTCCACGAAGGAGAGCCGTTCAGCGAGGGTCTTACGCAGAACCTCATTAATGAAGGCCCTTGGGTTATAGTTCCAAACTCCACCCAGTTTCATTGCAACCTCGGCAAGGCCGCGAATAGCGTTCACATTGAACGGAAACAGCGAATAGCCCCTGCCGCTACGACCGAACGCATCCAACCGTTCCGCAGCATCAGTATCCAGCGGCTCATCGAACGTAGGCACCCATGCATACAGATCAGTACCGGCTAGTGAAGCCTTAGAGAACTCACGCTTAAGGTACCTAACCCCCCAGCGCGCGGCATTGAGGTAGCGCCCAGTTAACTCCACAAGTTTGCCGATAATCAGCTCTTCGGATAGCCCCTCGCTAGGGACTACCCACTGCTCCTTAGCGCGAGTCAAGACGGTTTGCCGACCAGCCAGAAAGCCATCAGTCACGGCAACAGCAGTACGTATCGGTGCACGTACCCGACGTCCGTGTTCATCGCTCTCGGCAATCATGATATCTAGCAACGGCTGCTGGATTCCCGACAAGGCCGCTAAGTCCTCAATCAGGAGTACGAGTTCCTTTCCATCCGTGAGAAGTTGTCGGCGAATGTCATCAACCACGTCCTGGATGGACTTTTGTTGCAAAGCCTCAGTGACCCGGAAAACGGTGCGCAAAGCATTATCTAGTACTTCCTGCAAGATTTCCGCGGCAGTGCTTCGATATCGGCCGTTAGCATTGCCTAGAAACGCTAGCGCCGACTGCACTCGATGTGGCAGGTCTTGCCCTGGTGCGTCTTCTGGTGGCTCCAGGTCCACATCGCGAAACTGCCGATCTACTGGGTTCGAAGTGCCGCCAAAGCTTGCGCCGACAATACGAAGCAGCACCTTGCTCAGCCAGAGGTCACGCGCCTCAGGCGACAGTATCAGACTGCGAGCGTGCTCAGCTACAGCAACAAAAGGTTTGAGATCACCGTTTTCCGATGGTGAGTTCTGAACCAGTTCAACGGTACGCTCACGGTATTCCTTCAACCCCTCGCCCATGGCTGCCGCCAGAAGTTCCGCCGCAGTGGACGGTGTCAACGCCTCGGAAGCACGCTGTAGTTCACGCTTTAGAGCTTCGTACTGTTCGTTGGCGAGAGGCTCGAGGATTAACTCGACAACGCGGCGCAGGCTAGCGGTTTTGGGAATCGAAACGACCACCAATTCTTTGCGACGGGGATGTCGCTCCAACTGGGCGCGCAACCAGCGCACCATATGGGACTTGCCAACACCGGAGGCGCCCGTAATGGCGACAACTACAGCGCTACCATCCGTAACGGGGCGCATCAGTTCATCCAGCAGGGCGATCTCATCAGCCGATACCTCAAGCCCACTCTGAGCCGACCGTCGCAACAACGTAGTTGGCTCATGGACGGCTAAGAGCAGGGCCTCATCGACGGTTTCAGCCTCCGTGCGTAGGCACTCGGCGGCATGGTCAGATATCGGCCAATATTGTTGCAGCATACTCATGCCTCGCCTCCTTGCGCCGGCCGCGTGATCCATTGGAAGGTCAGGTCACTGCGCGCTCCGTTAGCGCCAGTGAGCGTGATGGAACTGCCGAGATCGGCCTTTTGCTGAGGAAGTAGTTCACCGCTATTCCAAAGGTTTAGCAGCGCCCGAGACAATGCCGTGGAGATCTGCCCAGGCTGGCGCAATGGCAAAGCAGCAAGGTCAACATACTCTAGGACCTCTCGCTGCCAGCGTCCTCCATCCAGCACCGGCAAGACTGCACTTAGGCGCTCTACGAACTTTTCCGCGGGCATGCCTGAACCAGGTATGAGAACCTCATTCAAGGCGTCACGTACTGCCACAGTAGGGTCAATGGCAGCAAAGGGATGGCGGCTAAACCCAAGAAACGGCGCCCAGAATTGAAGGCCAGACCGTCGTCCAGAGTTGCGCATCAACAGCCGCTCTGGATCGAGGATCTGCTGTGACTCCTGCATTTCAAACTGGTCGAAGGATGCACGATAGATATCCTGTGCAAGCATCCATGCCAGCGACCGCGTTAAATCGGCAGCCCGAGCACCTTGGCTAGCCCAAATATCCGGGTTGTTCTCCTCCGCCAAAGCTTGGCGGCAAGCCATCCGCCGCGTGAATGGTAAGACTTCCAGCATGGAGAGGTTCCGAGAGGGCAGGCGGTCTTTGACGAAAACAAGCCCCTCCTCTCGAACAAACAATCCAAGTTCCACCCAGCGGTTCAAGGTGTTACGTGCCTGTTTCCCTTCGTCGTCAACGAGCGCGCTTGGAGCTACAGTCTCTAGCAACTCGGTTTCGGGAATCGGTTTGGCTGCACGCAACACTGTCGCATGCAGTGCGACGAGGATGTTGGGCAATCCGTCATTGGTAATGTTCAAAAGGCTCATGCAATCAACTTCCGCAAGACCATTTCCTCATCTGCATGGGCAATTATGGAAACCCAAGATCGTTCTGGCCGGTACGGGTCCGGCAACTGGCTGTCGATAAAGACGACAGTCATCGCACTAGGAGAGGTACGCAATGCTGTAGCAGCCTGAGTTGTGATCTTCGACTCAGCCCACAGAATGAATCGGACTTCGTCAGTAGCCCCATGCAAGGCGATGGAATCGAGAGGGTCGAAGCGATCGACAAAGGTGTCGCTGCGCGTTATTGCCATTTGCTCAATCAGCCCTTCGACCAGGACGTTGCTAATCGACTGTGGCACTAGCAAGGAGTGGGGGCGTACCTTTTGCAGCATCAACGCGAAGCACGAGCGGCTATCAGCGCAATTGCGTATCAAATCGTGAATCGCAACAAACACCAAGCTAGGCTGGTCCTGCGGGAAGCTTTGGAGTGTTGGCCATTGCTCGATGCGGAGTGAAAACTGGGCGATTCTCGCTACGAACGGACGCAATCGACGCAGGGGCATGCGATTACCAGCCCAGTGCTGCTTACAGCCTCCGCAATATGCCGTCACCGGCCCCCATTGGTTGGGTAGTGCCAAACCATAGAGTTGGACTAGTGCATGCGATATCTCTACTTGAGACGTGGCAGTCCGCGCCATCAGATCAAATGCCTTATCCGTAGCCAGAAGCAGCCCGTTTCGGGCTGCATTCATTTGCTCTTCAAAGACTGCACGATCACGGTGATTCGGATGGCGGATTCGCAAGCCCGCATAGGCTACTTGGGAATCGCTGTACTCCGTATCCTCACTAGAATTACCGCTACCGGGTGGCAAAGAACTCAACGCGGTGATTTCGATGAGACCAGCGGTGGCCATTAGGTTGAGCGTTCGCAGATTCCAGATGCGGTTCATCCTCCCCTTTACGCTCAATTTGGCCCTCAGCCGATTGAGATCAACCCAAATCTCACCGTCCCGCGTAACCGGGCGAGCCGGATCGTCGAGCAAAGATTCCCATCGGTCATAGCCCAACTCATTACCAATCAGAGTCGGACCAGACATCTCCTTGGCCTGTTCAAAATCCTGCTCTGTGTAAAGCAACAGACTTGCAGAGGCTTTGCCGTCTCGTCCGCTTCGCCCAACTTCCTGATAAAAACGATCGAGCGACTCAGGCAGCGTGGCGTGAATTACCGTCCGTACGTCGCTCTTGTCCACTCCAAGGCCAAATGCTGAAGTCGCTACCATGCCATCGAGCGTGTTGGCGTCCCAGGCCGAGATCAGAGTTTGACGCTGCTGCGGGGGCGTGTCGCCGGTGAAGGCGGCTATCCGACCCAGTCCATTCTCAATCAATAAACGCGTCCATTCCTCAGCCTCATCAGGCCTAGTCACATAAAGGATGAAGGGCCGTGGCGACTTCATCACCGCTTCCAGAACGCGATTCACCTGTTCCGCCGGAGAGACCATCGCCTTCATCGCGTAGCGCGGCTCGGGTCGCAGGTAAATCCCAGAAACCACGCAATGACCGTTAGTCCCAGCAAATAGAGCTTGCAAGCTCGTGACGGTATGCGGAGTAAGGGTGGCTGAGGCTAGTGCGATACGTATGGCCTGCGGCGATTCAGGATTGCGCGCATGACGAAGGCTGGCTATGAAGGCAGGCAGCAACTGGAAGGCCGGACGAAATCCGCTGCCCCAAGTTACCACCAAGTGCGCTTCATCGATCACAATGTGTGAGATACGACCTTCATATGCACAGTCGAGCAAGATGCTGCGCAGCGAACCGGTGGCGGCTTCTGGGGAGGTGAAAAGGACCCGCTGCTCGCCACTGCGCAGGGCGAGGAAGATGGAAGCCCTCTCTTCTACCGACAGGCCACTGTGAAAAGACAGATGGCGCTCCGTCCAATGGGAATCGCGAGCTTTAAGGAGTTCTGCCATTCGACGGCCTTGATCGATTGCCAACGCTACAGTGGGCACGATCACCAAGGTCAAAGTGCCTTGACCGCCTAACAGCGGGGGAATCTGGGCCAACAACGACTTGCCACTACCAGTCGGCAAATTGGCAATTAGTGTCATGTCTGCGGGCAGGTGCATCTGCGCCCGAATTGCCTCACGTTGACCTGGACCGGTGTACGCTGTTTTACCCAACAGAGTGCGTAGCGGTGGATCCGCCGTTACCCAGGTGTGAAGGCGCGCCTCGACACCATTGAACGCGTCGTCAAATATATCTTGCTGCTCACCCAGCCACTCTAACCGGGGGTAGATCGGACGTACCTGAGCAGCCCCCCCAATCACCGCCACTTCAAAGCCCTGCTCGTGCCAAACTTCACTGGCTGGCCAAGGTGCAGCAAGGGGAACTTGCAGCCAAGCCCGAGCCCCACCCTTGGCTTGGGCTAGCAGCCAATGTCGTAACAGCGCGATCAGATCAATAAAGGTGGCTGTTCCACGCTGACCCAACAGTTCCCGCAGGCATTGCTGAGCACGGCCCAAAAGGCTGTCAGCGGCGGTCTCACCTTCTAGATAGACATGACTGTCTGGCCAATGGGCCAGGGTTTCGCGCAGGTCGAACTCAGAGAACATAGTGAAGGTCATTCGTTAAAGGGCGAAATAGAAGACAAGAAGACTGCGCCTACCACATCTAAGTCGAGACTAGGATTAGCTATGGCTGCCTCTAGCGCCGCATACATTTCTTCAGCCTGGTGCAGTTCGTCTAGTTCTTGTTGTCGGGCCAGTCCTTGCAGGCGACTAGCCCTCGCCTCACCTTGCGCCCGGCGCAATCGACGCTCCTGAGCGCAGGCGTTTAACGCGCTCTGTATATGCTCGATATATGCCGGTGCGCTCCGCACTGCGGTTGTGGCGATGTCCCTCTGACTCCCGCACAGTCCGCTCCAGTTGCGTAACCAGGTCGACTTGATGCCCGCAGGTAACCTGCGCCAGCGGTGAGAATTCAGATTGAAATCACGTCGATCGCCCTTCAACGCAGGGGAATACCCGCTAATCAAAAACTCGCTGGGCTCAGTTTCAATCGTTCCATTACCGTGCACCCAAACTCGCATGACTAGAGGAGGCAGCAAGGTGCTGGCCTTACGAGCCAGTGCATGCTGTTTCAGAGGCAATGTTTTCTCGTTCGCCAGGTTGAGTGCCGGACGCACCATAAAGTCAAAACGAAAGTACAAATCGGCCCCACTGGGATCGCTGACTTCGTACTGCCGATTAGCCCGCCAAACCGCAAATGCACGACCGCGGTCGTCAGTTTTGCAGAATTGCTCCAGCGAGGCCACAAGAGGGTCGCCGATGCGAAGTAGGCGTAATCCTTGCGCCAGCCCTCGACGATTGGTGACGGTGTTTCGCTTGAACGCATAGAGGTGACTCAGCGGAAAACGAGCGCTTCCACCGATTGCACTCTGGTCCACTGTCGCCAAAAAATGCTTGAGGAAACCCGCCAGAGGTAACAGAGTTGCTCTCCCGCCGTCGCGATACGCATAACCAATTCGAAACGGAGTATCCGTAGTTTGGCCGCCTAATTCGCTCTCGTTACGCGAGACAAATTGCAGCGAATCTACCGCTAGCGCGTTGAAAGCGGCACGCCATTCCGCCCAATCGCTATCTACATCCTCCAGCGCGTCCATTCCGGGAATTTCCCGGCTAGCCAGAGCATCCAGGCTATCTTGGTGATTCAACTGCCGCACTTCACGCTGAACCCAGCCGCCTGGTCCGCCGAGTTGATCCGCGTGAACTTGGAGGGCTGCAGTGCCCTGCTCGGACCAGCTGCATGCCAACGACTCAGAGGTCGACTCGATTAGGTACTGTAGGCTTGCCACCGATTGACGGAAGACCCCCCAACCACTATCCAGGACTTGAGCCCAAGCAGCTTCGTCGGAATTCGCCTCATCAAGCAAGACATAAGACACGATAAGGTCGCCGGTTCCGTAGCGATCCAATCTCCCCAATCGTTGTTCAATGCGGTTCGGAGATGATGGCAGATCATAATGGACGGCCACCTTGCGCCCTCCATGCAGATTAACGCCCTCCTCAGCACGTGCATCACATACCAGTACACGCACCCGGTCGGGCAAGTTAAGAAACTGCTCCCACTCAAGCGCAGTTACCTCCCCATCTTCGTCCACTTCGACCGGCTCGTGACGGGCGACTCTGTCACCTATCTCGCGAACCAAGGCATCAGCAACCCGATCGGCATCCTGTAGCCGATCGCAAAAGACGACAACCTGGACCGCCGGGTTTTCTAGGAGCATGCGGACCTGACCGCACAACGCAATTACCCGCGCGGGGTCGGAAAGTAGACGTTCAGCCGCATGATCAACACCTCTCGCCTGAGCGAGCAAGTCAGGCTCATCCAGTCCAGCACGCGTCAAGGCCTGGAGTAGCGATTGTCCCGAATGGGGGTGAACGGCTGCCTGGAGCAGCGACTGGGAGACAGGGGGAAATGATCCGTAGGCTGCCAACGCCAAGCGCAAGGCTTCCAAACGATCGCGCCACGTCGCAGTAGCCTCACCACTAAAGGCAACTGACTGCATCCCAGCTCGTCGAGGCGTGGCCCATGGTACCGATGTACGACGGTTGCGCAGGAGCCTGCGGTGCAGTCGGTAGCTCTCTACCAAGTGGGTCTTGAGATCCTCCAAAGCAGCTAAGAACCGAGCATTTTCCTCGTCAGGAAAAGTATCCAATACGCTTTGCAGGGTACCGACCTTCTCCACTAGCAGAGGATCGTCAGGATAGCTCTCTAGCAATCGTTCTAGGTCGGGGCCAAGACCCCAGACGTTTTCAGGCAATAGCGTCGAAACCACTTCCGCAATGACTTGGCGGGATGCAATGCGCCGCTTGAAGCCGTCAAGGTCATCAAGCGGAAACACTACCGGGTCCAGTAGGTGTAGAACCCGAAGAAACTCCTCCGCGTTGCCCAAGACCGGGGTCGCCGACAGCAGTAACAGCCGCGGCAAGGAAAGTGCGTGGGATCGCAGTAACTCATACAGTTCGCGCTGTTCAGCGGTAGCTTGCTTGGACAGATGGTGAGCCTCATCAACCACCAACATGCCGGCGTTAGCAATCACCTTAGACAATCGCTTCAGGTCGTCATGCGCAATGACATGCAACAAGTCATCCAGTTCAGCCCCGAGACCGAACCGGACTGTCAACTCACGACGCCACTGGTACACCAAGGCAGGTGGGACAATCAGCACCGCCCTTGCAGCAGGATCGTCGATAAAGTACTGCCGCACGATGATCGCCGCCTCGATCGTTTTCCCCAGTCCCACCTCATCTGCCAATAGATACCGCTGAATAGGGTCCGAGAGGACCCGGCGTACGACATCAAACTGGTAATCTACGAGATCGATCGAAGAACAGAGAGCAGCCGAAACACCTGCCACTGCATGATGTTGACTAGCCACAGCACGGACAAAATTTGCCCTCGCATCGGCTAGGAACGGCGTCTCAGTGGCCTCAACTGCCAATAAAGGCAGAGGATCGTTAAGTGGCCAACTCCACCGGACTTGCAACTGTTCGGCCGCGAGGTTCTCCATCTCCCCATTGGGAAACTGCACAAAAATGATCGCACCATCATCCTCAAGCACACGACCGACCTGCCAATGGAGCTCTGCTGTCCGACGATAGACTCGAGTTTGCGCTGGCAATCTCGCCTGGATGATTTGAGAAAATGGCACTTCGACAGGGTCAGGCAGTATGCCCCCCGGTGCATCAAAGTATTGGACTTTCGCAGTACATTGAGACACCCCAAGGAGCTTTCCAATGCCCCACCCCAAATATAGAGGATTGGTAATCTTTACAAAGATGCCTAGCTTAACTGAGGCTCCGCGACTAGCCATCACAGAGACCTCAAAAGCGGGTATGCCTTACTGTCACCGCTTTTGAGTACCCTTCCACCCCAAATAACGCAATCGTCTCTGACGGACAGACGCGCTTGGTTAAAAACTTGGGTTAGGCTCATCTTTGCATCCTTGCATCCCAGGGTTAATTGGGCCAATACCATTTTTCGAGGCCGATCTTACCCTATAAAAGATGCCAATAGGCCATTTGAGTGAGCGGAAGTCGGTGGAAGCGGTCTAGTCAGTCTGCGAAGTGGCGCGCTCTTGCTGCTGCGCCCTGTATCACTCCGACCAGGACAGCCCAATTGAGTCGTGTTGCTCGGATGATTGCGTTCGTAAGCGAAGCGTCATCAGCGCGGGGCAGGAGAAGGTGGAGACGCTCAAGCAAGCGCTCGGTGAGCGTTTCACGATGAATTCCGGATTCTACATTTCGCACAAAATGCACCAACGCTTCCGGCGAGACAAAATCGGGAGATGTCCGTGAGCAGTCGGACGCTCTACGCTCAAGCTCAGCAGCGCCTATGACCTCGAGGTATTGGATTTCAGCTTCGACGGCCGGACGTCGGGAATACAGCGCTCCATGAAGTTTGACCTTATGAAGGGGACGTGCCACGACTACTCCTTTTTCTCGTGCCCAAGACCTTCTGTTCGGCCCTGACTGTAACATCGGAGCAGTGTTTGATCACAGGTGTATCAGCGGATGGCGAGTACATCTTTCGAACTTCAGCATTAAGGGCAGTTGTGCCCGCCACTACACGCAGACGCGACCACCTTTAGCGCGGCCGCGCCGCAAGGCACGCCCTGACCTTGTCGGTCTTGTGATTCGCGTAGTTGTCCATGATCAGATGAATTGGCATATCGGCAGGCACTGACACATCGATTTCTCTCAGAAAAGCGAGGAACTCAGTGCTGCGATGTTGGCGTTTGAGTCGGCCGATCATCTCACCGGTAGCCACATCCAGGGCAGCAAACAGCGAGGTCGTTCCGTGCCGCGTGTAGTCATGTGTGCGGGTTGCAGAGTTGCCAGGGAAAGGCGGTAAGCCCGGCGGCGTGAGGTTCAGCGCTTGGATCTGGCTCTTCTCATCAACGCAAGGCACCAGGACTCTCTCGGGTGGGTTCAAGTAGAGCCAACGATGTCGTGAACCTTGTCGACAAACAACGGATCAGTGGAAAGCTTAAAGGTCTTTTCCAAGTGCGGCTTGATCCCGAACGCGTGCCAAATACATATCACGCTCGCAGGAGATAGGCCCGTCTCACGACTCATCCGCCGCGTGCTCCAGTGACTGGAGCCGTCGGGCTTGCCTTGCAGCATTGGTTTACCACTTGCTGAACTTGCTCATCGGGAATGGTACGTGGTCGGCCAGAGCGTGGTTCATCGTTCAGTCCCAGCAGCCCCAATTTAGAGAAGCGCTGGCGCCACCGTGACACTACATCCTTACTCGTGCCAAGCGCTGAGCGATGTCATTGCCTGATTCGCCTGCCGCACACGCAAGAATTATTTCCGCTCGCAGGCGAGCATCCTGAGCACCTTTGCGAAGCTTGATCCGGCGTAGCAGTTCCGACTTTACAGTTTCGGAAAGGGCAATGACGGTTGCTGGTCGGCACATGTCGATGCCCTTAGATAGTGACCATCTACAGATGCCTAGCTCAAATTTTCAGCGGTATTTCTGAAACACCATACTAGTCGGGCTGTCGATGGAATGTGCAGTCGGATGGGGTGGAGACGGCACCTGCCAGCTAGAATCGAAAATCGCCCGCAACCGACGGTAATGCGCTAGATAGACGGTTAGACACCAGCATGTCCAATTAGTAGTATGGACATTGAAACCCGCAAGATCTTACCCTTTCTCGGGTGGTAACGCTGTCCAGCACGCCTACCATGAAGCCACTCATTCGATTGGCTCAGGGAACCTGGGTCGAAGGGCTTCTCTCTTGGCCCACTTGTGTTCGACGCAAATTTGCTAAGGGCTGCTGCCCAGGCTATCCAAGTCAGATCGGGCGCTACTGCTTTTTTTGATTAACCATGGAGTCGTAATGAGAGCTCAAACGTTCGAAGAGGAAATCGGGGAGCATAGCGCGGAGTCACGCATCATTGATGAGGGCATCGAACGCGAAAGTACCATTGCATTGCTCATACCTATCCCAGAGGAAGGCGTAGGTATTGTTGGCGCGGATGCGGTTGAATTCATGCAGTACCTGAGAGAAAGGGAAACCGACGATCTGGAAGTCAAGATCATAGGGGATGGGGAAGACCTCCATTACTCGCAGATGAACAGCATCATCGTCGACATCGGTACCTACCTAGTCACTGACGTCGCAGTACCCATTTTTGTCGCCGTGCTTTCAGCTTTCGTGGAGGACAAACTTAGGCAATACAAATCCGACGACATTGAACTGCGCATCAGCGTCATCAAAGAGAAGGGCAAGGGAAAAAGCAAGAAGAAATACCAAGTATCCGGCAAGGCTAAAGACGTTTTGAAGATCGTCAAGGAACTGGAAAAATAATGATTTCCGATTGCTTGCTCTCCGAAATAGATGCCCTACTCCATGACTGGTGGAAAATCGACTTTGACTGCGAGCACTACCTGTCTCAACTCGACGACCTGAAAACTCAGACTCAGGATGACAGCCAGAAAAATAGGATCTGGGTGTACCACGCTCTTTTGGATTGTCATCTACTCAATCTGAAAATTTTCGACTTATTGAAGTCTGGCACGTACTACTCCGCGTGGTGCTTGTTAGAACAACTGGAAATCACAATTTCCGATATCCAATACAATAAAGAGCACGTGAGGGGGGAGTATGGCCTGGCGTTTCTAGACAATGCGGTATCCAGTTGGCAAGCGTTGTTTCCTTACAAGATTTTTTTCAGCACAAGGGAAATCATAAAGAAAAAGTCCTGCAGCATCTGTGGCGAACCTAGATCGGTAATGCGAAGTTGTGGCCACAGAAAGCGGAAGATCTATGGCGGCGAGTTTTGCTACGATGTCGTTAATGAGTTCGAACTCATCAGCTTTGACGCAGTGGCTAATCCGGTTAGGAAAATTTCTGTTCCAATTGACCCTGACAACGACCACTATAGATATTCCATGCTAGAAGCGGTGCTTCAGGAAGTGAAGACGCCCAGGCAGCAATTTTGGGCGGTGAAAACCAGTCGACCTGCCGCTCACCACACGGGCGTGCATGCGCCAGACTTTCCATGCCCCTGCTCAAGAAATACCCACACTTATCTGAATTGCTGCATGACTCAGCCTTTTGTAGAGCGTAATCATATCGAGATCGGCTTCCTGACGCCGATGCAGGTGTGCTTGCAGGACGAAGACTCTTACACCTACTAAGGCAACTCAGACTTTTGGCGTTCGGCCTGTAGACCCAACGCCTCTTCCATCTCTGCAAAGCATGGCTGATCAATCAAACGGCTTTGGCGCATGGGAAAAAGTAGTGCCACGTCTTTTCTTTCGTTTACTTGGACTAACGATAGATTGACCTCAGCCTGTAGCCTCCGGTTCCTGCTGGCTCGGCGCGCCTGCGTAAACCATATGGTGGCGAAACTGCCACTGGTTGCGCCCCCGATGCCCTTTAAGGTGTCTGGTCGCAGCGACACCATCGAGACAAGTACTCAAACCTCGACTTGGCAGTGGGATAAGTTACAATTGTCACTTCATGATATTGCGCCATCTGCCACCTTGGATTCAGCCAACATCGACATAAAATAAAACAGCGATGTGAACAGATTTAGTGAACCTTCAGCTTGCCTAAATCTCGTTTTTTTGTCATACCCACTTAAACCCGCGCCGAACCGAGTAGGTCAGTCCCAGCATCCTTCTTCAGCAACTCATACACCACCGCCAGGAACACATTTCGCGTGGACTCGTCGCTCAACAACTTGGTAGCCATTCTGGTGTGGCTGCTCATGGCGCAGGCAATAGCCTGGATTGCTTTGCTCGGCAGGTCAGCCTTCATCGCCTGGTCCATAGTGTTGTTCTGCACCTGAGCAATGACAACGCCGCGCAGCTTTTCGGCGACATGCACCGCGAAGGCCACCTGATCTGTATCGGTGATGTCCTTTCCGAAAGCGTTGTTGAGCTTTTCTATCAACTCGGTGAGGTACTTTTTCTCCAGGTCACGGGCGTCGCACAGACCGTTGTCGGTGATGCCATACAACTCTCGCGTTTCGCCCACGGCTGAAAGCCCTGCCAGTCCCTCCCCTGTCGGCGCTGATTGAAAACTGACCGGGTCAGTTTTCGGTCAGCGGCAACACTCTACTTGGAGAAAGTTAAAATACGCTGGTGCACCCAGAAATAGCGCGAGAAAGCCTCCGAAACAAACAGTACAACTTTGTGCTTACCCACGATGTTAACGCCTCCCTTGATAATCTTGCCCATGAGCATCAGGTATCTAGGACAAAAATACTTGAACTCCGAGCTCAAACTCATCGACGGGTATTCCAAAAGGTATTCCATTCAAATACCTAACTGTAAATTTCACATTAAAATCAGTATGTTAACTGACTAATTCAGATTACCCCGGCCCACCACTTCATCATCTAAAGACGTCCACGGACGTCTTTTTTTGTGTCTGAAATCCAGTAAAATCAAGGAGTTAAGCGCTACCGGGCTCTGCAGAGTTTTTTTGAGTTCCAGCCGTTTGGGTATTCCAAATGGTATTCCAAGCCTTCCGGTGCTATTTTTCGGAATACCAAAACGGTGTCAGAGGTAGCTCTCATGCCTGCCCTAGCCCTTCGCCTCTCCGACCGCCAGCTCAAGGTAGTCAGGGCAAAAGACAAGGATTACGTCCTCAGCGATGGTGATGGCCTTGAGCTCCGAGTCAGGAGCAATGACTCGATGCTGTGGAACTTCAACTACCGCAAGCAGGCAACCAAAAACAGTATCAATATGGGGCTGGGCATCTACCCAGAGCTCTCGCTAGCGAACGCCAACGAGCTGCTTGCACAACGCATAGCTCCCAAGGTGCAACGCAATGCACAGGACGAAGCCAAACGAGCGGAGACGGAACATACGTTCGAGAACGTGGCCACCAAGCCCGAATCATCCAGGCGGCCATACAACAGCGATGGCAACGCTATAATCCTTGGACCTGGCAGCCCAAGCATGTGCGCTGGTTTCTCACTCAGCACCTGAAGGATCATTCCGACGCCACCCGGTATTACTATCGCCTCACCACCCTATTGATCTGGAAACGATTAGGGGATCACCGAGAAATGCTCATCCAACGCTCGAATAGAGCCCCTTGGAAGCAGTGTCGTTTCTAGGCATGATACTGCATGTGGCCAGCATTACGACATCGAGTGCTGTTAGTTTCCGTTTAGGCGATAGGGATATGGAAGTAGCGATAAGGGTGATGTCTCGCGGACAGGAAATCGACCGCATCATACGCCCCCTCAGAATGGATGGGGGGCGGCCTGTCGTCACCTACAGAAAATTGCTCTGGCCATTAGAAGACGGCTGTATCCATATCGAAACCGAACACGATGCGGCCCTCTACCATGGGAGTACGAAGCTTGACGACTGGGTGGAGCTTGTCATGCGCGTACTACCAAAGTCACTCCCAACTCACATCGATGAGTGCGCAGAACTACTTCGTGCCTGCTTCCGGGAAAATCTGCCTCATGGCGTTATACGCGCATCTTCCTCGCTGGTATCTGTTGGCCTAGAGAATGAAGCGCGCGGCCTGCTAGTAGATTTCCTGCGCGAAAAGCACGACTCAGAACGCCTGAGCAAGCTGATACAGATGCAGCTGCTTTTCAGCGAAAGATCCAGCACACCGCCCCCCCCTACGAATACAAATCCATCTGCTGAAAATACAGAGCCTGAGATCGATACAGCCATATCCATCGAAGATGAGAAAACACTGGACTGGGATTGGATACCAGCAGATGAGGCGCAAAAACCAGAAGTAGATGACCAAGTCCTGAGAACACAGGCCGAATGCACCCAAGAAACTATAGGCGCCTACCGCACCATAGAACGTGGCGCAGTGATTTCGGACCTCGCCGAATCTCTGAGCGAATCAGTATGGGTCGAAGAGCTTCTTCTCCCGCCACAAGGTCGCACTTCCTCACTTGGGGAGAACACGCTTTTGGAGCGCACGGCAAAACTCGGAACGATCGCATTGGACCTATTGAGATACTTTGCAGACAACCCGGGGGACCGAGCTGCCCACGCTGAATTGGTACTTGGATACCCTGTCGCGGATATCAACAAGCTACTTACGGGCTCCCTAAGCCACTACCTGAAGAGAAGCGGGCCTGGTGGATGGGAATGCCACCCGTGGGCTTTAAGCATTCTAACCGCCCTCGACGAAGCCTTGTGAACACATCGGAGCGCTGGGATGCTCACCGGCAATCTGCCGCACTACTCAAGAGCCCTCAGGCGCTCAAGCAACGCAAGCAGGGCGGTCTCAGGATGTCTGAGCTCGCACTCCCACAAGACCAGAACGTTCCATCCATCACTCTCCAACCTCTGCAATACCGTCAAGTCTCTTTCAACATTGGATTGAAGCTTAGCCGCCCAGAAATCGACTCGTGTCTTGGGCATGACAGCATATTTACATCCAACATGGCGATGCCAAAAACACCCATGTACAAAAATACAGACCCTGAGTCTAGACAGTATAATATCCGGCTTTCCCGGCAGGTCTTTGCGATGAAGTCGGAACCGGTAGCCATGGGCGTGCAGAAAGCGCCTGACTGTCATTTCCGGCTTGGTGCCCTTCCCTTTGATGCCAGCCATCATGCGGGATCTTGTGGCGCGGTCGACGACATCCATTTAGTACTTCCTCAAAACAGCGTGGTTTCATGAGTCGTAGCTATCCCATCCAGGTCGTGGATCTCTTTGCTGGCCCAGGCGGTCTCGGAGAGGGCTTTTCCTCTCACTCCAGCAACAATGCTGAGACCTTCGAGATCAAGGTCTCAGCCGAGATGGAGATCTCGGCTCGCTCCACCCTGCGACTCCGGGCTTTCTACCGGCTGCTGAAAAACAAACAACCCGAGTCCCTAGAGGATTATTACAACTTTTGCGAAACAGCAGATATAGCGGAGCCCTACACAAACAGAAGTCTTGAGGCCTGGAAGCATGCTGACAACGAGGCGCAGCTGCTGGAGCTGGGTACAGAAGAAGGCAACATCCGGCTCGACAGAATGCTGGAACATCGCCTCGACGAAACCAAACCATGGGTTCTGATCGGCGGCCCACCATGCCAGGCCTACTCAATCGTCGGGCGTGCAAGAAA
Organism: Pseudomonas sp. GW821-FHT07B01; assembly: GCF_059419065.1. NCBI lineage: Bacteria > Pseudomonadati > Pseudomonadota > Gammaproteobacteria > Pseudomonadales > Pseudomonadaceae > Pseudomonas > Pseudomonas sp. GW821-FHT07B01. Next base: position 109,831 of record NZ_JBWKRA010000008.1, on the reverse strand, counting down.
TCGCGGAAAACTGGACTATCGAGCAGAGGACGATCATCGACACTTTCTCTATCGCGAATACCTGAGGATCATTCAAAAGAAAAGACCCGCAGTCTTCGTGATGGAAAACGTGAAAGGGATTCTTTCATCGAAAGTAGCTGGCGAGCAGATGTTTCCACAGATCCTGCGAGACCTCGCTGACCCGGACGCAGCATTGGGAGAAAGCGAAAACGGGCCAAAGTACAGGATCTGTTCGCTGGTAGCCGATGATATCTACGAAAGCGGAGCTGACCCGGACAGCATCGAACCAAGCAACTACATCATTCGGGCCGAGAACTACGGCGTTCCTCAGGCCAGGCATCGAGTGATACTTCTCGGTGTTTCCGAGGAGTATCTAAACGCTCTTGGTGATCACAAGCTATCACCAGTCCAAGGACCATCAATAGACAAGGTCATCGGCTGTCTACCGCCCTTGCGAAGCACTCTTACCAAAGTAAAGGACTCTCCTGATGCCTGGGCAGATACCGTGCGTGAGCATCTGAGGGAGCTTAACCAAGAGTGCCTTCTACAGGTACCCGATACGCCTGAAAGACTTGGTCTAGCCACAAAACTCGGCATTCTCGCCAGCAGCTACGATGGTAGAGACCTGAACTCGGGAGGATTACGTGTTCTCAAAAAGAGTGCATGGAATGGCGTGACAAGCACCCACCTCGATGGCTGGCTGCAGGATCCTAGGCTCAAGTATTGGCTCAATCACGAAGCACGAGGGCACATGAGCTCCGATCTGCGTAGATACGTTTACGCTACCGCCTTTGCCGAGACATACAAGGACTCGCCCAAAGGCCACCATGACTTCAACCTGCCAGGACTCGAACCAGACCATAAAAACTGGAAGACCGGAAAGTTCAGCGACCGCTTCCGGGTACAGAGATCGGGCATTCCCTCCACGACGATAACCAGCCATATCGCCAAGGACGGGCACTACTTTATTCATTATGATCCCAGACAATGCAGAAGCCTGACTGTCCGCGAGGCCGCCCGACTGCAAACTTTCCCTGACAACTATTTCTTTCTCGGAAACAGAACGCAGCAATTCCATCAAGTGGGCAACGCAGTTCCACCACTTCTGGCTCGACAGATTGCAGATGTTGTAGCTCGCATTATCAGAAACGGAAAAGACACGAGATAGAGTCAATCTAGGCACTACATACTCGACAGGGAGAGTTCACTTGCCACCGTCATTCAAGAGTCGAAATGCCCCTCCAAAGGCCAGCGCAATGGTCGAGGCGCTGCGTGGGCTTGGCTACAACACACAGACAGCACTGGCTGACATTATCGACAACAGTGTAGCGGCAGGTGCGTCGGAAGTCAGAGTCGAACTCATCTGGGCAGAGACAGAGAGTCGAATTATCTGCCTAGACAACGGCTCTGGAATGTCAGCAGCCGGGCTTGATCTTGCCATGAGACTGGGCGAGCGAAACCCGCTAGAGGAGCGATCAAAGTCTGATCTTGGTCGTTTTGGCCTTGGACTCAAGACCGCGTCCTTCTCACAGTGTCGCAGGCTGACTGTAGCGACAATCGGCACCGACAACATGCAGTCTCTACGCTGGGACCTCGACTACCTAGCCAATAGCCATGATGGCGGCTGGCACCTTCTAGAGGGCCCCCATCCAGGCTCGGAGAAATGTCTGGAGCCTCTTTCTGATGCAGGCAAAGGAACAATGGTGCTGTGGGAGGAACTAGACAGAATTATTACGCCGGGAAGTACGGTTCAGGACTTTCTTAACCTTGCCGACAAGGTGGAGCAGCATCTCGGAATGGTCTTTCACCGATACCTTGAAGGAAGCAGGCCCCGCCTCAGAGTTCTGCTCAATGGTCAGCCCGTAAGGCCTTGGGATCCCTTTATGACGGACCATCCGGGAAAGCCATACAACCCTCCAGTATTCAAACATCCATCCATCAGAGGTATCGAGGCCGAATGCCATGTTCTACCGCACAAGGACATGCTTTCGCCTGAAGACTTCGAGCGCTTGGGCGGCCCTGATGGCTGGACAGCGCAACAGGGATTCTACGTTTATCGCAACGAACGCCTTCTGGTAGCAGGCAGCTGGCTTGGGCTGGGAACCGGTAGATCTTGGACAAAGGACGAAGCCCATCGCCTGGCCAGAATCCGGATTGATATCCCGAACTCTGCAGATGCCGACTGGAAAATCGATATCAGGAAGTCCACAGCACGGCCCCCCATCTATCTTAGAGACTGGTTGACCAGCTTAGCCGAAGCGACCCGTGCCCGCGCCAGACGAGCTTTTGCCCATAGAGGACGTCCAACATTGCTTGGCAACAAGCAGGTTGCTGAAGCATGGAAGGTCGAACGGCTCGCCAGTGGAATGCGATACAGAATAGATAGCGACCACCCTGCAGTAAGAGACGTTCTGGATGAAGCAGGAACATTGCTCCCCCAAATCAAGGCAATGCTGCGAGTTATCGAAGAAACCGTTCCTGTCCAGCGGATATGGATTGATACGGCAGAAAACAAGGATACCCCGTGTACGGGGTTCGAGAAGACACCATCCAGCGAGGTCAGTGAGATTCTGATGGTCATGTACCGCGGCATGGTCGAGAGGAAGGGATATTCAGCCTCCTCCGCCAAGGAACAACTCCGAGCGACAGAACCCTTCCATGCCTTCCCTTACTTGATAGATGCTCTGCCTGACAATTTATAAGGAGTCGTAGCGAATGTCCGAGGACAACAAATGGAGTGTGGTCAAAATCGTCCAAGAAATGCTTGCAGACGAACAGGACAAGTCAGCAATTACTCCGACCCTGATTTCGCAAAAGATCGACATGGTGCTGAAGATCATGCCGAACAAGGCAGAAGGGCTCGACCGCACCGCTGTCACTGACGAACTAATTAGACGATTCAGTATCTGGGTTGGTGATGATTCGTCGCTTGTCGATATGGCCGGGCACATACCCTGGCTTACCAGCGAGCGAAAGAAGGAGTGGCGCTACTGGCGGCGATACAGAGAATGGCAGGAGAAGAAACTGCCATGGAGCGCTATAGAAGCACTCGACAAGACAACCGATAACATCCTCTCGATGCTCGAAGATCCGAAACGCGAAGGCTCATGGGATCGTCGCGGTATGGTGGTTGGTCATGTGCAGTCAGGAAAGACAGGGAACTATACGGGCCTGATCTGCAAGGCTGCCGATGCCGGCTACAAAATAATCATCGTACTGGCAGGCCTTCACAACAATCTGCGTTCCCAAACGCAAATGCGACTGGATGAAGGATTTCTTGGCTACGAGACCAGCCCCATTGAGGGTGAAGGCAACGTTGCCATTGGAGTAGGAAAGATTGATCCTTCACCGGCTCTACGCCCGCAGTACGTAACCAATAGGACAGAGACAGGTGACTTCAATACCAAGTTCGTAAAGAACCTTGGCGTATCGCCTGAACAGAAGCCGTGGCTTTTCGTAGTAAAGAAGAACAAGACAGTCCTACAGCGCCTTTTGAAGTGGATTCACAGACATGTGGCTGAAACGACAGACCCGGAGACTGGCCGCCCACTGGTAACGCATCTCCCCCTTCTTATCGTTGACGACGAGGCGGACCATGCATCAGTGGATACAGGAGAGAAAGTTGTCGACGACAACGGCCAGCCGGACCTTGAACACGAGCCGACGGCAATCAACAGCCTCATTCGCCAGATACTGCACTCCTTTTCAAGAAAGGCCTATATCGGCTACACCGCCACGCCGTTTGCGAACATCTATATCCATGAACAAGGCGAAACCACCAAGGAAGGACCAGACCTGTTCCCGGCAGCATTTATCACCAATCTCTCAGCCCCATCCAGTTACGTAGGTCCGTCAAAAGTCTTCGGGCTAGCTAGCGAAAATGGGCGACTCGGTGCACTCGATCTGGTTCGCCCGGTCACGGACCAATGCTCGGAAGATGGCAAGAGTGGCTGGATGCCTCTTAGTCACAAAAGCAGTCATACGCCCCCAGATACCATGCCGCCCTCACTTATCGAGGCAATACAAGCATTCATCCTTGCATGCACAATTCGACAACTTCGTGGTCAGGGAGCAGAGCACAGCTCCATGCTGATTCACGTTACCCGCTTCAACCTTGTTCAGCAGCATGTACACGGACAAGTCCACGATTACGTTATGCATTTGAAACAGCGTCTCAGACGACGCATTGATCATCAGGGCGCTCTATCTGAACTGCGTAGCCTGTGGAGCCGTGACTTCTTGTCAACTAGCGACAGCGTTGAAAAGCAAACGTCGGAGTCGCCTCACCGCACAATTACAGACTGGATTGAGATAGAACAGGCTCTACCGGATCTGCTGGAACAGATCGATGTGCGCATGATCAATGGTACGGCAAAGGATGCATTGGACTATGCCGACAGCGCCACGGGACTAAAAGTCATTGCCATCGGCGGTGACAAACTGGCACGTGGGCTTACACTTGAGGGACTATGCGTCAGCTACTTTCTCCGAGCCTCCAAGATGTACGACACACTGATGCAAATGGGCCGCTGGTTTGGCTATCGACCAGGCTACCTAGATTTGTGTCGCCTTTACACCACGGAAGATCTTGTCGAATGGTTCGAACACATTGCCGATGCTGCCGAAGAGCTTAGAGCCGAATTCGACTTCATGATGGATAGCGGCCTTACGCCACGCGATTATGGTCTCAAGGTAGTGTCCCATCCCGTGTTGATGGTCACATCACCGCTGAAAATGCGGACGGCAAAAACCCTACATCTATCTTTCAGCGGTGACATTGTCGAAACGGTCAGTTTCTTCAAAAACCCTGCAAAGCTCGAACAGAACCTAGATGCTTTCAACTTCCTTGCCGATAGCTTGGGAGTGCCGTCCTTAATCCCTTCTCAGAGCCGAAATGGCCGAAAAGACAACTGGAACGGTGTGAATTGGGTTAATGTTCCGGTGCATCCGGTAGTCGACTTTCTAAGGTCGTATCAAACGCACCCGGATTCCCGGAAGGTTAGAAGCGATCTACTCGCGAACTTCATAGAGGAAATGAGTCGCATCGGCGAGCTTACCTCTTGGACTGTTGCCGTAATCGGTGGTGGTGTTGCGGAGACGGAGAACGTTGCAGGCTTTCAGATCAAACGCATGAAGCGAAAAAACAAATCTCTGGATACTGACGATAAGTATTCCATTGGCCGCCTGCTGTCACCTCAGGACGAGGCGCTGGATATCGATGAGCCGGCATGGAATGCCGCACTTGAGTTGACGCAGAAAAGTTGGAAACCCGACCCGGGTCGCTCAAGAGGCAGAGAATTGCCTGAGGTTCCAAGCGGTCCCTACATCAGACGTATCCGTGGCCTTGGGGCCGACACTATAGTCCCTGCCCCCGAAAGAGGGCTGCTGCTGATATCTATTCTCGACCCGGAGCAATCTGACGTTTCAGGCGTTAAAACTCCTATCATTGCATTTGCTATCAGCTTTCCTTCGAGCCATGCGGGCAAATCAGTGCCCTATGTCGTCACAAACCTCCTGTGGGAGCAGCAATATGGCGGCGCTGAGTAGCACCGAAATTCTGGGTACCTGGAGGGCGCTTCCCGGTAACGCATCGATCCCCGGATGGAGATCCATAGATCTCTTTCAGTCAGGCACCTGTCGAGTAAAAGCCGCCAGGCATGCTCCCGGAAATGAAGAGGCCATTCTGATTGGATTTTCGGGTGCCAAGTTAGCTCCGACCTCACAGCTACCCCAAGGACAGGGATTTCGCATGGAAAGAGCGACTCTTGGCGAGACTGCTGGCGAATATCAATGGCTTGCAGTCGTTCGCCAATCTGCGGGTAATCTTGAACTGTTTGCCACTGTTGTGACAGATGTCTGCGGGCTTATTGACTCATCCGATAGCTGCCCTGAAGAGCTGCTGTATCAACGGCTGCTTGGAAGGGTACGCGGATGGCAGGAGTTCATGCGCAGGGGCCGTGAAGGACTTAGCATCGAGGCCGAACTGGGGCTTGTAGGTGAGATCTGCCTGCTGCGTTACCTTTTTGATGAAGGCGTACCGCTTTTCTCTGCAGTTGATGGATGGAAAGGACCGCTCGACGGCCTGCATGACTTCCAACTGGGGACAGGTGCAATAGAGGTCAAATCAACACTGGCCACGGAAGGCTTTCCAGTAAGGATTGCCTCTTTGGACCAGTTGGACGACTCCCAGTGCCCGCAGCTCTTCCTTGCAGCGCTCCGCTTTGGACCGAACGAGGCTGGCATAACGCTCCCCGAGTACGTATCGAATACTCGCCATCTTCTGGAGCCCGATCCTGCAGCGACAAGACTTTTCGAGCAGGCACTGCTTCATGTCGGCTATCTGGATATGCAGGCAGAAACCTACACACGTCGTTTTTCGCTAAGAGAGATCAGGATCCATCTCGTGGATTCGGACTTTCCTAGGCTGACATCTTTCAACATCCCTACACCCATTCGCCGAGCACAGTATGAACTCGATCTGGCATTGCTTCCGGTCGATGACTACCCTCTTTCGGATGTGCTTGAGAAACTTGGAGTCGTTTGATGGAACTTATGGACTTTCTGCGAGAAACGCAGGCATCAATCAGAGAAGAAATAGAGAAAGATGTGGCTCCAGGTGCAGCGCCGGTTCCTGCCGAGGCCGCTTTCACCGAACAGGTAATGACACATATGGCAGATGAAGGCATCACCTTCGAGCCAACGGTCTGTCATTACGAGGCAAAAGTCGGAGGCAGCATCGGCGGGAAAAGCGCGGCCTATAAGGTCAGAATCAGTGGCTACTCGGTGTCTGAAACCACAGACGAAAATGGAAACCCCGACAGGCTCGACCTTTTTGTCAGTCTCTATAAGGCACTAGACGAAATCGAATCCCTTCCCGACCAAGAAGTAGGCAAGGCGGCAAAAGAAGGCCTGCAGTTTCTCAGGTTCTGCGCAACCGGGCAGCTAGCCGGAAAGCTCGATGAGACCAATGATGTCTACGCGCTGGTAAAGGAAGTCGAACGTATCTTCAAGACGCTCGACAGCATAAGGATCTTCATAATTACTGACGCACTGGTCAAAACAAGGACCTACGCCCCCCATGATGTCGAAGGCAAGCAGGTCCGACTTGAAGTCATGGATATTCAGCGCTTGTTTAACCACTGGCAACAGGGCCGACCGCGTGATGAACTAGTAGTCAATTTTCAGGACCTCTGTGGGACAGCGCTACCAAGCGTATGGGTTCCGGGCTCAGGTGACGACGAGTATGACTATGCTCTGACAGCAGTACCTGGTGAGGCACTACGCTTTCTCTACGAAAAATACGGTCCGCGTATTCTTGAAGCCAACGTACGCTCATTCCTTGGGGTAAACAGCAAAGGGGTGAACAAGGGAATTCGCGACAGCCTGCGAAATAATCCTGACCGTTTCATGGCATACAACAATGGCATCGTTGTTGTGGCCGATGCCGCCAAACTGGACCGTGCTAAAGATGGATCAACGGGCATCCTGTGGCTGCAGGGTATGCAAATAGTTAACGGCGGGCAGACGACTGCCTCCATCTACTTCGCCAAGAAGAAAAATCCTGAGATAGATCTGAGTAATGTACGAGTTCCAGCCAAGATCATCGTGCTGCGAAATGGGCAAGGCGATGACGAAGAGCTGATCTCGAATATTTCTCGCTATGCGAACAGCCAGAATGTCGTCAAGCAGTCAGACCTTTCCGCAAACAAGCCATTCCACCGTGAGTTGGAAAAACTGTCCATGCGCACATATTGTCCGGATGGTGTGGGCCGCTGGTTCTACGAACGATCAGCAGGAAGCTACAAGGTGATGCTGGAAAAGGAGACGACTACACCTGTTCAAAAGAAAAAACTGCAGGCTGCCATTCCGACATTCCGCAAGATCACCAAGCCTGATCTAGCGAAGTTTCTGCTCACTTGGGAGCAAAAACCTCATATTGTTGCGTTGGGTAGCCAGAAGAATTTTCAGGCATTCATGGATGAGTTAGCCGAACGAGAGGGTGCTGGAGAGAATGTGATCCCGCATCAAGAACAGTTCAAAGAAATGATTGCAAAGGCAATCCTCTTCAAGTCTGCCCAGAAGATTATCAGACCCTTGTTCCCCGCATTCCAAGGCAACATCACGGTCTACACGGTCTCGGTGCTCGCGCTCAAAATGGGTAATAATTTCAACTTTCAACGTGTCTGGCAGGAACAAGCCATTTCACCGCAGCTGCAAAGGCAACTAGCAATTTGGGCACATGAGGTAAATGAAGCGCTTCATCGCGGCGCTGGTGGAAAAATGATCTCCGAATGGGCCAAGAAACAAGAGTGCTGGGGACAGGTAAGCGATACCCGCTATTCTGAAGTAAAGAAAAACATCCCGGAGCTCTCCGCCCCCGAAATTTAAAGCGAGGAAAACAAATCTGCAATTTGGAAACAGGTGCAAGAGATGACTACGTAGCAGATAACCAAAAAAACGCCTTAGAAGCGCTGCAATTTTATCTCTTTAAAAACCATTTCATGAAGAAAAATTGAAACAACCGCCAACAACATTATTAAATACAGCCAAAATAGCCAAACCACAAGACTTCGGCCAACACAACTTTAATTTTACAGGAATACTAAATATGGCCCCCTCAGCGGAGCAAAATTTAAGAAAACTAGCAAACTCAGAGCTAATACGAATACTAGATTTACTCCCTAAAGACCCAATATCAAAAATGACTTTATTCATAGACATGATGAGATTTCTAGATTATTGGAGCGTATACAAAGACTCGCTACCTAAGGAGCAAAGAGCTTCCGCTTCAGAGGCTGAGCTATATAGACTTGGCTGGGGAATGGCCATAAAGCATTTTTTTATAGATATCGGAAAGCCGGGAATACCTGTTAGAGAAAGCACTATCGAAACAAGAGAATTTGCAGCTCAAGTACTGTATCGACTAGGAGCGATCGCCTTCCTAGAAAACATTTCAGACTTAAACTGTACCGGACTAATAGATATCCACACCGCAACTGACCAAATAACAGTGACCGCACGAGAAGAGATCACCTATCAACTTATGGATGCACTACAGTCCACATACGCATCTCAAATCGATCTAGCGGTGAGGAAAGACACAACCGGCGTCTCGAATGGATGGAAAGTTTTTAGCTTTGATGAAGAATTCGATGAAATAAAGGCAGTTGGTGCATTCTATGGCTTCAATAACTCCAGCCTACACAAAGACGAAAAGGTTGAAAATGTAAGAGCACTGATGGAACCATTGATATTCCCTCATGACTTGGGGCATGGAGTCATGATGGGATACGGTGCTGACCTTCGAGTCGATAATCATTTTTTCTCTTTTGCCCTTGACTGGATAAGAGAGGCACGAGACCAAGCAGGGCTTCATCCTAGTGTAAAAATCAACGGAATAAGCGCCGTACACATCATAGTCGTCACTGCTGTGGTCGTAGCACTGCATACTAAACATATTACATTTGCAGATATAGCACTCCATAGAATAAAGGAAATATCAATACCACAAAGCCTGACCATCTGGACTACGCGAAGTGATCTTATAGATGCAGTTATGGCTCATACAAACTTCGAGAAAAACCTGACATCTGACATCCTTGACCTAATATCTTTTAAAATATCAGACCTCTCCACATTCAAAAGCGGAAGTTATATATCTCCCCTACTACTTGACATGGGCAATGGTATGTTCCTTCGACCCGTGGCCAGCATACTCAGAAACCCCTTTCACTCGATGATTGAACTACTCACGCAAAGAGATACGAGTATAACAAACGCTATCGCGCTTCCCAGAGAAGATTGGTTTAGAAGCCACATTTATCACATGTTCATGGGAAATCGATACAAGCGGGTACCAGGAAACATTAAGTTACGCAATGCAGGGCGAACAATCACTGATCTAGACGGTGCTATTTATGATACCATTTCAGGACACCTTGCACTTTTCCAGTTCAAGTGGCAAGACTATTTTGTTTTTGATATTAAAAAGCTTAGAAGCAAGGCAAAAAATCTTGCTTCCGATATAGATTCGTGGGGAGAGGCTGTAGAATCATGGCTAAAAGACAAAAGCTCAGATGATCTTGTAAAAATGCTACGACTGAAGCTTCCAGAAGGAAGATCAATTACCAAAATTTATCTTTTTGGAATCTCTTGGTCGGCCTTCCGCGTTCAAGGCTATGGCTACAACCGGGAAACCAACCATATAGCCTATTGCAACTTTCCAATGTTTCGTCGAGTTCGTTACAGCATTGGGAAAAGCATTGATGTGTTTGGCGACATCTTTGAACAGCTTTTGAAAGAACAGACGTACATAGATGAAAACATAAAAAAAGAGTCCTTAGATCTGTATCTGCCCGGGATAAAAGTAAGTCTAAAAGATCTGTTCTTTAGTTACTCCCCCCCCAAAATCTTGTCTGAGTGATCTGCTCTTGGTCGATTTCTGCTTGTCGCCTTCGGCAGCTATAGGGAGTTCACCGTCAATCATGACTATGAAGCATGCTGTCAGATCGACTTCAATACGGGTGGTCAAGTAGAGGACCGTATTCCGAGTGGTATTCCAAGAAAATAAATTTATATGTTTTTTATAAATCAATAACTTACCAACCAGATTCAAATCCTCCCGACCCGCAACCTCAATGAAAAAAGACGTCCGAAGTCGTCTTCTTATGTGTCTGGCATTCCATCAACCACAATGCTAGTGTCGCCCCATGACTACCTATTGCCTCACATCGACAACCACCACCACGACCGCATCAAGCGGAGCGTGCGAGGTGTCGTGAGCCAATAACAAACGAACACTTCAAAGGCCCGCCAGCGATGGACAGGGCCTTTTTTATGCCTTGTGTCGCTGGTTCACACGCAAGGAGATGCACCCATGTACGCCCTGTTGATACTGGATATCCAAGTCGGACTCATCCACGGCCCGGAAAAACCCTGGCGCTGCGAAGAGCTGTTGGAAACGCTGAATACCCTGATGGACAAGGCCCGCAGCGCAGGCGCACCAATTTTTCTCGCTCGCCACATCGGCCCCGCTGGCTCGCCAATCGAATCGGGCAGCCCGCTTACGCTGGTTGCAGAGGAACTGAAGTTGCTGGGTGGGGAAGTGGTGTTCGAAAAGCGCCGGCCAAACGCTTTTGCAATGACTGACCTGGCTGACAATCTGCGCTCTAGCGGCGCCACTGGCGTGGTAGTCACTGGGATGAAAACGCAATACTGCGTCGACAGCACCTGCCGTGCCGCGCGTGATCTTGGCTTCGATGCGGTGCTTATCGCCGACGGTCATACCTGTTCTGATACGCCCTTGATGAAAGCCGAGGCTATCGTGGCTCATCACAATGCCACGCTCAACGGGCCGTTCTGCCAGATGGTTCAGGCTGTGGACTGGAGCTTTTAACAGAGCCTGACGACGGGGACGCCAACAGGGCCAAGCTTCGGAATTTTCCCGCAAGTTGCCGCGCTGTTGGTGAACTAGCGCAAGCCACCTCACAACGCTAACTTCTTTGCGCCGCTGATGATCAGCGACCGGCTTTGACAGGCCGAAAAGTGTAACCTTTCACACCCCGTGATAAGACGGCATGCTTGCGCATTCCGCTCCGTTCATGGCGGCTGTGCGTGGGGCATCTTCGGGTGCGCCGGGTTCCTACACTTCCGGTCTGTCAACCCGCGTACAGCTGCCACCCAATCCTGTTTGACAGCAGGGGGAGGCAGCTCCTTGAACAGTGTAGGAGCTTCATCATGAAAAAAATCACCCCCAATCCCCCAACCACCCTCTTCACCCTCGCCGAAAACATCCACCCCGAAACCCTGCTAATCCAAGCCAGCGAAACCCTCGCCTCTCTCAACGCGATGACCACCGACCTGGCTTTCGAACTTGAAGGCGCGCACCGCCACAAGTTGCTGGCCGCCCAACAATTGATCGTTCTGGGTGAGCTACTGGTAGAACGAGTGCTGAACACCCAACCATTCACCAGCCAGACGCCACAGCCCTAAAACACGCAAACGGGCGAGACGCCTCACCGCATCTCGCCCGCTGGCATCCCCCCACACTTCCCATTACCCTGACGGCCTTTATCAGACAACCGGAAGTCAGATACCCGTGCTCAAGCCCTTCGCCGTCATCGCCCTCACCGTCATGCCCTTGCTCGCCACCGCTGCCGAGTTGGCCGGGGTTTGGCAAGGCACCTTGGGCAAGTCCGCTATCACCGTCTGTTTCAACGGCGCTGACGGGGAGCATGGCAGTTATTACTACCAGCGCATCCGTACCCCGATTCAACTGACCCAGGCCAACGACAACGCGCCTTGGGTGGAGGAAGGCAACACCGGTTTCTGGGCCCTGCAAAAACCTCAGGCCGATACTCTTTCTGGTGCTTGGAGCAAAACCGATGGCGGTACGCCGCTGCCACTGGCCCTGCGCCGCATTGGTACGGACGGCTGCGGCAGCGATGCCTATAACGCGCCCATGGAAGCCGCGCCGCTGCCGATCAAGACTGAGAAGAAAACTTTCCAAAACCACACCTACCAGCTCAAGACCCAAGGCCCCCGCGTCACGCTCAAGCTGGAGGGCGATGGCCCGGCGGTGCAGAAGATCAATCAGCAACTCGCCGCCCTGGCCGTCAATGACGAAGACCTAACCGACTATTTTTATGAACGGCGTGAATACCTGGGTCGAAACGGTTCGGTCTATACCAGTGAAATCGAGGTTGAGCCCGCCTATTGGTCATCGCAATTTCTCACCGTGCGGTTCTACCGCTGGGCCGCGGGCCAAGGCGCCATGGGCATCAGTTGGGGCCTGCACTCCTGGAACCTGCAAACCGGCGAGAGTGTGGACCCATGGACTTGGCTCGGCGGCCATCAGCAATGGCACGACGCCTATTCCGGCCATTTGAAGCTGCCGGCCGCCTTCAGCACTTGGTTGGCCAAGCAAACCACTACCGACGAGGGCTGCCCGGCGATCACCGATTACTCCAACTTTCACCTCAGTTTCAACACCCAGGGCCTGCAACTCTCGACACCGGCCAATGGTGACGGTTGCGACAACAACTTGGCCTTCACCTGGGAGCAGTTGGAGCCGGTGCTGACCGCACAAGGCAAAGCGGCAGTGCCCAGCTTGAAACTGCCTTGACGCGCCGGAGAAAAACCCCGCGGCCGTTCACCAAAGGTTAAGAATCGCACTCGTATACTCCCTGACTACCCATGACCGGTCGCCCGATCGGTCTCATGCCTCGGTAGCCAGACTCCATGACGCGCCCCGCTCCCCTGCTGCTCTTGCTTGCTGCTCTGTTGTTCTTTTTCGCCCTCGGCAACCACGAGCTGCAAGGCTCTACCGAAGCGCGGGTGTCCGGGATCGCCATGGCGATGCACCTGGACAATGACTGGGTGGTGCCGCGCCTGTTTCGTGAACCCTTTCTGGAAAAACCACCCCTGAGCCTGTGGCTGGACGCGGGTGCGATTCGCCTGTTTGGCGCCAGCACCGGGGCGGTGCGCTTGGCGTCGGCGTTTGCCGGGTTGTTCAGTGTGATGCTGTTGTACGGGATGTTGCGTCGGTTCGGGCGGCCGCAAACGCTGGCGTTCAGCGCTGCGCTGATCCTGGCGACCATGGCCAGTTACTGGGGCAATGTGCGGGGTGTGGGTGAGGATTCGTTGCTCAGCCTCGGTGTCACCGCGGCCCTGCTGGGGTTTTACCAGGCGGTACGGCCCGAGCGTGAAGGTTCGAGTACCTGGGCCTGGGCGTTGTTTACCGCCGGGATGGTCATCGCCACGTTGAGCAAGGGCGTGTTGGGCCTGGCGATGCCGGGCATTGTGATCTTTGTGTACTTGCTCAGCACCAGCCTGATGGATAAACGCCTGCGGCTGGGCGACTGGCTCAAACCGGCGCTGTTCACGCTGTTGGCGTTGGTGCCGTTGCTGATCTGGCTGGGGTTTCTGTTTCAGCGCGGCGGGATGCAGGCGGTGGGTGAAGTGTTATGGACCAATAGCGTCGGGCGCTTCAGCGGTTCGTTTGTCGAGGCTGGGCATTACGAGCCTTTCTACTATTACCTCGCGAAACTGCCCGAGGCCTTCCTGCCCTGGAACATCCTGGTGTACTTGGGCCTGTGGCACTTCCGCAAAAGCCTGGTGCGCAACCGCTATCGGTTGTTTTTCAGTGTGTGGCTGGTGGCGCAGTTCACCCTGCTGACCCTGGCTTCCAGCAAACGCACGGTGTACTTGATGGCGCTGACGCCAGCCGCTGCGGTACTGGCTGCCGAGTATGCGCGGGTGTTGCTGGAGTGGGCCAAGGACCATAAGCCGGGGCTGTACCGCTATCACCGGCAGATCATCGGCGGGGTTTTCACCCTGGCGATCGCCTGCTACCTGAGCGCAGCGTTCTGGTTTGCACCCAAAGCCGATGTGCGCCATTCATTCGTACCCGTGATCAGCCAGATCCAGACCCTGCAAGACGAAGGCAGGACGGTGGCGATGTACCAACCCAACGAGCGCATCGACGGGGCCAGCGTGTTCTACCTACAGGCCTACTTGCCGATCCTGAACACCGAAGCCGAACTGCGCGCCTTCCTCAGCGCCAAGCCCGGCAACGTTGCATTGACAGACCACACCGACCGGCTGAACGAGAAGGTTACGGTGATCAAGCAAATGGCGGTCAACCGCCAGCCTTATTACTTCGTGGAGCAGTAAGGCCAGCGCGGGGTATCAATGCTTGGTGAGCTTGTCCAGGTAACCCATGGCGAACGCTGAGACCACGAACGTCATGTGGATGATCACGTACCACATCAGGTGCTGTGGATCGACGTTCTTGGCGTCCATGAAGATGCGCAGCAGGTGGATGGAGGAAATCGCCACGATGGAGGCCGCCACTTTCATCTTCAGCGACGAAGAGTCCATGGTGCCCAGCCAGTTGAGCTTTTCCTTGTTCTCGTCGATATCCAGCTGCGAGACGAAGTTCTCGTAGCCGGAAATCATCACCATCACCAGCAAGCCACCGACCAGGGCCATGTCGATCAACGACAGCAGCAGCAGGATCACTTCGGCTTCCAACATGGTGAAGATGTTGGGAATCACGTGAATGATTTCCTGGAAGAATTTCAGCGCCAGGACCAGCAAGCCCAGGGACAGGCCCAGGTAGATCGGCGCCAGCAGCCAACGCGAGGCGTACATTGTATTTTCGATAAAGCGTTCCATTGAATCTCACACAGCTTGGCTAAAAATGGCGCCGAGTATACCAGCCGCCACCTGGCCCCTGTCACCGCGAGAAAACTGACCCAAGTGGCATCTGTAAGAGAATTTTTCTGCTAGTGTCGAGGCCATTCACTCGGCTCGATGATGTCGGATAGGAAAACTCAGATGATGGATGTGCGATCCCCTTTGGCCACTTTCGGCCTGTGCGCGGCGTTGCTGATAGCCAGCGGCTGCTCCCCTAAAGAAGAGCAGAAGCAGGCGACCCTCGAAGAGAAAACCACGAAGTTCGAACAGTCCCTGGACAGTATTCAGGACCCCAAGCTGCGCGATGCCATTGCGGACCTGGGCGGCTCGCTGCTGTTGCTGGAGCGTGCACGCGTCAAGCTCGCCAGCAAGCCCATCGAAGCCGAGTACGGCGAAGATAGCCTGGCCCTGCTCAAGCATTACCCTACGCCCCAAGCGCTGGTGGACACCTACATCAATGGCCTGTTCGTGCTGCGCAAAACCTCGCACTCCGACTACCTGACGGATTTGCAGCCGGTCTTCCCGTTCAACTTCAACGCCCCGGACCAGTTCCCCTTCCCCCATGGCCTGGAATGGCAGTCGGTCACCCTGAGCAACAATAAAGTCATTCCCTTCCAGCCGGAATGGTCAGAAACCGACCCCGGCATCCAACTGAGCCCCAGCAGCTCCAACCTGACCAACCCCGACGACCTGACGGTGACCTACCCGTTTATTGAAGGGATCGAGACGGAAAACAAGAGCCAGCCACAACCCATCAGCCTCAAGGGCGCGGTGGAGGTGATCACCCCGGGCAAGGTGCTGACGTTTGACCTGACCAAACAAGACGTGGGCCATAAACGCACCGACGGCAATATCACCCTCAACCTGCTGACGCTGGAAAAGAACTACGCCGAGATCGAACTGACCAACAGCCAGCCCCTGGCCGCCGAAGTCGGCGACGCGTCACCCAACCCACTGCTGGTGCAGGCACGGGACAGCACCGGGCAGTTTCTGACCCGCTCAGGCTCGATCAACGAGAGTGCCGCGCAAGTGGCGTTCTATGAAAAACAACTGGCCGAGATGCAAAAACAGACCGCGTGGTCCGATGCCTTCGATAAACAGCTCACCGACGCGCAAAAAGCCTTCGAGCGCCAGCAGACCAGCCATTACGCCAAGGTGTATTTCAACGGGCTGATCGATAACCTGCAGGTGAATGTGCTGGATTTTTCCAAGGCCACGGTCACCCGTAAAGACCTGGACCTGCCGGTGATGCGCTTTGACAGGAACAGCCTGCAAAACACCATACAGCCCCTGCCAATGCCGGTCACGGTGTATGACGACGGCGCCACCAGTTGGCTCAAAGATGCCTCGATGACAGAGGACCAGCTGAAAAACAGCGTCACCATCAGCCAATCGACCGAAGACGCCAGTGCCGCAAAAATCGTGTTCGACCACCCGTTCACCTTCAATGACGACCTGGTCGGTGCCGAGCGCAACAACAGTGACGCGCCTATCACCTTTTTCACCGCCGATGACAAGGGCGAGCGCGGCGAGCCTATCGAGCTGCCGACCGAGGCTTTCGAGCTGAACGCAGTAAGCGGCACGCTCACCTACGACCTCAACCTGTTCCCGGAAACACCGGCGTTTGTGGTGGGCTCGGTACCGTTGTTTCTGGCCACCATCGAGAAGGCCACGATTGACGCCGCCAAGCTGCCCAAGGGCCTGTCGCTCAAGGACAACGCGCTGATCGTCGACCAGAAGGACTTCCCCGCCGACAGCTGGCGCTTCTACGCCAAGGATGCCAGCGGCAATTACCTCAAGGAGATCCTCGGCGTCAGCCACCGCGCCGAGGAATACGGCACGGCGATGTTTGACGTGCATTACTTCTACGGCCAGCCGACCACGCTGGAAAGTTACCAGCGCACCGACCTCAGCACCGTGCAGTACGGCTTTGAGGTGAAGCTGGACAGGCCTGAGAGCAAATAGCCCTGGGTGGACGCGGAGCGTCCGGGGCGGCGTTACCACGCGGAGCGTGGGAACGATCCTCAGAGGGCTAGCCGCTCCTGGCCGCCATTGAGTTGGCGCAGATGAGCCTGCAGGTGCAGGCACCAGATCTGCGGCTCGTCCATTTGCTCGTAGCCGTGCAAGGTCAGGCTATCAACGATGGTGCCCAGCATGCGTTCTGCCACGAAGGGCCCATGGAACGGGCCCTGGGATTTGACGGTGGAAGGCTGCTCGCCCGACATGCCGGCGGCAAACAACAGCGTCCACATCCCGTTATCCCCGGCGAGAGGGCGAATGGAGCATTCGATACGGGTGACCAGGCCCAGGCACTGGCGAGTAAGGCAAAGGTTGCGCGACATGGCGGCGCCCCTCGGTAGATCGGTATTCAGCCCCAGCGCAAGGCGAGGCTGTTTCTATCCTGCGACTCCTGTGGATATCCCTGACTCTGAGAATAGAATAAAAACGCGACAAACCAAGGTTGTAGGGACCAACGGGCGTTGGTCCCTGAGGGTGGAGTCAATTTTGTGGCACGCTAAACGTTCCCAAAAACACCACGGACCAGTGTGGGAGCTGGCTTGCCTGCGATGACAGACTCACAGCCAACCTCCCAGTTGACTGATACACCGCTATCGCAGGCAAGCCAGCTCCCACCTTGACCGAGTGATGACAGCAATCAGGTTGGCTTGGCTTCCGCCAACGCCTGCTGCGCCAGCTCCTTCTCCGCCTCCTTCAAATCCTCCTCACTGATCATCTCGGCAATCGCCCGCAAGCGTTCCACCACCCGCGCATTCACGGTGCCTTCCGGGAACTGTCCCTCGGCGTCCGGCTCACCGGCATCCTCGCCCACCAGCAGGCTCAAGGCCTCATCCGCCTGGCGCACCGCATAGATGTGAAATTGCCCGGCACGCACGGCCTGCAACACCTTCTCGTCGAGCATCAGCGTGGCCACGTTGGCTTGAGGGATGATCGCCCCCTGCTCACCAGTCAACCCACGGGCTTCGCAGAGGCGGAAGAAGCCTTCGATCTTCTCGTTGACCCCGCCCACCGCCTGCACTTCACCAAACTGGTTGATCGAGCCGGTGATGGCAAAACATTGCTTGAGCGGCGTCTTCGACAGAGCCGAGATCAAGGTGCATGCCTCGCCCAGGGACGCACTGTCGCCGTCCACATACCCGTAGGACTGCTCCAGGGCAATACTGGCGGAGATGGCCAACGGGAATTCCTGGGCATAGCGGCTGCCCAGGTAACCGGTGAGGATCATCACGCCCTTGGAGTGAATCGGCTGGCCGAGGTTAACTTCGCGCTCGATGTCGACAATGCCGCTACCACCTGGGTACACCGTGGCGGAAATCCGCGCCGGCACGCCGAATGCCGAGTCGCCGACCTCAAGTACCGTCAAGCCGTTGCACTTGCCCACAGCGGCGCCGGCGGTGTCGATCAGGATGACGCCGGCGAGCATGTCGTCGAGAATCCGCGCCGACACGCGGCCGGTGCGCGTGGCCTTGGCCTTGAGGGCGCGCTCGATATGCCCGGCATCGGTCATTTCGTCGCCGGCCAGGTGGCGAATAAAGTCCGCCTCGCTGACCAACTGGAACAGGTCGCCAATACGCGCCGACAAACGGCCCTGATGTTCGGCCAGGCGTGCGCTGTAAGTCGCCAGGCGCGCGACCGCATCCGAGGTCAGCGGCGCCATGCCCTCTTCCGAAGTACGGGTTTTGAGCAACTGGGCGAACTGCTCCAGGCTCTCGTCGACCATGGGGATGTCTTCGTCGAAGTCCACCAGTACGCGGAACATCTCCTGGAAGTCCGGGTCGGCGTCCTGCAAGGCGTAATACAACTGGCGCGAGCCGATGATAATGACCTTGACCTGCAAGGGAATCATCTGCGGGTTGAGGGTCACGGTGGCCAGGCGGCCCAGTTCGCCCAGGGGCGATTCCATCTTCAGCTTGCGCGATTGCAGGGAGCGCTTGAGCGCATCCCACACAAACGGCTCGCTGAGCATTTTTTCGGCTTCCAGGATCAGGAAACCGCCGTTGGCGCGGTGCAACGCACCTGGACGCAACTGGCGATAGGTGGTGTAGAGCGCGCCCTGGTCGGTGCTGTATTCGATACGGCCGAACAGGTTGTCGTAGGTCGGGTGCGGTTCAAACACCACCGGCGCGCCACCGTTGACCGAGTGCCCCACTACCAGGCTCGGGCAGTATTGTTCTTCGAGCAGCTTGCGCGCCTGGGCGTCGGTCTTGGCGTCGTCCACCAATTGCTCCACCACGGTTTTGAGCAGGTACACCTGCATGGCCTGCAGGTAGCCACAGACGCCGGCATTTTCTGCGTATTTTTCCGACAACGGCGCCAGCAAAGGCTGCAGGGCCAGGGTGATGGTTTCTTCGTTGAACTGGCGCAGCTGGTTGTTGGACTCACGCTTCCACTGCGGCAGGCTGGCCAGCTCTTCGTTGAGGCGCTCTTCCAGCTCGGAGATATCGGTGTGGAAGCGCTCGCGATCGGCTTCCGGCAGTTGCGAAAACTCGGCTTCGTCCAGCGCCTTGCCGTCGAGCATCGGCGTAAAGGCGATATTGGAGCTGTCGCGGTACAGCGCCACGTCTTTTTCCAGGGCCAGGCGCTCGATCACGTCCAGCGCTTTGTCGTAGCGCTGGTTGAACGCCCGGTCGATGGCGCTTTTACGCTGTTGATAAGTCGGGTGCTCGAACACCGCCGGGAAGGTGGCGACCAGGTTATCGACCAGGCCGTTGATATCGGCAATAAACGCCGCGGCGCCGCCACCTGGCAATTCCAGGGCGCGGGGCTCGCGGGGCTCATCGAAATTATTCACATAAACCCAGTCCGCCGGGGTTTGCAGGCGCTTGCCTTCGGCTTTCAGGTAGCGTTTGACGAACGAAAAGCGGCCGGTGCCCGGCTCGCCCATGACAAACACGTTGTAACCGGGGCGTGGCATGGCCACGCCGAACTGCAAGGCTTCAACCGCACGTTCCTGGCCAAGCACACCGCGAAAGGGCTCCAAATCATTGGTGGTCGAGAAGCTGAACTGTTCAGCGGAGAAAGGGCGAGTCAGCGCTTCGGGCGCTAGACGCAAGCTGGCAGCAACAGGATCAGGCATCGGGCTTCCTTACATCAGGCGGGGCAGATGGGGCATTCTGGCTCCCGGTTGAGCGCTCTGGCAAGGCGCGCTTTCGGGAAAGCATAGCCACCGCACGCGTCCTGCAAAAAAATCACCCGTCACTGAATGTTTATAAAAAAACACGGAACCCTGGGAACGTGCCTAAACTCCAAACTGCGCGGGTTGGACTAATAACTGGCCCCTAGGGTGCGTTGAGCACCTGAACCCTTGTCCATTGGTTTGCACACAAAGAGAACAAAGCTATGAAACGGATCCTTCTTGGTACTCTCTTCACCGTCGTCTCCCTCAATGCAATGGCAGAAGCACCAGGTGGCCCGAACTGCGGTTGGGGCAACATGTTGTTCGAAGGCCAGCGCGGTACTCCGGCCCACTTCCTCGCCTCCACCACCAACGGTACTTCGGGTAACGCCACCTTCGGCATGACCTCGGGCACCAACGGTTGCAGCACCAACAGCGCCCTGACCTACGGCGGCAAGTCCTGGATTGCCATGAATGGCATGATGAACGAGCTGTCCGAAGACATGGCCAAAGGCAACGGCGAAGCGCTGACCACCTACGCGGTGGTACTGGGTGTTGCGCCGGAAGATCGCGATCACTTCGCGGCCGTGACCCACGAGCACTTCCAGCAGATCTTCAGCAAGGCTGACGTGACCGCTGACGACGTGCACAACAACACCATTGCTGTACTGAAAAGCGATGCCCGTCTGGCGAAATACGCAACCCAGGCTTAAGCTCGACCTGCCCGCGCCTTTCGAGGCGCGGGTTTTATTTTTTCGACCCGTCCACCTTGGGTCTTTTTTTCCGTCCGACTTAAGTAGCCTCCATGCTCAAACGCCTCGCTTGCCTGGCTCTCTTCGCCTGCGCCCCGCTGCATGCGGCACCGCACCTCGACGATCAACGTTTGCAGCAACTGGCCAATGATCCGTTCTGGCTGTCGCTGGGGCACTACGAAGCCGGCAAGATCAGTGGCTGGCGCAGCTATGTCAGCGACAAGAAATTCTTCATCGCTCCCGATGGCGCACACCATCCGGACGCCGAACTCAAGGCCACCGTTGATGCGCTGTATGCACCGGCAAGCCTGGGTGAAAAGCACGCCCAATGCGTCTACCCCGCACGCACCCGCTGGCTCAAGGCGCAGTTGCAACTGAACGACCTGCCCGCCCTGGAGTGCAAAGAGTTCACCCAGTGGTTCAAGGATGTCGCACCCCATAGCGCGGTGATGATCTTCCCGGCGGCCTACCTCAACAGCCCGTCGTCGATGTTCGGCCACACCCTGCTGCGCATCGACCAGGCCGACGTGCAAAGCAACAACACCGCGCTGCTCAGCTATGCGATCAACTTCGGCGCCTATATCGAAGGCTCCGACAACAGCATCCTCTATGCCTGGAAGGGCCTGATGGGCGGTTATCCGGGCCTGTTCGCCCTGGTGCCCTATCAGGAGAAACTCTCGGAATACCGCAGCCTCGAAAACCGCGATTTGTGGGAATACCGCTTGAATCTCACCGAGGTCGAGACCAAGCGTATGGTCGAGCACGTGTGGGAGCTCAAGCAGATCCAGTTCGATTACTTCTTCTTCGACGAAAACTGCTCCTACCGCCTGCTCGAACTGCTGCAAGTGGCCCGCCCCGGCCTGCGCCTGACCGAACAGTTCCCGCTCACCGCGATCCCTACCGATACCGTCAAGGCGGTAAAGGACGCAGGTCTGGTCGAAAAGATCGACTATCGCCCCTCCCGTGAACGTGAACTGCTGGAACGCGCCAAGCCACTCGATAGCGATGAGCAACAGTGGGTGCTGAAAATCAGCGACGACCAAAAGCAACTGCAGGAACCGGCATTCAAAGCACGGCCCCGCGAGCGCCAGGCACTGATCGTGGATGCTGCTTACCGCCTGGGCCGCTACCGCGCCAATGGCCTGGAGCGCGACGCGACACGCTCCCAGCGCAGCTTCGAACTGCTGCGCGCGATCAACCAGAACCCGGCACCAGACCTGAAAATCACCCCGCCTGGCCTGCCGGAAAACGGCCACGAGTCGCGCACTTGGCAAGCCGGCATCGGCACCCGCGGCGACAAAGCCTTCGGCGAATACGGCCTGCGCATGGCCTACCACGACCTCAACGACAACGCCGAAGGCTTCCCCCTGGGCGCGCAGATCGAAATCCTGCAAATGAAACTGCGCCAGTACGAGGGCAATCACTGGCAGCTCCAGCAACTGGACCTGGCCACCATCCGCTCGCTTACGCCGCGCAATGCGCTGCTGCAACCCTGGTCGTGGCAAGTCACCGGCGGCCTGGAACGCGTACCGGGCAAACACGACGACGAAACCCTGGTCGCCCACGTCAACGGCGGCGCCGGTGGCACCTGGCAACTCTCCGACGACATGCTCGGCTTCGCCCTCGGCACCGTGCGCGTGGAGCACAACAACGACTTCAGCGAAGCCATCTCCCCGGCCGCTGGCTTCAACACCGGCGTGCTGTGGAAAAACCCGTTGGGCAACCTGAGCCTGGAAGCCAAGGGTGATTTCTTCACCAACGGCGAAGTGCGGCGCAGCATCAGCCTCAACCAGCAGTGGGAACTGTCGCGCAACCTGGGCCTGCGCTTGAGCGCCCAGCGTGAATACAGCCACCTGTCCACGCCAGTGAATGAAGTGATGCTTGAGCTGAAGTGGTACCACTACTGATTAATGAGTGCGGGCTTGCTCGCGATATACGGTATATCAGCCAAGGTTCAAGTGACTGACGCACCGCCATCGCAGGCAAGCCAGCTCCCACAGGTTTTATACTCGGCCCACAACTTTCTGACCTGCCTTTCACACCGCCCCAACAAATCCCCTTCTAGACTTCCCTTATCAGCCGTAAAACGGCCAGGGAGTACGCCATGTGGCGGTATGCGGTCATGCTGTGCGCGGTGGTGGGGTTGTCGGGTTGCCAGTCAACCCATCAGGAATTGCTGGCCAAAGGTTATCCACCGGCCTTCGCCGACGGTTTTGACGACGGTTGCAGCAGCGGGCGCCAGGCCGCTGGGGTGATTACCGGAGAGTTTCGGAAGAATGTGCCGCGCTACCTGAAAGACCGGCCATACGCCGAAGGTTGGGAAGATGGGTTTCGTCAGTGCAAGGCCATGCGCGAGAGCCAGGAACTGCGCGATTACGAGGAAAACCGCAGGGACGACCGCGAACACGATTGGCAGCAGGAAAAAGATCGTGACGCCGCCAAAGCCTATCGCTCACGCTGATCGTTCCCACGCTCCGCGTGGGAACGATCAGCGCCGGTGGGAACGATCAGGCAGCGAACGTGGCCCAACCTTCATAGGAAGGAGAACGCCATGAGCCGAGCTTTTGTAAATGAAGATAACGCGGCGGCCCAGGCTGATCAGCCGGTGGAGCGTCAGGTCAGCGCGCAACCTAACCGCCTGACCGCGCAAGGGTTGGCGCAATTGCAGGCCAGGGTGGCACAGTTGCAAGGGGAGCACAGCGACGTAGCCGCCAAGGGTGAGCAGGCCGACAAGCAGCGCCAGGCGGACCTTGAGCGGGATCTGCGCTACTTCAACCAACGAGTGCAGAGCGCCCAGGTAGTCGCGCCGGCCACGTCCACCGACAAGGTGCAGATCGGCAGTTGGGTCACGTTCGCCAACGAGCAGGACGAACAGCAGCGCATCCAGTTGGTCGGTGAAGACCAGGCCGATGCCAACGCAGGCTTGATCAACTGGGGCTCGCCCCTGGGCCGTGCCTTGTTGGGCGCCCAGGTGGGCGACGAGGTGCTGTGGCAGCGCCCCGTCGGCGATCAGTTGATCGAAGTGCTGCGCATCGAACCCGAGGCCTAGACGATACCCTGGGCCAGCATCGCGTCAGCCACTTTCACGAAGCCCGCGATGTTCGCGCCCTTGACGTAGTTGATACGGCCGTTTTCTTCACCGTAATGCACGCAGGCATGGTGGATCGACTGCATGATGTTGTGCAGCTTGCTGTCCACTTCCCCGGCGGTCCACAGCAGGCGCATGGCGTTCTGCGACATTTCCAGGCCGCTCACCGCCACACCACCGGCATTGGACGCCTTGCCCGGCGCAAACAGAATGCCCGCGTCGATAAAGATATCCACAGCCTCCAACGTGGTCGGCATGTTCGCGCCTTCGGCCACGCAGAGGCAGCCGTTGCGCAGCAAGGTGCGCGCAGCGTCGGCATCAAGTTCGTTCTGGGTAGCGCAAGGCAGCGCGATATCACAGGCCAGTTCCCACGGCGCCTGGCCTTTGCGGAACTCCAGGCCGAAACGTGTGGCCAGTTCACTGATACGCCCGCGCTGTACGTTTTTCAGCTCCAGCAGGGCCGACCATTGTTCTTCGGTCAACCCGCTTTCGGCGTACAGGGTGCCTTCGGAGTCCGACAGGGAAATCACCTTGCCGCCCAGGTCCATGACCTTGCGCGCCGCGTATTGCGCCACGTTACCGGAGCCGGACACGGCCACACGCTTGCCTTCGACGCGCTGGCCTTGGCGCTTGAGCATTTCCTCGGCGAAATACACACAGCCGAAACCGGTGGCTTCAGGGCGGATCAGGCTACCGCCATAGGTCATGCCCTTGCCGGTCAGCACTGAGGTGAATTGATTGCTCAGGCGTTTGTACTGGCCGAACAGGAAGCCGATTTCCCGTGCGCCCACGCCGATATCACCGGCCGGTACGTCCACGTCCGCACCGATATGGCGGTACAGCTCGCTCATGAATGCCTGGCAGAAGCGCATCACTTCGGCGTCGCTCTTGCCCTTGGGGTCGAAGTCCGAGCCGCCTTTGCCGCCGCCCATGGGCAGCGAGGTCAGAGAGTTCTTGAAGGTCTGTTCGAAGGCGAGGAATTTCAGCACACCCAGGTTGACTGAGGGGTGAAAGCGCAAACCGCCTTTGTAGGGCCCAATGGCGCTGTTCATCTGGATACGGAAACCGCGATTGACCTGGACCTTGCCATGGTCATCCACCCACGACACTCGGAACGTGATCGCGCGTTCCGGCTCGCAGATGCGCTCCAGGATGCCCGAGGTCAGATAGTGCGGGTTGGCTTCAAGAAAGGGCCACAGGCTGCGTAGAACTTCTTCTACAGCCTGGTGGAATTCCGGTTGGTCCGGGTCGCGTTTCTTGAGGCGGGCAAGGAAGGAATCGACGGATTCGGTCATGAACAGTCTCGGCAAATTGATTGTTGTTAAACGGAGATTGAGCCGGACTTTATCAATTCGTTTCGCACCGCGACAGGGCAAAATGTCGCCTTTGTGAAATTAAATGGTGCAATAAGTATAAATAACTGCCTTTTTTTGCCCTTAAATGGGGATTTCACTCTGAGTTTTGCACCGACAGGTAGGCCGCCATCGCAGGCAAGCCAGTTCCCACATTTGATCGAGTACACCGGTCATGTGGGAGCTGGCTTGCCTGCGATAGCGGCGGTGCAGTTACAGATGCAGCGACTGACCCACCGCTTTCGCGAGCAAGCCCGCACAGCATTTGCCCACAGACTCGCGCAGGGCACTAGCGCGTGCCCGGCACCAGGTCGAGTATCTCGTCAATGCCCAGGCAACGTGACTCCAGTTCCAGCGTCCTGCCATTGGCGAGTATGCCGACGGCGGTATCGCGCATGGCCAGGTAGGCACTGCGCAACATGTGATTGGCATAAATCACCGCGTTGAAACCTGCTCGCTCCAGCACCTCGAACTTCAGGTGAACATAGCTGGTCGGCACGCAAATCAGCGGTACCCTGGGCCGCTGCAGGCGAAACTGCCGGGCGAATTCCAGGATTTCCAGGCCATCCTGCTTGCGGCTGTGGATCATGATGCCATCCGCCCCCGCCTCCACATACGCCAGGCACCGCGCCGTCGCCTCTTCCATGCCGCGATCCAGGATCAAGCTTTCACACCGGGCAATCATCATCAGCCCTGAGCCGGTGCGACTCGTGCACCCGGCCTGGAGCTTGGCGCAAAAGGCCTCGATGGACTCCTGCGCCTGGTCGACCTCGATACCCAAGAGTGAATTCTTCTTCAGGCCGCATTTGTCTTCGATCACCACCGCCGAGACGCCCGCGCGCTCCAGCATCTTGATATGAATCGCGAAATGTTCGGCCTTGCCGCCGGTATCGGCATCGAATATCAGCGGCAGCGAGCACACATCGAATATTTCGCGAATCCCCGGCAACCGGTTACTGGGCGAAAGGATTTCGATGTCGGGTAACCCGCGCTGGGTCGAGTCGGTCAGCGAACTCGACCAGATGGCGTCGTACCCCACCGTATGCCCTGGGCTGATTTCCAGCCTGGCGCGCTGCGCGAGCAACGCCGATATCGGGCTATGGGCTTCGAGTACACGCAGGCAACGGTTGCTATCCAACAGCGCCGACAGAGGGCGTCGGCGCGCTTCGGTATCCATCATAGGGTTCAGGCTCCTTATCAGCGGCACAACAAGGGTTATCGGACAGCCTCAATCCCAGGCGGGCTGTTCGCACTTGAGCACCGACGCCATCTTTTGCAGATGTTCGCAGGCCCTGGCCACGTACTCCCTGGAGAGCCGTGCGATACGCGCGTAATCCACGGCCTGCCCGGTGGCGCTGGCATACAGCCGCAACGCCTCAGCGGCATGCTTGAAGTGGCGTGCTTCCACGCTGCCGCAATGCACGCTGAGAAAACTTGCGACGCGGCTGGCCTCACCGGCGCTATAGCCCCGTACATCGCGCAACCACTGCTTCCATAGCGGGGTCATCAGGTTGTATTCGCCGGTATTGAACAACTCCGTCATGGCCATCATTTCCAGCGCTTCGATGAGTTGCGGCGCCAATGGGCGTTTTTCCCCCACCCAACCGGAGAACTCTTTGGTAATCGGGTTGAGGAATTTGTCTTGCAGGCGCCAATCATCGGAGCCGCAGATGGCCGAAGCCATGCGGTAATACAGCTTGGAATGGTGCGGATGCCCATGCATTTCACCCAGCCCGATGTCCTCGACAATGATCTCCCCACAATGGGCCGCCGCTTCGAGCATTTTCAACCGGGCGTCATCCGTCAACGATGCCGACTCCTGGAGGATGCGCACGATGATGCTCGAGACGGCATGGGCGGCGCCGTCCGGGCTACGCCAGCCACAAAAGAACGTACACAGTGACGACTCGCTCCAATTACTGGAGGTCATGTCGACATAGGTCTCGCAGTACGTGTCCAGCGCGGCGGTTTGACTGTTGAAACCGCTGAGCAGGGCCTGGGCCAGATGTCCGTCCTCGACATCCACCAGCGCCTGGTTCACGTACCCGATAAATTGGCGGCTCAGATTTTCCACGGCTCATATCCTTTTAAGGTGGGGTTAATGCACAACGATTTCTGACATGAAACGAGCGAAGCGTGTGAGGCCCTCAATCAGCGCTTCACGCTCAACGGCGTAGGAGATACGGATGCTGTTGCCGTCACCACAGCCAGAGCCTGGCACTACCGCAATATGGGCCTCGGTCAATAACAGATCGGCCAAGTGGTCGACGTCACGAATAACGGTGCCCAGGTAGCGGCCCCCCAACTTGCGGGACACATCGATAAACAGATAAAACGCCCCTTCGGGCGGGGCGCACCGAATGCCGTCGACATACCCCAGGCAGGTGCAGGCCGCCAGCAATTGCTGGTCGAGGAAGGCATTGACCTGGCGGGTAAAGTGCGGCGCGTCCGCCATCAGGCTGCCGAGCGCGGCATATTGGGACAGACTGCTGGGGTTGGACGTCGTATGCCCTTGCAGGTTGTGCATGGCGGCGATGACTGGGGCGGGCGCACACGCATACCCTACCCGCCAGCCGGTGACCGCGTGGCTCTTGGAAAACGAATCGACCAGTACCGTCTGATGTTTGAGCGGCGCAAACAGCGACACGATGTTGTGATGTTCATGGGGCGCGCGCACCAGTTTGCGGTAACACTCGTCGAACACCACCCAAAGCCTATGTGCGAAGGCGAGCCGGGCAATACCCAGCAGTTCTTCGCGCTGATAAACCGTGCCCGTCGGATTGTTCGGGGTGTTGATCACAATCATCCGG
Organism: Pseudomonas sp. GW821-FHT07B01; assembly: GCF_059419065.1. Classification (NCBI taxonomy): domain Bacteria; kingdom Pseudomonadati; phylum Pseudomonadota; class Gammaproteobacteria; order Pseudomonadales; family Pseudomonadaceae; genus Pseudomonas; species Pseudomonas sp. GW821-FHT07B01. Next base: position 81,497 of record NZ_JBWKRA010000008.1, on the reverse strand, counting down.
GTGCGCGGGGTCAGGGCCTTCTGGACCGCTGCGCAGGTGAGGCGATAGTCATCCGCAGCCGTGTCGACATAGACGGGAACGCCACCGGCCAGTTGGATCTGGGTGGGGAAGGTTTCCCAGTACGGCACCGCGACGATGACTTCATCCCCCGGATTGAGCAGCACCATTGCGGCGTTGTACAGCGCCTGCTTGGCACCGGCGGTCACCGCTATTTCATCGGCGGCGTAATTCACCGCGCAGCGCTGAGTGACCTGCTGCGCCAGCGCGTGGCGAAGCTGGGGCAGGCCGATGGGCGGCGTGTAGCGGTTGCGGGCAGTGGCGAGCGCATCGGCCGCGGCGGCTTTCATGATCGGGCAGGCATCGAAGGACAATTCGCCAGCGGCAAAGTTGACCACGTTGATGCCGGCTTCTTTCAAGGCATTGGCTTTACTGCGCATGCTGGATGTGCCGGGTGCGCTAAGACGTTGCGCACGCTGGGACAACGGCAATGACACGGCAGAGGGTTCACTGTTATTCATTGTTATACCTGCCAGAACACGCTGAAAAATTCGTTCGCCTTACCGGGCTTGGGCCTCCAACCCTTGCTGAACCCGCCAGGACAGCGGCAAGGTCAGCAACAGGGTGGCGGCCAGCAACAGGACGGCCATGGGCACACCGGTGGCATCCCCAAGGCTGCCGAACAGCACCGGCGCCAAGGCGCCGCCACCGATGGTGCCGGTGTAGAACACGGCGAACGCCTGGTCGCGCCTGCCCGGCCCTGCCAAGTCCGGGACTGCGCCGTACAGCACCGACGACGTGCCGTTCAGCGCCAGCCCCAGCAGCGGCAACATCACCATCAAGCCGGCGTAGGGCAAATACACCGCCATGACGATCAACACGGCCGTGGTGAACTCCGTGGCCCATACCGTTTTCATCATGCCGATGCGCGCACCGAGGTAACCGCACAACAATTTGCCGAAGGCGCCCCCCACGAACAGCATGGTCAGCGCCAGGCCGATGCCCGCAGGCCCGGCGCCCTTGGTCTTGAGCAAAAACGGCAGGAACGTGAGGAAACCCATGCGCACGGCGCTGTCCAGCGTGCCGGTCACGATCAGCGCACGCAGGCCGCTCGCGGAGCCGGCGCCGCCGCCCGTACGGGTGGCTTTCAGCGGCGCCGCCGAAGCCTCGGCGCGTGCCGGGATCAGCCACCACAACAGGCCTGCCGCCAGCAGCCCGAGTACACCCAGCAGGGTGACACTGGCGCGCCAACTGATGACCGCCAGCAACAGGCCGATCAGCCCCGGGATCAGGGTCTTGCCGATATCGCCGCTGAAGTTGTACTGCGACAGCGCTTGTTTGACGCCCCCGCCGGCCTCGTGCGTATCGGTGATCAACGACGAGGCCAGCGGGTGCTGCGTACTCGCGCCGAGCCCGCCCAGCAGCAGCGCCAACAGCAACACGCCCAGCCCACCGGCCTGGCCGGCCAGCAGGTAGGCCAGGCCCGCCAACGCCGTGCCACCTACCAGCAAGCGTTCACGCCCCCAGCGCGCGGCAGCCCGGCTGGCCAGTAACTGAAAACCGGCCATCATGCCCGCGTAAGCACCACGCAACAGGCCGATCTGGGCGTAGCTGAGGCCGAACTGCGCTTGCCAGATCGGCAACAGCACATAAATCACATCGGTCAGCCCGTCGTGCACGGCATGCGCGCCGCAGCCGGCCACCAGAGCGCGGCGACGCACGGTGACCGGGTCAGGCGGCGACAACGATGGCGCTGCGGTCTGCTTCAGGGTGTTCATCTGGGTCAGAGGCTCTCAGGCAAAAAGGCCGGGTTAACCCAGCAACTGCGCACAGTCGCTCATCACACTGGCTTTACGCTGCAGGTATTGGGCAAAAATGTCGCGTGCCGTGGCGGGGTCCACTTCAATCTGCATGGCAGTGGTGAACTCATTCACCGCCGCCACCGCATGGGCGAAATGGTTGCTCTCGGTACCGCCGGTGTGCACCGTGACCCAGGCCACCGTCGCACGGGATTTCTCCGGCGGCACGCCCATGTCCCGCACGAACCACTGCGAGTACAACGGGTGGATGAACTCCACTTCGCCGTGGGTGTACACCTCGTGGATCAACGTGGTCAGTAACCCCTGCAACAGGTCGCGATCTCGCAGGCGGCGGGTGTCGGTCCAGTCCTTGAACGCCTGTGCCGAGGGCAGGCAATTGTCCTTCAATATCCACTGGTCATCGCCGCACAGCGCGGTGGCCATGGTGTAGAACAGGTCTGCGTGCAAGGTGTTGCCCAACGCGCCCAGATCTTCATCGGTGATGCGTTGCAGGCTGCCGCAGGCGCGGTACAACTGCGCGGCGGCGGCGGAGCCTTCATCGGAGCGCGCCAGCAAGGTAATGCGGTTGGCCAGGCCGGACACACTGGCTGCCGAATTATTGGTCTTGGACCAACTGGCGAAGAACTTGCGCAGTACCGCCGGCGAATGCCGACGCGAGGTGAGTCGCGCAAAAGCGTCTTCGATATCCACCAGCGCGTCTTCCTGAGCCCAGAAGGCTTCGAACAGCGCGTGGCGCAAGGCACCGGCCGGCATGTCGTTCAATACCGGTTCGATGAGCTTCAACAACTGGCTGCGCTTGATCACGGTGTTAGTCATGTTCACCTCTCATAGTCCTTTATTGGATGAAAAAATCAGGCTGGTTTGCCGCGTTGTTCGACGACCTGGGCCTGGGGCTTTACCGGTTTCCAGCCCAGCAGGGCAATCGCCAGCGACAACAGCTGAAAACCTGCGACCAACGCCACGCAGCCCGGCCAGCCCCATTGATTCCAGAGCATGGCCGGGGCCACGGCGCCGGCGCTGCCGCCCAGGTAATAACCGGTCAGGTACAGCCCCACGGCGCCGGACTTGTCCGGGCCTGCCGTGGTGGCGATATACGCATTGGCGGATGCCTGTGCCAGGAATACGCCGGTCGAACTCAGGGCCAGCCCCAACACGATCAGCCACAGGGACGGCAACAATGTCAGCGCCGAGCCACAGATGCCGAGCGCCACAGCGCCGGTCAGTAACTGCGATTGTGGTCGCGTTTTGCTCAAGCGCCCCGCAACAGGAATGACCACCAGCGCCAGCAGGAACACCGCATACAAAGTGCCCAAGGCGGCGGCGCCCAGGTTGAACGGGGCTTGGCTGAGATACAGCCCGGCATAGGTAAAGGTTGCGACTTGGGAGAACAGCACGCAGAAACCGACGCCATAGGCCGCCAGCAAGGGTTTGCGCAGAAGCCGGCGCACCCCGTGCATGCCCACGGCCGCAACGCCGGGCCGCGCCACCGGATTGGCCGGCAACAGCCACACAATCAGCAGGCCGACCAGCAGGCTGATCACCGCCAACAGTTCGAAGGCTTCGCGCCAGCCCACATATTGGGTCATGACCCCCGAGACAAAGCGCCCGGCAAACCCACCGAGCACCGTCCCCGCGACGTACAAACTGGTGATCTCGGTGACCGTGGCCGCACGCCAGCGATCACCGATATAAGCCACGCTGGTGGCGAACACCACGGGAATCAACATCCCTTCGACAAAACGCCACACCAGCAGCTCGGCAAAACTGTCCACATAGGCCGTCAGCAGCGTCGGTAGCGCCAGCAGCAATGCAGCCACGGCAATCACCGTGCGCTGCTCGAAACGGCCGGTCAGGCGCCCGACAAACGGCGCGGTCACCGCCACGGCCAACGTGGTCACCGTGATGCTCCACCCTGCCTGTCGGGCACTCACCTGGAAGCTTTCGGCAAACGCAGGCAGGATGCTCTGTGTCGCATAAAGATTCAGAAACGCCGCACAGCCACACAGGAACACGGCGAAGCGGGCGTGATGCATGCGCGGGTTCATGTGGCCTCTCGTCTTATAGTCGAGGATGTTTATAGAATACCCAGCGCAGGGAACACCAATACCGAATTCGGACCGATCAATACCCAGGAAACAGAATGCTTGATCTACGCAAGTTACGGTACTTCCTGACGGTCGCCGAAGAGCTGCACTTCGGCCGCGCAGCCCAGCGCCTGCACCTTGCCCAGCCGCCCCTGACGCGGCAGATTTCGGCCCTGGAAACCGAGCTTGGCTTTCGCCTGTTCGACCGCACCAGTCGCACGGTCACACTGACCGCCCAAGGCCAGCACTTTTTGCCGTATGCCCGCGCAGCGCTGGAGCACGCCAGGCTTGCACAAGACATCGCCGCCAAGCTGGCTGCCGGCTCGACCGGCCAACTGGTCGTAGGCTATGCCAGCTCGATCGCGTTGTCGGAACTCTTCAGCCAAACCCTGCAAGCCTTCGCCCAGCGTTTTCCCGATGTGCAACTGACCCTGGTGGAAAGCGCTTCCGGTAGCCTGCACACGCACGTACTGGACGGGCGCATCGACGTCGGCATGAGCCGCCTGCTGCCGGAGGCCGGGCAAACCGGCGTCGAGGCTTTGTCCTTGGGGCAAGAACCGCTGGTGGCGGCGCTTTGCAGCGACAACCCGCTGGCGGACCAGGACGAAGTCACCCTCGCCCAGCTCAGTGAGTACCCGTTGATTCTGTTCCCCAGCGACTACGGTTCGGGCCTCAACGGCTCCATCGAGCACCTGTATCAACGCCGCGGCCTGGCGCTGCGCCCGGGCCCTGCGGGGCGTCAGATCACCTCGATCATCGCCCTGGTGGCGGCAGGCCAAGGTGTCTCGCTCGTGCCCCAGTGCACCCGCACCCTGGCCAGGGAAGGCGTGGTCTACCGCCCCTTGGCAGACCCCGAAGCCTGGGTACACCTGCTGATACTCACGCGCTCACCGTCACGCTCATTGTTGGTCGAGGCGTTTATGGGGGTGGTCGAAGAATTGCTGCGCAGCCGCCCAGCCCTGGCGCCCACGACGCTTCCGGCATAACGCGGGCAAAAAAATACCCCTGCGTGAGGGGTATTTTTTCAACAGGCTGTTGCGGCTATTGCAGCATCAGGCCAGTTTTTTGTGGCGTACGCGGTGCGGCTGGGCGGCGGCCTCACCCAAGCGTTTCTTGCGGTCGGCTTCGTACTCGGTGTAGTTACCTTCGAAGAACACCGCCTGGGAGTCATCTTCGTACGCCAGGATGTGGGTCGCGACGCGGTCAAGGAACCACCGATCGTGAGAGATCACAATGGCGGCGCCCGGGAAGTCCAGCAGGGCTTCTTCCAGGGAACGCAGGGTTTCAACGTCGAGGTCGTTGGACGGTTCGTCGAGCAGCAGGACGTTGCCGCCCTCTTTCAGGGTCAGGGCCAGGTGCAAGCGACCGCGCTCACCACCGGACAGGTCCTTGACGAACTTCTGCTGGTCGCCGCCCTTGAAGTTGAAACGGCCGACGTAGGTGCGCGACGGGATTTCATAGTTGCCGATACGGATCTGGTCGGAACCGTCGGAGATCTGCTGGAACACAGTCTTGCTGCCGTCGAGGTCGTCGCGGCTCTGGTCCACACAGGCCAGTTGCACGGTGTCACCGATCTCGATGCTGCCGGAGTCCGGGGTTTCCTTGCCCATCAGCATGCGGAACAGCGTGGATTTACCCGCACCGTTACCGCCGATAACGCCGACGATCGCGCCTTTTGGCATGGCGAACGACAGGTTGTCGATCAGCACGCGGTCGCCATAGCCTTTGGTCACGTTCTTGAACTCGATGACCTTGTCACCCAGGCGCGGACCGGCCGGGATGTAGATCTCGTTGGTCTCGCTGCGCTTCTGGAATTCCTGCGACTGCATTTCTTCAAAGCGTTGCAGACGGGCCTTGGATTTGGACTGGCGGGCCTTGGCGCCTTTGCGCACCCACTCCAGTTCTTCCTTCATGGCTTTTTCGTGGGCCGATTGCTGCTTGGATTCGGCGGCCAAACGGTCGGACTTGGCTTCCAGCCAACCGGAGTAGTTGCCCTCGTAAGGGATACCGGCGCCGCGGTCGAGTTCGAGGATCCAGCCGGCAACGTTGTCCAGGAAGTAACGGTCGTGCGTGATCGCAACCACGGTGCCCGGGAAATCGTGCAGGAAGTGCTCCAGCCAGGCGACGGAATCGGCGTCCAGGTGGTTGGTCGGTTCGTCGAGCAGCAGCATGTCAGGGGCCGACAGCAGCAGGCGGCACAGGGCCACACGACGCTTCTCACCACCGGACAGGTGCTCGACCTTGGCGTCCCAGGCTGGCAGGCGCAGCGCATCGGCGGCGACTTCCAGTTGGCGCTCCAGGTTGTGGCCATCGCCCGCCTGAAGGATCGCTTCGAGCTTGGCCTGTTCGGCAGCCAGCTTGTCGAAGTCGGCATCCGGTTCGGCGTAGGCGGCGTACACCTCATCGAGGCGGGCCTGGGCGTCCTTGATCACGCTGACGGCTTCTTCGACCACTTCACGCACGGTCTTGGTCGGGTCCAGGATCGGCTCTTGCGGCAGGTAGCCGATGTTCAGGTCCGGCATCGGACGGGCTTCGCCTTCGAACTCGGTGTCAACGCCCGCCATGATTTTCAGCAGGGTGGACTTACCCGAACCGTTGAGGCCGAGCACGCCGATCTTGGCGCCTGGGAAGAAGGACAGCGAAATGTTTTTCAGGATTTCCCGCTTCGGCGGAACAACTTTTCCCAGCCGATGCATGGTGAAGACGTATTGAGCCATGGTGAACCTAGCGTCAGTGACTGATGAATTAAGCGGACGAAGCCCGTGCCAGGCCATGCGCCGCGCGGGCCTTTGACTATCATCAATGCCAGCGAGCAAAAAAAGCCTGAATGTCTGGGGCTGGAACGCCCCCGCGTAACCGGCAAAGCTACCTGAATGCGCTGGGGCAGTCCAGCCAGGCAGGACTGGCACTTTGCCACAACTCAAGGCATGCTAGCCGCCCTTCGGGCGTCCGGCTTATAGTGCACGTCGCGCGCCAGTCCAGCCAAACCGCAGGATCACAGTTTGTCCAACGTCACGCCGCCCACGCCCTTGCGCGCCGCTCATATTGCGCCGGGAGCGCCCCTGCACGGCACCTTGAAAGGCGCGTTGGCGACGCTTGTCCTGCTGTTGCTCGCCTTGTTGTTCTGGCAACTGTTGGACCAATTGCAGCAGAACCAGAAAAACCAACAGCAATACACCATCGACTACAGCGCCGACCTGGCCGAGCAGATCAGCCAGAGCATGGCCCTGAGCGCGCAGATCGCCCTGAACCTGTTGCCGATTGTCGAGCCGCCGCGCAATGCCGAACAGCAGCAGGCCCTGATGCGCACCTTGCAGCGCTCGCTGCCGGACCTGCGCAGCTTCGCCCTGCTCGCCCCCAGCGGCGCACTGATCAGCGACACTGCCGAAGGCAGCCAAGACAGTGCCCTGCTCGAAGACCTGGTCAAGCGCAGTCACGCCCAGTCCTACTACCTGAGCAACGACAATGACGGCACGGTCATCTATCTGTTGCTGCACCAACCCAGCGGTGGCTCCAAGGTGTACTGGGCCTTGCGCCTGGCGCCCAATTATCTGGCCAACCTCACACGCCAGGATGTCCAGGGCCAGCGCCCGATGTGGGCAATCGAGAACAGCCTGAACCATCGTGTGGTCAGCCGTGACAGCGGCATGCCGGCGCAGTGGTCCAGCGCCCTGACACCGGAAGAATTGAACCGCAGCGTGCTGGTCACGCCGTTGAGCAAAAGCGATTGGCAACTGCGCGGCATGTTTGACCGCAGTGCGGTGCTGGAACAACTGCTGCCGGCCTTTATCGGCAAGTGCCTGCTGGGCCTGGCGTTTTCGCTGATCCCGGTGATCGTGCTGCTCAACATGCGCCGTCGCCAACGCCAGGTGAACGAAGGCCGGCGACGCTATCAGGACATCTTCGAAGGCACCGGCGTCGCGTTGTGCGTGTTGGACCTGTCGGGGCTCAAGGCGTTTTGCAACAAGACCCAGGTGCAAAGCCGTGAGCAGTTGCACGCCTGGTTGCAGGCCAACCCCGCCGAGCGCAAGCAACTGCTCAAGGAGTTGCGCGTCACCGAGGTCAACCAGATGGCCGTGCGCCTGCTCAACGTCGCGTCTTGCGAGCAGGCGTGGGAGCGCCTGATCGATGATTGCCCGAGCAATGCCACGTCCATCGGCTATCAGGTGCTGGAGGCCGTACTGACCCGGCAAAAACAGCTGGAGCTGGAAATCCAGCTCAACGACGTGGCCGGCAACGAACAGTACCTGTGGCTGGTGATGCGTTTGCCGGAGCAGCAGGATGACGTCAAGGCCGTGATTCTCAGCATCAGCGACATCACCAGCCGCAAGCTGATCGAGTTATCGCTGGTGGAGCGTGAAAGTTTCTGGTCGGATGTGGTGCGCACCGTGCCCGATCACCTGTATGTGCAAGATGTGATCAGCCAGCGCATGATTTTCAGCAACCATCATCTGGGCCACACCCTGGGCTACAACAAAGCCGAGTTGCAGCAAATGGGTGAGTACTTCTGGGAAATCCTGCTGCACCCCGAAGACGCCGAGCACTACCATGACGCGCGCGAACAACAACGCCAGGTCGGCTATACGACCCAATTGCACTGCCAACTGCGCTTTCGTCACCGCAATAACCAGTGGCGCCGCTTCGATATCCGCGAACAGGCCCTGGCCCGCGATACGTCTACGGTGGTCACCCGGATCATCGGCGTGGCCAAGGACATTACCGACCAGATCGAGGCCAGTGAATCACTGCGCGACAGTGAACAGCGCTACCGGATGCTGGCCGAAAGCATCAGCGACGTGATCTGCTCCACCGACAGCCAACTGGCCCTCAACTACATCAGCCCCTCGGTCAACACCGTCCTGGGCTATGACGTGGACTGGGTGTTCAAGAACGGCTGGCAGTCGATCGTTGCCAACCCTCAGCAGTTGACCGGCATTTACAGCCTGATGGAACAGGTCAGCCGCGCCCTCGGCAACCCCGACGCCTTGAACACCTTGCGCGATGAACTGCAGACCCAACTGTTTCTGTTCGACTGCCTGCGCGCCGACGGGCGCAAGGTGCCGATAGAACTGCGCCTGGTGCTGGTGTGGGATGAAAATGGCGCGTTTGAAGGCATCCTCGGCGTGGGCCGCGATATCAGCCAGCAACGCCGCGCCGAAAAAGACCTGCGCATGGCGGCCACGGTATTCGAGCATTCCACCTCGGCGATCCTGATCACCGACCCGGCCGGTTATATCGTGCAAGCCAACGAGGCGTTCAGCCGGGTCAGCGGCTATGCGGTGAGCGATGTGCTCGACCAGTTGCCCAATATGCTCACCGTCGATGAGCAGCAGGAAGCCCATCTGCGTTATGTGCTCAAGCAATTGCACCAGCACAGCACCTGGGAAGGCGAGGTGTGGCTCAAGCGTCTCAATGGCGAGCATTACCCGGCCTGGGTCGGCATTACCGCTGTGTTCGACGATGAAGGCGACCTGGCCAGCTACGTGTGCTTCTTCAGCGATATCAGCGAGCGCAAGGCCAGTGAGCAGCGCATCCACCGCCTGGCCTACTATGACGCCCTGACCCACCTGCCCAACCGCACGCTGTTCCAGGACCGCCTGCACACCGCGTTGCAGTCCGCCGAACGGCAGAAGTCGTGGGTGGTGCTGATGTTCCTCGACCTCGACCGTTTCAAGCCGATCAACGACTCCCTCGGCCACGCGGCCGGCGACCGGATGCTCAAGGAAATGGCCACGCGCCTGCTCGGCTGCGTGGCCGAGGACGACACCGTGGCGCGCATGGGCGGCGACGAATTCACCTTGCTCCTGCAACCACGGGTCAGCCGCGACATGGCGCTGAACCGCGCCATTCATGTGGCCGAGCAGATCCTCGCCAGCCTGGTCAAACCTTTTGTGCTGGAGGGCCGCGAATTCTTCGTGACCGCCAGCATCGGCATCGCCCTGAGCCCGCAAGACGGCAACGAGCTGAGCCAATTGATGAAAAACGCCGACACGGCGATGTATCACGCTAAAGAGCGCGGCAAGAACAACTTCCAGTTCTACCAGGCCGACATGAACGCCAGCGCCCTGGAGCGCCTGGAACTGGAAAGCGACCTGCGCCACGCCTTGGACCAGAACGAATTCGTGCTCTATTACCAGCCGCAATTCAGCGGCGACGGCAAACGCCTGACCGGCGCCGAAGCCCTGCTGCGCTGGCGCCACCCGCGCCGTGGCCTGGTACCGCCCGGGGACTTTATCCCGGTGCTGGAAGAGCTCGGGCTGGTGGTGGATGTGGGCGACTGGGTGATCGGCGAAGCCTGTCGCCAGCTCAAGACCTGGCACCAGAACAAGGTGCGAGTCCCTAAAGTCTCGGTAAACATCTCGGCGCGGCAGTTCTCCGACGGCCAACTGGGCACGCGTATCGCCACCATTCTCAAGGACACCGGCCTGCCGCCGGCGTGCCTGGAGCTGGAGCTGACCGAAAGCATCCTGATGCGCGAAGTCAACGAAGCCCTGCAGATCCTCGCCAGCCTGAAAAACCTGGGTCTGAGCATCGCGGTGGACGATTTTGGCACCGGCTATTCGTCGCTCAACTACCTCAAGCAATTCCCTATCGATGTGCTGAAGATCGACCGCACCTTCGTCGACGGCCTGCCCTCCGGTGAGCAGGACGCACAGATTGCCCGGGCGATCATTGCCATGGCCCACAGCCTGAACCTGGCGGTGATTGCCGAAGGGGTGGAAACCCATGAGCAGTTGGACTTCCTGCGTGAACATGGCTGTGATGAGGTGCAGGGTTACCTGTTCGGGCGGCCGATGCCGGCGAATCGGTTTGAGGTGCAGTTCAGTAATGATGCGCTGTTCATGTTTGACTGAAGTCCCTGATCGTTCCCACGCTCCGCGTGGGAACGCAATTCTGGACGCTCTGCGTCCGCTTTTAAATGTGACGCAGAGCGCCACGGGATGCATTCCCACGCAGAGCGTGGGAATGATCAGGGGCTGAGTGAAAACCACTTGTCCGCGACATGATGTCCTTTCATATGCCATCTAAAACCCATTGGGTTAGAATGCCCTCCTTTTCTGCCCCCGATCCTTGAGGACCGCCATGTTCAGCCGTGATTTGACTATTGCCAAGTACGACGCCGATCTCTTCGCCGCCATGGAGCAAGAAGCCGTGCGCCAGGAAGAGCACATTGAGCTGATCGCTTCGGAAAACTACACCAGCCCTGCGGTGATGGAGGCTCAAGGTTCGGTTCTGACCAACAAGTACGCCGAAGGCTACCCAGGCAAGCGCTACTACGGTGGTTGCGAGTACGTCGACGTGGTTGAGCAGTTGGCCATCGACCGTGCCAAAGAGCTGTTCGGCGCCGATTACGCCAACGTCCAGCCACACGCCGGTTCCCAAGCCAACAGCGCCGTGTACCTGGCCCTGCTGCAAGGCGGCGACACCATCCTGGGCATGAGCCTGGCCCATGGCGGTCACCTGACCCACGGCGCCACGGTTTCGTCCTCCGGCAAGCTGTACAACGCCGTTCAGTACGGTATCGATGCCAACGGCCTGATCGACTACGATGAAGTCGAGCGCCTGGCCGTCGAGCACAAGCCAAAAATGATCGTGGCCGGTTTCTCTGCCTACTCGCAGATCCTGGACTTCCCACGTTTCCGTGAAATCGCCGACAAGGTCGGTGCCTACCTGTTCGTCGACATGGCCCACGTGGCCGGTCTGGTAGCTGCGGGCGTTTACCCCAACCCAGTGCCTTACGCTGACGTGGTCACCACCACGACCCACAAGACCCTGCGCGGTCCACGTGGCGGCCTGATCCTGGCGCGTGCCAACGCCGAGATCGAGAAGAAGCTCAACTCCGCCGTTTTCCCGGGCGCCCAAGGCGGCCCGCTGGAGCACGTGATCGCGGCCAAGGCGATCTGCTTCAAGGAAGCACTGCAGCCTGAGTTCAAGACCTACCAGCAACAAGTGGTCAAGAACGCCAAGACCATGGCCAGCGTGTTCATCGAGCGCGGTTTTGACGTGGTGTCCGGCGGTACTGAAAACCACCTGTTCCTGCTGTCGCTGATCAAGCAGGACATTTCCGGTAAAGATGCTGACGCTGCCCTGGGCAAAGCTTTCATCACCGTGAACAAGAACTCCGTGCCGAACGACCCACGTTCGCCGTTCGTCACCTCCGGCCTGCGCTTCGGCACCCCGGCAGTGACCACCCGTGGCTTCAAGGAAGCCGAGTGCAAGGAACTGGCGGGCTGGATCTGCGACATCCTGGCCGACCTGAACAACGAAGCCGTGATCGACGCGGTACGTGAGAAGGTCAAGGCCATCTGCAAGAAGCTGCCGGTATACGGCGCTTGATGGCAGTTGCGTGAATAAGAAGCCCGGCTCATGAGCCGGGCTTTTTTATGCCGATTTCAATTTGAAACAGGGTCAAGTGTGGGAGCTGGCTTGCATGCGATGGCGGTTGTGCAGTCAGCCCATCAGTGATTGACCCACCGCTATCGCAGGCAAGCCAGCTCCCACATTGGCGTGCATTTCAAGCCGGGTTCATTGGTAGACCCGCTCAAAGCCTTGGCGAATCTTGTCTTCGGGCAGCTCATCGGCAATAAACACGATCACACTTTCGCGCACTTCGCCCTCGGCCCATTCGGTATCCCAGTCGAAGCCATACAGCTTCAACACGCCCTGGAACACCATGCGTCGATCCTCCCCGGCAATGTTCAACACGCCTTTGTAACGCAGCAGTTGCTTGCCATGGTCTTCCAGCAGTTCGTTCATGAACTCGCTGAGACGGTCGATATCCAGCGGCTGGTCGGTGCGCAGCACCAGGCTGGAAATACGGTCGACCGAAGGCGCTGCACTGACCGGGCGCAGGCTCATGCCGGCATTGAGGTTGAAGCCTCGCACGTCCAGCAGCTCGGCCAAATCAATCTTGCCGTGGTCCACTACGCGAATCGGCGCACGGCGGTTGATACGGGTGAGGCGCTGGCTGAGGGCGTCGAAGCTGGCGTCGTCTACCAAGTCGCGTTTGCTCACCAGCAAGCGGTCGGCAAAGCCGATCTGGGCCTGGGCGATGGTCTGGGTCAGGTGATGCTCGGCGTGGGCCGCATCCACCAGGGTGATGATGCCGTCGAGGATATAACGCTCGCGCAGTTCTTCGTCGATGAAGAACGTCTGGGCCACCGGCGCCGGGTCGGCCAAGCCGGTGCATTCGATCACCAGCCGGTCGAAGGCGATCTCGCCGCTGTCCAGGCGTTCCAGCAGCAGGTACAGGGCTTTGGTCAGGTCGGTGTGGATGGTGCAGCACACGCAGCCGTTGGACAGGGTCATCACTTGCACCGGCTCGTCGCCCAGCAGTTGGGTGTCGATACCGGCGTCACTGAATTCGTTTTCGATCACGGCGATTTTCAAGCCGTGCTCGGCTTTGAGCAGGTGGCGCAGCAAGGTGGTCTTGCCGGCGCCGAGAAAGCCACTGAGGATGGTGACGGGGATGGGAGAGGACAAAGAGATTCTCCTTGAGGAAACACAGAAACAAATGTGGGAGCAAAGGCCCCTGTGGGAGCTGACTTGCCTGCGATGCAGACAACTCGGTGCTTGCGTCAGACCGAGGCGATGCTATCGCAGGCAAGCCAGCTCCCACAGAAAGCCCTGCTCCCACAGGGATATCGCATTGGCCCGCGTTACCGGGTCAGCAGCACTTGGGCCCACCCTTGCCGCCGTAACGGGCTTCCTGGCGTTCCCGGAAGAACGCCTTGTAGTCCATCACCGGCTTGTCCGGGTGTTTGGTTTGCATATGCTCGACGTAGGTGTCGTAGTCGGGCATGCCGACCATCAGGCGGGCGGCCTGACCGAGGTATTTACCGAGGCGACTGGTGTCATTGAACATGTCTGCAATCCTCGTTATGCGTCCGGTACAGCCTGGAACGGGGCTTCTTTATCCGTACGCTCTTTGTTGCCCCAGGCGGCGACGCCGACTTTGAGCGCATAGAACAGGATGCTGAACACCACGAACAGGAACAGCGCCGTCAGCGTTGCGTTGGTGTAGGCGTTCCAGATCACGTGCTGCATCTGGTCGATGCTCTTGGCCGGGGCGAGGATCTGGCCGTTAGCCAGGGCATCGCTGTATTTCTTGGCCAGCGACAGGAAGCCGATCGCCGGGTTGGCGTCGAACAGCTTGATGAAGCCTGCCGTGGTGGTGCAGATCAGCAGCCAGACAGCCGGCAACATGGTCACCCAGATGTAGCGCTGACGCTTCATTTTGATCAGCACAACGGTCGCCAGCATCAGCGCGATACCGGCCAGCATCTGGTTGGAGATACCGAACAGCGGCCACAAGGTATTGATGCCACCCAGCGGGTCGATCACGCCTTGGTACAGCAAGTAGCCCCACATGGCCACGCAACCGGCCGTGGCGATCAGGTTGGCGGTCCAGGATTCGGTGCGTTTGAGCGCAGGCACGAACGACCCCAGCAGGTCCTGCAGCATGAAGCGACCGGCACGGGTACCGGCGTCCACCGCTGTGAGGATAAACAGCGCTTCGAACAAGATCGCAAAGTGGTACCAGAACGCCATGGTGTTTTCACCCGGCAGCACGCTGTGCAGGATCTGCGCGATACCTACCGCCAGAGTCGGCGCGCCGCCGGCACGTGCCAGGATGGTGGTTTCACCGATATCGTGGGCAACGGCCGACAGCGCCTCAGGCGTAATGGCAAAGCCCCAACTGCTGACGGTTTGCGCCACGGTGACCACGTCGGTGCCGACAATGGCAGCCGGGCTGTTCATGGCGAAGTACACGCCAGGCTCAATCACCGAGGCGGCAACCATCGCCATGATGGCCACGAACGACTCCATCAGCATGCCGCCGTAACCGATGTAACGGGCATGGCTCTCACTGGCGAGCAACTTGGGCGTGGTGCCCGAGGAGATCAGCGCATGGAAGCCCGAGACCGCGCCACAGGCAATGGTGATGAACAGGAACGGGAACAGGCCGCCCTTCCACACCGGGCCGGTGCCGTCGATGAACTGGGTGAGTGCCGGCATTTTAAGATCAGGCATGGTGATCAGGATGCCAATCGCCAGGGCGATGATGGTGCCGATTTTCAGGAACGTCGACAGGTAGTCGCGGGGCGCCAGGATCAGCCACACCGGCAGCACAGCGGCCACGAAACCGTAGCCGATCAGCATCCAGGTGATCTGGATACCGGTGAAGGTGAACGCCTTGGCCCACACCGGATCAGCGGCAATCTGCCCGCCCAGCCAGATCGAACCGAGCAGCAACAGCACGCCGATGATCGAGATTTCACCGATGCGGCCCGGGCGGATGTAGCGCATGTAGATGCCCATGAACATCGCGATCGGGATGGTCGCCATCACCGTGAAGATGCCCCATGGGCTCTCGGCCAGGGCTTTGACCACGATCAGCGCCAGCACCGCGAGGATGATGATCATGATCAGGAAGCAGCCAAACAGCGCGATGGTCCCCGGAATGCGGCCCATCTCTTCGCGAACCATGTCCCCCAGGGAACGGCCATTGCGACGGGTGGACAGGAACAGGACCATGAAGTCTTGCACCGCACCGGCCAGCACCACCCCGGCAATCAGCCACAGGGTACCGGGCAGATAGCCCATTTGCGCCGCCAGCACCGGGCCGACCAACGGGCCTGCACCGGCAATCGCCGCAAAGTGGTGACCGAAAAGAATGTGTTTGTTGGTCGGCACATAGTCCAGACCATCGTTGTTGACCACCGCAGGGGTTGCCCGCCGGGGATCGAGTTGCATCACGTTGTTGGCGATGAACAGACTGTAGTAACGGTACGCAACCAGGTAGATGGCCACCGCAGCGACCACAATCCACAAGGCGTTGATCGCCTCGCCGCGGCGCAAGGCCACTACGCCCAGGGCGCACGCTCCTACAATTGCCAGCACCAGCCAGGGTAAGTGGCGTAGCAGGCTATTATTATTTTTCATTTTTATATTCCAGCCAGGGTGGACAGAAAGGACAGCCAGCCCGAGTTTAGCGCTACTGGCCTTAAAGACCAGCCCCCTACGTTGGTCTAGAGCCTTCAACCGTTAAAAAAAGCCGAAATAAACGCCCCTTGATGGCCCCGGGCTACACTCTTCCCATTCACAGAGGGCTTTACCATGACCGAGCATGCGTCCGAACGTCGCCGTTTTCGCCGGATCGCCTTTGATGCCAAGGCCGAACTTCGGCAAAGCGGCAGCGAATGGCCGGTAAAACTGGTGGATCTGTCACTCAAAGGATTGCTGGTGGAACGGCCTGACAACTGGAAGGGAAATAAAGCGCTGCCCTTTGACGTCGACATACGCCTGGACCAGAAGACGCATATAAAGATGCAAGCGCGGCTGACCCATGAAGATCAGGGTCAATTGGGCTTTGTGTGCAAACACATTGATCTGGATTCGATCAGCCATTTGCGTAGGTTCGTTGAGCTGAACCTGGGTGATGAGCAAGAACTGGAGCGCGAGCTGGGCGCCCTGCTGGAGATCTGAAAACGCACATCAATCAAAATGTGGGAGCTGGCTTGCCTGCGATAGCGGCGGGTCAGCTTACCCATTCTTGCCTGATACACCGCCATCGCAGGCAAGCCAGCTCCCACAGGTGTTCAGCAGTGTTGCGGATTATTCGAACAGGGCATCCAACGCCTGCTCCAGCCGCGTCACAGCAATAATCTGCAACCCCGGCGGCGCCTCCTTCGGCGCATTGCCCTTGGGCACAATCGCCCGTTTGAAGCCATGCTTGGCCGCTTCCTTCAAGCGCTCCTGCCCACTCGGCACCGGGCGCACTTCGCCCGACAACCCCACCTCGCCAAACACCAGCAAGTCATGGGGCAACGGCCGATTACGCAGGCTGGACATCACCGCCGCCATCAACGCCAGGTCGGACGCGGTCTCCAACACCTTGACCCCGCCCACCACGTTGAGGAACACATCCTGGTCGTGGGTCGGAATGCCGCCATGCCGGTGCAGCACCGCCAGCAGCATCGCCAGGCGGTTCTGGTCCAGGCCCAGTGTGACCCGCCGTGGGTTGGCCAAATGGCTGTCATCCACCAGCGCCTGGACTTCCACCAGCATCGGCCGGGTGCCTTCCCAGGTGGCCATCACCACACTGCCTGGGACTTCTTCCTGAGCGCGGGTGAGAAAAATCGCCGAGGGGTTCGAGACTTCTTTCAGCCCCCGATCGGTCATAGCGAACACACCCAGTTCGTTGACGGCGCCAAAACGGTTCTTCACCGCCCGAAGCAGGCGCAGGCGACCGTCGGACTCCCCTTCGAAATACAACACGGTGTCGACCATATGTTCCAACACCCGTGGCCCGGCCAGTGCGCCTTCTTTGGTCACGTGGCCGACCAGGAAGATCGCCGTGCCGCTCTGCTTGGCGTAACGCACCAGCAGCGCCGCGCTTTCACGTACCTGGGACACGCCACCAGGGGCCGATTGCAGTTGTTCGGTGAAAATCGTCTGGATCGAGTCGATAACCATGACCTTGGGCTTTTCGATGCGCGCCGTGGCGATGATGCTTTCGATGCAGGTTTCGGTCATGACCCGCAGTTGGTCCTGGGGCAAGCCCAATCGTCGGGCACGCATGGCCACTTGCTGCTGGGACTCTTCGCCGGTGACATACAGCGCAGGCATGCGGCTGGCGATGCTGCACAGGGTTTGCAGCAGGATCGTGGACTTGCCGATGCCCGGGTCACCGCCGATCAGCACCACCGAGCCGTCCACCAGACCACCGCCCAAGACCCGGTCCAGTTCGCCGGAGGCGGTGGAAAAGCGCGGAATCTCTTCGACGCTGACTTCGGCCAGGGTCTTGATCTGCGCCTGTTGCCCGGTCCAGCCGGCACGGCCGGTGGGGGCCGCGGCACCGCCGCTCTCGATCATGGTTTCAGTCAGGGTGTTCCACGCGCCGCATTCGGAGCACTGGCCCGCCCATTTGGGAAAGGTCGCGCCGCACTCTGTGCAGCCGTACATGCGCTTGGCCTTTGCCATGTGAGAACCTCCAATCGAAAAACCGCGATGATAGCTCAGCGCGACGCTGGGGTCCGGATTTCGCCCTTGGCTAAACGTGAAGCACTGTTACCCACGGGGTCCTCGGCGTTCAGGTCTGCGCCTTTGGCTTGCAGCGCACCCAACAATTCGACGCGCTTGAACAACCCGGCGTACATGGCAGCGGTCTGCCCTGCGCCGTTGCGCTGGTCGGGGTTGCAGTCGGTGGCCAACAGGCGCTGGGCGATTTTCAGCTCACCTTTGAAGATGGCGCCCATCAACGCTGTGTTACCGCGTTTATCCTGCACGCAGGCGTCGGCGCCGGCATCGAGCAGACGCTCCACATACGGGCCCTGGCCGTGATAAGCAGCCAGGATCAACGCGGTGTAGCCCTTGTCATCCTGGGCATTGAGGCCGTAGCCGGACTCAATGAAGGTGTTGAGCATGTCGAGGTCGCCACGACGAGCGGCGTCTAAATAGTAGTCCTGCAACTGTGCCTTGAGCGCCACCGGGTCGGGGGACTCGGCTTGGGCAGCGAAGGCCAGCATGGCCATCAGTAAACCGATAGTGATGCGCATAGGGTGTTCTCCTGCCAAAGGTCGACGCCCGTGCAGGCGCCGACCATAACCAACGAATCAGTCAGTCAGTTTTTCCGCCAGCGCCTTTACGCGAGCCAGGTCGCCCTTGGCGACCTTGGCCACGCCGGTGCCGTACTCGGGATCGGCCTTGTAGAGGAACGACAGGATGATGTGCTTGCTCTCGTCATCGGTGGTGGCCAATGAGCCGCCGAAGTTGTTGATCAGGTCTTCGCGCTCTTTCTTGGTGTAGGAACGGTACAGGTCACCGGCCTGCTTGAAGTTCTGCTCACGCTGGATCTTGGCCTGCTGGGTGCTGCCCGACAGCGGCGCCTGGCTGTAGCGTGCGGCTTGCGGCTCTTCCCGCGGCAACAGGCGGCTTGGCTGGTAATTCACACCGGTGGTGGTCTTGCCAAAGTTCATCGCGCCATCCTGGTTGCCGTTGTTGACGGTGACCCGTGGAGCGTTGATCGGCAACTGCAGGGCGTTCGCGCCCAGGCGGTACATCTGCGTATCGGCGTAGGAGAAAACCCGCCCCTGCAGCAAGCGGTCTTCCGACGGCTCGATACCCGGTACCAGGTTGGCCGGGGCCATCGCGACTTGCTCGGTTTCCTGGAACACATTGGCCGGGTTGCGGTTCAGCACCATTTGCCCGACTTTGCGCTCGGGCACATTCGGCCAGATCTTGGTGGCATCCAGTGGGTCGAAATCAAACTTGGCCAGGTCTTCAGGCTTGAGCACCTGCACATACAGGTCCCACTTAGGGAAGTCGCCTTTGTTGATGTGCGTGACCAGATCATTGGTCATATGGCTGTAATCACGCCCTTGCACCTCGGTAACTTGCTTGGGATCAAGATTCTTGATGCCCTGCAGGCTCTTCCAATGGAACTTGACGTAGTGCACTTCACCTTTAGTGTTAATCAACTTGTAGGCATGTACGCCATTACCGTCCATTTCGCGGTAACTGGCTGGGGTGCCGGAGTCCGAGTACAACTCGGTCAGTGTACGAGTGGACTCTGGAACATGGGAGAAGAAGTCGAAACGGCGCGAGTCATCGTCCAGGTTAGTGCGCGGGTCCGGTTTAAAGGCATGGACCATGTCCGGGAACTTGATGGCATCGCGAATAAAGAACGTGGGGAAGTTATTACCGACCAGGTCCCAGTTACCTTCGGCGGTATAGAACTTGGTGGCGAAGCCCCGTGGGTCCCGCAGGGTTTCCGGGGAGTGGTTGCCATGCACCACCGCCGAGAAGCGCACGAACACCGGCGTGGTTTCACCGGGGGCGAACACTTTGGCCTTGGTCAGGTCGCTGAGGTTGTCGGTCACGGTGAAGGTGCCATGGGCGCCCGTGCCGCGCGCGTGCACCACGCGCTCCGGGATGCGTTCGCGGTCGAAGCGCTGCAGCTTCTGGATCAGTTGCACATCCTGCAGCAACACCGGGCCATTTGCGCCGGCGGTCTGGGAGTTCTGGTTATCACCGACGTTGGCCCCGTTATCGCGGGTCAGGTTGGCGGCTTGCACAGAGAGGGAAAGCAGGCTGGCGGTCACCAGTGCCAGCGCGTGGCGCGCCGACACGGGCCTGCGGCTGATTGGAGTATTCATCGAGGTTTCCTCTGGTTTTTTTAATGCACATTCAGTTGTGCTTGCCAGAGGCTAGTGACCTGCGAGTCAGAAGATAAATAGAAAAACACCACAGACCCGATTAAGAAAAAAATCTGGTAACCCGCTGAAATAGCAGCTAATTCGCGCGCGATTGATGGCACTTTGCAAACTATTTGCGATTTGATGTGTCGATAAAAACCGACAGTGTTAACAGTTGTGTCGAGCAAGCGCTGTTCGACTGAATTACACTGACCTCCACCCTCCTCAACTGTAACAAGGAATAACCTATGGGCGTGATCAGTGAGTTCAAGGCCTTCGCGGTCAAAGGTAATGTGGTCGACATGGCCGTCGGTATCATCATCGGTGCTGCCTTCGGCAAGATTGTTTCCTCATTTGTAGGCGACGTGATAATGCCTCCCATCGGCCTGCTGATCGGTGGCGTGGACTTTGCCGATCTGGCCGTCACGCTCAAGGCAGCACAAGGTGATGTACCCGCTGTTGTCCTGGCCTACGGCAAGTTCATCCAGAGCATCATCGACTTTATAATCGTCGCGTTTGCAATCTTCATGGGCGTGAAGGCGATCAACCGTCTGAAGCGCGAAGAGGCCGTGGCCCCAAGCTTGCCGCCGACGCCGAGCAAGGAAGAAGTGCTGCTGGGCGAGATCCGCGATCTGCTCAAGGCACAGAACAACAAGCCGCTTTAACCGGCGGATGCAAAAAAGGCGCCTCGCAAGGCGCCTTTTTTCTACCAATAATTTTCTACCGCCACCTGGCCAGGCCGTCGGCTCAGGCTCAGTTGCATGTCCCGCTGCTTGAGCAACTGGCGCGTGTCATCCACCATCTGCGGGTTGCCGCAAATCAGTACGCGCGAATCCTGCGCCGTCAGCTCCACGCCGGCGGCCCGCTCCAATTCGCCATTTTCGATCAAGGCTGTAATACGCCCATTCAACGCGCCCGGATGCTGCTCGCGGGTGACGATGGGAATGTAGGTGAGCTTGTGGGCGTACTCGGCCAGGTACTCGCGCTCACCCAGTGTGTCGATCAGCGACTGGTAGGCCAGTTCCTTGGCTTCCCGGGCGCTGTACACCAGGATGATGCGCTCGAATTTTTCCCAGACTTCGAAGTCCTGCAGGATCGACAGGAACGGCGCGACGCCCGTACCGGTTCCCAGCAACCACAGGTCGCGCCCGTCGACAAAGCGGTTGAGGGTCAGAAAACCCGTAGCCTGGCGCTCTACCAGCAAGGTATCGCCCACCTTCAGGCGGCTCAGTTCACTGGTGAACTCACCACCGGGGACCACGATGGAAAAGAAATCCAGATGCTCGTCAAACGGCGAAGACACGATGGAATAGGCACGCCAGACGGTGCTGCCATCCGCCTTGGTAACGCCCAGGCGCACGAACTGGCCGGCGGTAAAACGAAAACCGGCATCGCGGGTGGTGCGCAGGGTGAACAGGCTGGGGGTCAGCGATTGCACATCGAGCAGGGTCTGGCGGGTAAATTTCTCAGCACTGGCCGTCATGGGGGGCTCCGTTTTGCACAGGCCTTTAGTGTCCCTCAAAACAGACCGCGCAAACACCGATGATTGGTACTGGCTTTGCAATCGCTCAAAGCACACTCAGTTGGGCTGCACGTTTTTTGCCCATCACGGGGTCAACCATGCACTCCACTCCGGAACTAACTATTTGGCTATTAACGTGCCCCGAATACCTCACTAGAAGCAACGGCACTTACAGCGACATCATTTTGATACCACCTTCAAAACATTGAAAAAAAAGCCCCTGCCAAGCGCTCCTATACAAAACTTCGAGTCTTGTACAAAACCGGCGAACTAAACGAGCCCTGTAGATAAAATTTTTTTAAACTCAATTGTAGGACTTACCCTACACTTCTTTTCGAGTTGCATTGGGAGATCAGGACGTACCCAGGTTACACAGACACCTATGGAGAGTCACCGATGGTCAATTGGCATAATACCCGGCTACCCAAGCTGGACGGCGAGAGTGAAATCACCAGTGTGTTTGAGATGGTGATAAACCACACCTATGAACTAGGCTTCGAATATTGCTCCTTTACCATGAGCACCCAATCACAATGCCCCCCTACAAAACCAATTTTATTCAATAACTATCCAAATGAATGGCTCAGTATTTATAAAAAAGCACACTTCTTCGATGTAGACCCCGTTGTAACCCACTGTAAAACTTCGGTACTGCCCATTCTCTGGGAGCAAAAAACCTTTGCTGACGCCCCCCAGCTGTGGGAGTTGGCCCAGGCATGCGGAGTGCATTTCGGCTGGACCCAACCCGTGCATGATTTCCAAGGGGTGTTCAGCATGCTGACCCTGGTTCGCAGCAAGGGCAAGGTCACCCCTGCAGAGCTCTACGAAAAAACCGCCCAGGTGTTGTGGCTTTGCCATGTGATGCATGCGGTGGTCGCGCGCAAGTACGCCAACGCACCCGAGATCAAAGCGCCCAGCAAATTGACTGCCCGGGAAACAGAAATACTCAAGTGGTCCGCGATGGGCAAGACCGCCTCCGAGATTGCCGCGATTCTTTGCCTGTCCGAGCGCACCGTGGGCTTTCATATCAGCAGTACCTTCAAGAAGCTGGGCGTGCATAACAAGATCCAGGCGGTGCTGCGTGCCGCTAAAGCCGGGCTGTTTTAGCCCACGCAAAACACCGCATGTCATCGCGTTGAAAAAAACGTAATATTTACGGCCAATTCTGAGTGTTGAGGGTGCGCTTCGCGTGGCCCCCGCCGTTCACTCAGACGGTCCGTCGATTACCCAGAGCCTTGCCCCGCCATGCCCCTGCTTGACAGCCCTTTCGCCCAGCTCGACCTGATTCGTCAGCCAGAGCAACACAATGATCCGCTGCAAGCCTTCGATGCCGCCGACGAATACCTGCTCAGCCACCTCGCCGCGCAACAGCCCACTGCCGCCACCCGCGTGCTGATCCTCAATGACAGCTTCGGCGCCCTGGCGGCCAGCCTTCAGGGCCAGGTACAGGTAACCTCCAGCGGCGATTCGTTCCTCGCCGCCCAGGGCCTGGAAAAAAACCTGGTGCGCAACGGCAAGCCCTTCGATGCCGTGCCCTTCATACCGGCTAGCCAGCTCGCGACCGGGCCGTTCGATCGCGTGTTGATCCGCGTGCCGAAAACCCTGGCGTTGCTGGAAGAACAACTGATCCGCCTGCAAGGGCAACTGGCGCCCGGCGCCGAGGTGATCGCAGGTGCGATGGTCAAGCATTTGCCCCGGGCCGCAGGTGAATTGCTGGAACGTTACATCGGGCCCATGCACGCCTCATTGGCGGTCAAAAAGGCACGGTTGCTGATCGCCAGCGTCGAGCAGCGCCCTGCCGCGGTCTCGCCCTACCCGACCAGCTATACCTTGGATGCGCCGGACATCGAACTGCGTAACCACGCCAACGTGTTTTGCCGCGAAGGCCTGGACATCGGCACCCGTGCCTTCCTGCCGCATCTGCCAAAAAACCTGGGCAGCGCCCGCGTGGCGGACCTGGGCTGCGGCAACGGCGTACTGGCGATTGCCAGCGCCCTGCAAAACCCCGACGCGCACTACACCTTGGTGGATGAGTCATACATGGCAGTGCAATCGGCCGCCGAAAACTGGCAAGCCGCCTTGGGTGAACGGGACGTCAGCGTACGTGCCGACGATGGCCTGGCCGGCCAGGAGGCGCAATCGCTGGACGTGGTGCTGTGCAACCCGCCGTTCCACCAACAACAAGTGGTCGGTGACTTCCTCGCCTGGCGTATGTTCCAGCAGGCACGCGAAGCACTGGTGGTCGGTGGCGCCTTGTACATCGTCGGGAATCGTCACCTGGGCTACCACAGCAAGCTGGCGCGGCTGTTCCGTGGTGTCGAGCAAGTAGCGGCCACGCCCAAGTTCGTGATCCTCAAGGCGCGTAAATAAAAAAGCCCTGCTTTTCGATCAAGAAAAGCAGGGCTTTTTCGTAGGAGCATCAGTGCGTGCTCAGGCCTGCCGCATTCATGAACATGCGCATCAGGCTGGCCACCACGAACAGGGCCACCACACTCCCGGTCCAGATCATCGCCAGCCACCCCAGGCGCCGCCACAGCGGCTGCTTCTCGGCCTGTTCAATTTCGTGCAACGAAGGTTTTGACATGTTTCAACCCTCCTAGTGATAACCGTCTTCGTGGGTGACCTTGCCGCGGAACACGTAGTAGCTCCAGAAGGTGTAGCCCAGAATGAACGGGATAATGAATAGCGTGCCCACCAGCATGAAGCCCTGGCTTTGCGGCGGCGCGGCGGCATCCCAGATCGACACGGACGGCGGGATGATGTTCGGCCACAGGCTGATCCCCAAGCCACTGTAGCCGAGGAAAATCAGCACCAGCGTCAACAGGAACGGCGTGTAGTGCGCATTACGTGCAACAGCGCGGATCAGCCCGTACATGGTGACCAGCACCAGGATCGGCACCGGCAGGAACCAGAACAGGTTCGGCAAGGTGAACCAGCGCGACGCGATTTCCGGGTGGGTCAGCGGCGTCCAGATGCTGACGATGCCGATCACCGCCAACACCACAAACGCCAAAGGCCGCGCCAGGTTGTGCATCTGTTCCTGCAACTTGCCTTCGGTCTTCATGATCAGCCAGGTGCAGCCGAGCAAGGCATACGCCACGATCAGCGCCACGCCGCAGAACATCGTGAAGGGTGTGAGCCAGTCCAGTGAGCCGCCGGCGAACTGGCGATCCACCACCGGAATACCGTCGATAAAGGCGCCCAACGCCACCCCCTGGAAGAAAGTCGCCGCCAGCGAGCCGCCAATAAACGCCTTGTCCCACAGGTGACGCTTGTGGTCCTTGGCCTTGAAGCGGAACTCAAAGGCCACGCCGCGAAAGATCAGGCCGATCAGCATCAGGATCAGCGGCAGGTACAGCGCCGACAACACCACCGAATAGGCCAGCGGGAACGCGCCGAACAACGCCGCGCCCCCGAGTACCAGCCAGGTTTCGTTGCCGTCCCATACGGGCGCCACGGTGTTCATCATTACGTCACGGTCGACTTTGCCCGGAACAAACGGGAAAAGAATGCCGATCCCCAGGTCGAAGCCGTCCATGACCACGTACATCATAATGCCGAAGATGATGATCACGGCCCAGATCAGCGGAAGATCAATACCCATCTCAATTCCCCTTGTGCTGGATGTGGTCGTGGTCGTTATCACTGCCATCGTCGGCAGCAGACAACGGACGCGCGGGGGTGCGTTTCTGGCCGGGGCCACCGTGGGCGGGCTCGGTACTGTCGTGGGTCACGGGGCCTTTGCGCACCAGGCGCATCATGTAGCCCAGGCCCGCTCCGAACAGCGCGAAGTACACCACCACGAACAACACCAGGGTAATGGTCATCTGCGTCAGGCTATGCCCGGAGGAGGCATCCGCCGTGCGCATCAACCCGTAGACCACCCAGGGCTGGCGGCCGATTTCGGTGGTGAACCAACCGGCAAGAATCGCAATCAGCCCAGACGGGCCCATCCACAGCGCCAGGTACAGGAACGGTTTGGACGTGTACATCTTGTCGCCCCGGCGCAGCCACAGGCTGAACAGACCGGTGAAGATCATCAGGAACCCCAGGCCGACCATGACCCGGAACGACCAGAACACAACGGTGGAGTTGGGGCGGTCTTCAGGTGGGAACTCCTTGAGCGCCGGCACTTGCTTGTCGAGGGAGTGAGTCAGGATCAGGCTGCCCAGGTATGGAATCTCGACCGCGTATTTGGTTTTCTCGGCTTGCATGTCCGGCCAGCCGAACAGGATCAGCGGCGTGGGCTCGTTGCCGATATTTTCCCAGTGGCCTTCAATCGCGGCGATCTTGGCCGGCTGATGCTTGAGGGTATTGAGGCCGTGGAAGTCGCCGATCACCGCCTGGATGGGCGCAACGATCAGGGCCATCCACATCGCCATCGAGAGCATTTTGCGGATCGCCGGGTTGTCCTTGCCGCGCAGTAAATGCCAGGCGGCCGACGAGCCGACGAAGAAGGCCGTGGCCACGAACGCCGCCGTGGCCATGTGCATAAGGCGGTAGGGGAACGACGGGTTGAAGATCACCGCCAGCCAGTCGGTCGGTATCACGCGGCCATCGATGATTTCAAAGCCCTGGGGCGTCTGCATCCAGCTGTTGGAGGCGAGAATCCAGAACGTGGAGATCAACGTACCCACGGCCACCATCACCGTGGCGAAGAAGTGCAGCTTGCGCCCCACCTTGTTCCAGCCGAACAACATCACGCCCAGGAAACCGGCCTCGAGGAAGAAGGCCGTGAGCACTTCGTACGTCAGCAATGGCCCGGTGACGGCACCGGCGAAGTCCGAGAAGCGGCTCCAGTTGGTACCGAACTGGTAGGCCATGACCAGGCCCGATACCACGCCCATGCCGAAGTTGACGGCAAAGATCTTCGACCAGAAATGGTAGAGGTCACGGTAGGTGTCGTTGTGGGTCTTGAGCCACAAGCCCTCCAGCACCGCAAGGTAACTGGCCAGGCCGATGGTGATCGCCGGGAACAGGATGTGGAACGAGATGGTGAACGCGAATTGAATTCGGGCGAGATCTAGCGCCTCCAAACCGAACATAAGTCTTCCTCTGTCAGGTAATACCGGCTGCTGGCTGGGAGCCTGCACCCACTGCCCCCACGGATATGGAGTGTGGCGAATTTCAATTCGTTTCTTTTATTACCCATCGCGTGGGGAATCTGGCCTTTCGACCGCCAGAACAATCCCGGGGCAGGTTTTGATCTGGATCAAGCATCGTTGAAAGAGTAGTCCCATTTTTGCTGTAGGACTGTGTGGTCTTTTGCCGCGTGACAGCTTGCCTCAGCTCAGTTCTTGCAACTATTTGTTACAGCTTGATGCTAATCTCGCCATTCTCCCGTTGCCGACCTGATTGCCGATGCCCAGTGAACCTGCGTTGCTGTTACGTCACCACCGCCCTTTCATCGCGTTCTGGCTGGCGCGGATCTTTACCGCCAGCGGCTTCCAGATGCTCACCGTGGCGATCGGCTGGAACCTCTACCAACTGACCGGCAACGTCTTGGACCTGGGCCTGGTCGGCCTGGTGGAATTCGTGCCGCGCGTGCTGTTCATGCTGCACACCGGGCACGTGGCTGACCGCTATGAACGCCGCAGGGTCGCTGCCATCTGCCAGACCTTGCAGGCACTGATTGCCTTGTCCCTGGCCATCGGCGGCCTGACCGGCAACGTGACCCGCGAGATGATCTTTATCCTCGCCTTCCTGCTCGGCGCCGCGCGATCGTTTGAAATGCCCACCACCCAGGCGCTCTTGCCCAGCATCGTGCCCAGCGCGCTGTTCCCCCGCGCTGTGGCCGCCTCGCAATCGGCCCAGCAACTGGCGACCATCGTCGCACCGGCCTTGGGCGGCCTGCTTTATGCGTTTGGCAGTGTGTGGGTGTACGGCCCCACCGTGGCGCTGTACCTGATCGCCTGCGTGCTGACCCTTAACCTGCCCGCACGCCAGACCCCGCTGAACAAAGCCAAGGCCACCATGGACTCGCTGCTGGCCGGCATACGCTTTATCCGCAGCCGCCCGGACATTCTGGGCGCCATCTCCCTGGACCTGTTTGCCGTGCTGCTGGGCGGCGCCACAGCGCTGTTACCGGTGTTCGCCAAGGACATCCTGCTGACCGGTGCCTGGGGCCTGGGCCTGCTGCGGTCGGCCCCGGCCGTGGGCGCATTGCTGATGTCACTGTGGCTGGCGCGCTTTTCGGTGGACCGCCAGGTGGGCCGCGTGATGTTCACCGCCGTCGGTGTGTTCGGGGTGGCAACCATTGCCTTCGGCCTGTCGACTTCGTTCTGGTTTTCACTGGCGGTGCTGGTGGTACTGGGCGCGGCAGACATGATCAGCATGGTGATCCGTGCGTCGTTCGTGCAGTTGGAAACGCCAGATGAAATGCGCGGGCGGGTGAGTGCGGTCAATGGCCTGTTTATCGGTGCGTCCAATCAATTGGGCGAATTCGAATCCGGGATTACCGCCCACTGGTTTGGCACCGTGCCTGCGGTGGTGATGGGCGGGGTTGGCACGCTGGTGGTGACCGGGGTGTGGATCAAGCTGTTCCCGACCCTGGCCAACCGGGATCGCATGCATGTGCCGGTGGAAGAAACCAAGCCATAGGCTTCACCGCCATACCCTGTGGGAGCCGGGCTTGCCCGCATAGCGGTGTATCAGGCAACTTTCTGGTGGCTGATACACCGCTATCGCAGGCAAGCCAGCTCCCACACTGGAACTTCATTGGTCTGACGGTTTGGGCTATAGCACCTTATCCAAGGTAATCGGAAACTCCCGAACCCGCCTGCCGGTGGCATGGTAAACCGCATTCGCCACCGCCGCCGCCACCCCGACAATGCCGATTTCCCCCACGCCCTTGGACCCGAGCGCATTGACGATCTCGTCGTGCTCTTCGACAAACAGCACGTCAATCTCGCCAATATCGGCGTTCACCGGGATGTGGTACTCGGCCAGGCTATGGTTCATGTAACGCCCCAGCTCATGGTCGACCTGGGTCTCTTCATGCAGCGCCATGCCAATGCCCCACACCACGCCGCCAAGGATCTGGCTGCGGGCCATCTTGGGGTTGACCACGCGTCCGGCGGCAATGGCGCTGACCACACGGCTGACCTTGATGGTGCCCAGGTCTTCGTCGACCCGCACCTCGACAAACACCGCCGAGTGGGTCGCGCAGGCATAGCCCTGGCGTTTCTTGTCCGGCTCGCTGTCAACCTGTGCTTGCAGCACCTCTTCACCGCTGTCCTTGACCAGTTGCGCCAACGACACACTCACATCACCGGCATGCAGTTGGCCCTCTTCGAACCGCACGGCTTCGGCGTCCTTGAACACCGGGTAGGTCTGCCGGGCGACCTGCAACAACTTGGCATTCAGCGCTTCACAGGCTTGCTGCACCGCCGTACCCACCGAGGACACGGTAAACGAGCCGCCCTGCAACGGCGCGGTGGGCAACGACGAATCGCCCAGCACAAAACGCACGTCGGCCATGGCCACGCCGCTGGCCTGGGAGGCGATCTGGGTCATCACCGTGTAGGTGCCAGTGCCAATGTCGGTGGTGGCGCTACTGACGGTGAGCTTGCCCTCGGCGTCGAGGCGCGCCTTGGCGCTGGCTTTCATCTGCATGGCCTCCCACACGCCGCCGGCCATGCCCCAGCCAATCAGTTGGCGGCCGTCACGCATGCTGCGCGGTTCCGGGTTGCGCTGGTGCCAGCCGAAGCGTTCAGCGCCCTCGCTGTAGCACTCGCGCAGGGCCTTGCTCGACCAGGGCTTGCCTTCGTTCTGGTTACGTTCGGCGTAGTTGATCAGGCGCAATTGCACCGGGTCGATGGCCAGGGCACACGCCAGTTCGTCCATGGCGCACTCCAGGCCGAGCACGCCTAGTGCGGCGCCGGGGGCACGCATGTCCAGCGGGGTAAACACATCCAACGGCGCCAACTTGTACGTCAGTTGCACGTTGTCGCAGTGGTAGAGCATGCCGCTCCACTCCACCACGTGCTCGCTGAAATCCTCAAAGCGCGACGTCTGGCCAATCGCGGTATGCCCCAACGCCAGCAAGCGCCCATTGGCGGCGGCGCCCATCTGCAAACGCTGCAAGGTGCGCGGACGATAGCCGAAGGTGAACATCTGCTGGCGCGTCAGGGTGACCCGCACTGAACGCTTGAGCGCCATGGCCGCCATCACCGCGAGCGGCAACTGGTATTGCGGGCGCAGGCCCGAACCGAAGGCACCGCCGACGAAAGCAGCGAAGATGCGCACCTGGCGCTTGTCCAGGCCGAAGACTTTTTGCACATAGGCCTGGCAGTTCTGCGGGCCCTGGGTCTTGTCGTGGATATGCAGAGTGCCGTCGGACTGATACAGCACGGTGCTGGCGTGGGGTTCCATCGGGTTGTGATGCTCGATGGGCGTGCTGTAGTGCAGGTCCAGACTGATTGCGGCACCGGCCCATTCAGCCTCGAAGTTGCCTCGCGGTTTAGGTGGGGTCTGGGGCGACGGGTGCGCCGTCGCTTGCTGGGTGAGCAGGTCGGTTTCGAAGGTTTCGGGCACGTAGTCGATCTGCACCAGCGAGCCGGCATGCCGCGCCAGTTCGAGGTTATCGGCAATCACCAGGGCCAGGGGCTGGCCACTGTAGAGTACGCGGTCGTTATACAGCGGGCGAAAAGGCGAGCCATCGGCCGCATCGGCATCGGCGAACGCCTCGTCATAGCTGGCGATTTTCGGCCGATTGAGGTGATGGATCACGTCCACCACACCCGGCAACGCCAACGCCTTGGACGCATCGATGCGCAGCACCCGGCCTTTGGCGATCGTGCTCGACACTACGCTGCCATGCAGCAGGCAGTCCTCGGGAAATTCACCGGCGTAGCGCGCTTGGCCGGTGACCTTGAGCAGACCGTCGACACGGTCCAGGGGTTTGCCGATGGCGCTCATGGCTGTTCTCCTGCGACGGCGGCGTCGCTCAGGGCACGAATGATTGCGCGTCGCGCCAGCTTGACCTTGAAGCCGTTGTGTTCCAACGGTTCGGCGTCTTGCAGCAGGGCGTCGGCGGCGGCGCTGAAGGTTTCGCGGCTGACCGTGCGGCCGATCAGCAAGGCTTCCACTGCGCGGTCACGCCAGGGTTTATGCGCCACACCGCCGAGGGCCAGGCGGGCGTCGATGATTTCATCGCCGTCCAGTTCCAAGGCGGCGGCCACCGAAACCAGGGCAAAGGCATAGGAGGCACGGTCACGGATTTTCAGGTAATGGCTGTGGCGGGCCAGGTGATCGGCGGGCAGCTCAATGGCCGTGATCAGCTCATCGTCGGCCAATTGGTTGTCACGTTGCGGCGCATCGCCTGGCAAGCGATGGAAGTCGGCGAACTCGATCACCCGCGCACCGCCACGTCCCTCTACATGCACCCGCGCCGCAAGCGCCGCCAGGGCCACGCACATGTCCGATGGATGGGTGGCCACGCACTGTTCACTGGCGCCGAGGATCGCATGGATACGGTTCAAACCGTCGCGCGCCGGGCAGCCGCTGCCGGGCTGGCGCTTGTTGCACGGCACCGCGGCGTCGTAGAAGTAATAGCAACGGGTGCGCTGCAACAGATTGCCGCCGGTACTGGCCATGTTGCGTAACTGCGGGGACGCCCCGGCGAGGATAGCCTGGGACAGCAACGGGTAACGCTGCTCAATGAGTGGGTGCCAGGCCAGGTCTGCGTTGCTCACCAGCGCACCGATACGCAGGCCACCCTCGGCGGTCTCTTGAATGTCATGCAGCGGCAAGCCGGTGATGTCGATCAGGTGCTCGGGATGGCTGATGTTTTCCTTCATAAGGTCCAGCAGGTTGGTGCCACCGGCGATAAAGCGCGAGGCGGCGCTGCTCATCTGAACGGCCTGCTGCACATCGGTCGGCCTGCTGTAGTGGAAGGGGTTCATGACTCACCTCCCTGGCCGCGACAGGCCGGTAGCGCGTCTTCGATGGCATCGCGGATGTTGTTGTAGGCGCCGCAGCGGCACAGGTTGCCGCTCATCAATTCCTGTATCTGCGCACGGTCGTGGGCGCGGGCTTCATTGGCCAGGCCCACGGCAGAACAGATCTGGCCGGGGGTGCAATAGCCGCACTGGAAAGCGTCGTGCTGGATAAAGGCCTGTTGCATGGGGTGCAGTTGGTCGCCGTCGGCCAGGCCTTCGATGGTGGTCAATTCGGCACCGTCGCACATCACGGCCAGGGTCAGGCAGGCATTCACGCGTTTGCCGTCACGCAACACGGTGCAGGCGCCGCACTGGCCGTGGTCGCAGCCTTTTTTGCTGCCCACCAGGTCCAACTGTTCACGCAGCAAGTCCAGCAAGGTGGTCCAGGGCAACACGTTCAGTTGGCGATCCTGGCCGTTGAGTGTCAGGCGTATCGGGTGGGCGACGAACGGCTGGGCCGCCGCGCCATTAGGGGTAGCGCTCATAAACACCTCACGGGTTGGTGTACGTCCGCGGCGTTCAGGAAAGTCGCCGTCTTAGGGGTACGACTTCCTGGGGTTTTGAGCGTTCAAGATGATTGATCAGCGGATATTGAGCTGGGCTTTCAGGGTGTTTTGCGGTGGGTTGATCGAGGTATTGGTGAATTCGAACCAGCCCTGGGCCTGGACGTTCAGGTCGAACACATAGATGTAGCCCATCAAGGTGCCCACGCCGTTGCACGCCTCACTGATGTTGCCGACCTGGCACACCGCTGTGCGTTGCCCATTCAACTCTGCGCCGTTAAAGCGGCCCATGGGGCTGTTGCCCAGGCCGACTTCCATCACCGAGACCTGGGTGGGCCCGCGGTGCTCGCACATCTGGGTGGTGTTGACCCGCTCCGGGATCGCTTCGCTGCAGTCGGCCGATTCCACCTTGAACACCCGCACCTCGCTCAAGGCCGGTGCAGACGCGCCCCATGCCGGTGCCGCGCCCAGCCACAGGCTGATACTGGCGATCAGAGCTAGACTCCACGGGTTGGCTTTTTTCATGCTGTCGATGACCGGCTGTTGAACGTCGGCGCAGTATGCCTCAAGCCCATGCGCCACACAGCCTCGGCTGCTGGTATGATGCGCCGCTTTTTCCGATCCTCTCTGAAACCACAAGCGTTTGGCGCAGTTTGTGCTTTGACTTAGAGGTCAACAAATCACGACGCACACTAGCGTCACAGGGAGCCGGCATGCTGGAAAAGCTGTTTCAACTCAAAGCCCACAACACCAATGTGCGCACCGAGATTCTCGCGGGGATCACCACCTTCCTGGCCATGGCCTACATCCTGTTCGTGAACCCGAGCATCCTCGGCGAGACCGGCATGGACAAGGGCGCGGTGTTTGTCGCCACCTGCCTGGCGGCGGCCATCGGTTCGACCGTGATGGGCCTGATCGCCAACTACCCGATTGCCCTGGCACCGGGCATGGGCCTCAACGCCTTCTTCACCTACACCGTGGTCCTGCACATGGGCCACACCTGGCAGGTGGCGCTGGGCGCGGTATTCATTTCGGCGGTGCTGTTTTTCCTGCTGTCGATCTTCCGCATTCGTGAGTGGATCATCAACGCCATCCCCCTGCCCCTGCGCTCGGCGATTGCCGCCGGCATCGGCCTGTTCCTGGCGCTGATCGCCCTGCATAACGCCGGTATCGTGGTGAGCAACCCGGCCACCATGGTTGGCCTGGGCGACCTGAAACAACCGGCGCCGATCCTGGCCACCCTGGGTTTCGTGCTGATCGTCGCGCTGGAAGCCCTGGCCGTACGCGGCGCAGTGCTGATCGGCATCCTGGCGGTGACCGTCGCCTCCATCGTCCTGGGCTTCACGCCGTTCATCGGTGTGACCTCGGTACCGCCGTCCCTGGCGCCGACCTTCCTGCAGCTGGATATCAAGGGCGCGCTGGACATCGGCCTGGTCAGCGTGATCTTCGCCTTCCTGTTCGTTGACCTGTTCGACAACTCCGGCACCCTGATCGGCGTGGCCAAGCGCGCCGGCCTGATGGGTAAGGACGGCCATATGCCGAAAATGGGCCGCGCGCTGATTGCCGACAGCACCGCCGCCATGGCCGGCTCCCTGCTGGGCACCTCGACCACCACCAGCTACATCGAATCGGCTGCAGGCGTGAGCGCCGGTGGCCGGACCGGCTTGACCGCCATCGTGGTCGCGATTCTGTTTTTGCTGGCGCTGTTCTTCTCGCCATTGGCCGCCAGCGTGCCGGCCTATGCCACCGCGCCAGCCTTGCTGTTTGTGGCGGTGCTGATGAGCCAAGGCCTGGCCGAAATCGACTGGGACGACATTACGGTGGCAGCGCCGGTGGTGATCACCGCCCTGGCGATGCCCTTCACTTACTCCATCGCCAACGGCATCGCCTTCGGTTTCATCGCCTGGACCGCTATCAAGCTGCTTTCGGGCCGCTACCGTGAGCTGAACCCGGCACTGGTGATCCTGTCGATCCTGTTTGTGATCAAGCTGGGCTGGTTCAACGCATGACTTTCGACGCCGCAAGTTACACCGTTCAACTGCAAGACAAGGTCACGCGCCTGCGTGACCTGCTCGCACCGTTCGACGCGCCCGAGCCGCAGGTCTTCGACTCGCCGCTGCAGCACTTCCGCCTGCGCGCGGAGTTCCGCCTGTGGCGCGAAGGCGGCGAGCGCCACTACGCGATGTTCTCCCAGGAGGACAAGCGCACGCCGATCCTCATCGAAGAGTTCCCCATCGCCAGCCAGCGCATCAACCAGTTGATGCCGCAACTCAAGGCCGCCTGGCAAGCCAGCGCCGCCCTGAGCCACAAGCTGTTCCAGGTGGAGTTCCTCACCACCCTGGCCGGCGACGCGATGATCACCCTGTGTTATCACCGCCCGCTGGATGAACATTGGCACACCGCCGCGAACAAATTGGCCGCTGAGCTGAATGTGAGCATCATCGGCCGTTCCAAGGGCAAGCGCGATGTGATCGGCCATGACTACGTGGTGGAGAAACTCGACGTCGGTGGGCGCACCTTCAGCTACCGCCAACCCGAAGGCGCGTTCACCCAGCCCAACGGCACGGTGAACCAGAAGATGCTCAACTGGGCCTACGAAGCGCTGGGCGATCGCCCGGACGATTTGTTGGAGCTGTACTGCGGCAACGGCAACTTCACCCTGCCGCTGGCGACCCGCGTGCGCAAGGTGCTGGCCACCGAGATCAGCAAGACCTCGGTGAATGCGGCCCTGAGCAACCTGGATGAAAATGGCGTGGATAACGTCACCCTGGTGCGCCTCTCCGCCGAAGAACTCACCCAAGCCCTGAACGAAGTGCGCCCGTTCCGCCGCCTGCACGGCATCGACCTGAAAAGCTACGCGTTCGGTAGCGTCTTCGTCGACCCGCCCCGCGCTGGCATGGACCCGGACACCTGCGAGCTGACCCGGCGCTTCGACAACATCCTGTACATCTCCTGCAACCCGGAGACGCTGGCGGCGAATATCGCGCAACTGCACGACACGCACCGGATCACCCAGTGTGCAATGTTTGACCAGTTCCCGTGGACGCACCATATGGAGTCGGGTGTGTTGCTGACCCGCCGATAAACCTGCGAGGTAGGAGCGAGCTTGCTCGCGAAAAACGTCAACGATAACGCGTGCTTCCTGGATAAACGCGGTGCCTGTGAGTTTTTCGCGAGCAAGCTCGCTCCTACAGTTATTCAAGTGTCTGTTGTCTCTGGGGGCTGCGGTACTTCCTTGCGTGGCCGGCCCCCCTTCTTGCCATTGGCCCGGGCCGCTGCGGTCTTGGCCGCGCTGCTTTTGCGACCATTGCGCGATGCCACCAGGCTGGTTGCCAGGTCCATCAGCGGCTGGCTTGTAGCGATCAACCCTGTGATCGAAACATCCAGGTCCTGCGCTTCACAGCTAATCGCCTTGCCACCGAAAGTCACTTCCAACTGCTGGAAATCCTTCGCTGAAAACCCTTCGAACTCCGGCAGGCCAGCCACCGGCAACACCACGCGGCTGCCATCGGAGAAGCCAATGGAGAGGCAGTCGTGTTCATAACGCACATTGCTGGCGTTGGCGTACAGGCGTTTCAACCTGCGTCCTCGGGCGATTGCCTTGTCAACGTCGGCTTCAGTGAGAGGTACATAAGGTGTGACTTTGGCTTTTATGATTTTCATAAATTAATCCCCACGCAATCTGGCGCTCTTACCAGATTCAAAATAGTCCGTTGCGCTACGACATCGTGCCTGGCGCTGGCGATGACATAGACGCCGTGTCGAATGACCAATCCTGGAACCAACTCACCAGCGTCCCAATTCCAGGAATGATTCTCCAGGCAAACCGTCTGCAGTTTTTCCCACCAGATCCTGCGTGCCCGCGCCAAGTAGTGCCGCTGCATGATCGCCACGCGTATCTCCTTCAGAAGTGCTGTGGGTGGCCGCCTCCGTTCAGGCTCTACATCCCACAACTCAACTTCCCCATCCAGGAAACTGAAACGAAACCGCGCATCCCATCCCTTGCCCCTGACATGCACATGGGGCGGGCAATGCTCATCCCTGATAAACACCGAAATGACATAGCCTTTGTAAGCACCTACTCTCATCGTAACCCATCCGTTAGGTTATTTTCCGTCAGGTAACAATTTCCCTCTGCCACCCGACAACCGGCTCCTATTCCCGAAGCTGTTTCACAGATTAGTAAGCACAAAAAACCCGGCGAATGCCGGGTTGTAACCAGGGATGCCAACGACTGGAACGACCCGGCCAATGCTCGAAAGTCCTCGTCATTCAGCAACCTCGCGCAATACTTCAACCGAATGCACATCAGCCGGTGATCCAGCAATTGCATTGATTAAGCGTTCGATCACCGAACAGATCCGCAGCCATCCATTGACCAAATTAACCAACCAGTACATTTTGACTCCACAACCAATAAGAACTGTGGAGAAGCCTCTATGCCGCCCATCGTGCTGGTGCTCAACGGCCCCAATCTCAACCTGCTCGGCACTCGCGAGCCTGCCACTTATGGCCATGAAACCCTGGCCGACATTGCCGCCCTGTGTGGTCGCAGCGCCGACAAGCTCGGGCTGAAGATCGAGTTTCGCCAGACCAACCACGAGGGCGAATTGCTCGACTGGATCCACGGCGCCCGCAACCGCTGCGCGGGTATTGTGATCAACCCGGCGGCCTGGACTCACACTTCGGTCGCGATCCGCGATGCCCTGGTGGCCAGTGAAGTGCCGGTGATCGAAGTGCATTTATCCAACGTGCATGCCCGTGAAGCCTTTCGTCATCACTCGTTTGTGTCACCGATCGCCCAGGCCGTGCTGGCCGGGTTTGGCAGCCATGGCTACCACCTGGCACTGGAACATTTCAGCCTGACGCTGAAGGGACGCACGTAATGAAACCACGCATTCTCGCTGGCCTGATCGGCGCCGGCATCCAGGCCTCACGCACACCGGCACTGCATGAGCAGGAAGGCGATGCCCAAGGCTTGCGCTACCTGTATCGCCTGATCGACCTGGAGCCGCTGCACCTGGACCTCAAAGCCCTGCCGGAATTACTACGGGCCGCTGAGTTGATGCACTTCACCGGTTTGAACATTACTTACCCGTGCAAGCAGGCGATTCTGCCGTTGCTCGATGAGCTCTCCGATGAGGCCAGGGGTATTGGTGCGGTCAACACCGTGGTGTTCAAGGGCGGCAAACGCATCGGTCATAACACCGACTGCCTGGGGTTCGCCGAAGGCTTTCGCCGCAACTTGCACAACGTGCCGCGCCAACGCGTGGTGCAGATGGGCGCCGGTGGTGCGGGCGCGGCAGTGGCCCATGCACTGTTGGCAGAAGGCGTGGAGTACTTGAGCATCTTCGATGTCGACCGCACTCGCGCCCAGAACCTTGTGGATAACCTTGCCCAGCAGTTCGGCACCGGTCGAGCTCAGGTCGGCAGCCACTTGGAGAACGCCATGGCCGAGGCCGATGGCCTGGTGAACACCACGCCGATGGGCATGGCCAAGTTGCCCGGCACGCCAGTGCCAGCGGCGTTGTTGCGGGCCGAATTGTGGGTAGCGGAGATCGTGTACTTCCCGCTGGAAACCCAACTGCTGCGCGACGCGCGCGCCTTGGGTTGCCGTACCCTGGATGGCGGCAATATGGCGGTGTTTCAGGCGGTGAAGGCGTTTGAGTTGTTCAGCGGCGAAGTGGCGGATGCAGACAGGATGCTGGCGCACTTCCAGAGCATGAATATCTAGGGATGCAACCCCATCATGATCGTTCCCACGCTCTGCGTGGAAACGATCAGTTCTCAGGCTTGCAGGTAGCGCAACACCGACTCGCAAATCATTTCCCGATGGCGCTGCTTGATCGCCTCATCCGACAGTTCGATCTGGAAAATCTCGCTGAAGGTGTGCCGGTTGGACACCCGGTAGAAACTGAACGAGTTGATCAGCAAGTGCACATCCAGCGGCTCCAGCCCTTCGCGAAACAGCCCCAACTCAGCCCCGCGGCGCAGGGTCTCCCCCAACCCTTCCAGGATTTTGCTGTTCATCGCCTTGATGGTCTCGGTGCGTTTGACGTACTCGGCGTTGTGGATGTTTTCGATGCTGACGATGCGCACGAAATCCACGTTCTGGTCGTGGTGATCAAAGGTGAATTCCACCAGCCGGCGAATCGCCTCACGCGGCTCCAGGGCGGTGAGGTTCATGCGCGTTTCGGTGTTGCGGATATCACCGTAGAGCTTCTCCAGCACCTCGACGTATAGCTGCTCCTTGCTGCCGAAGTAGTAATAGATCATGCGCTTGGAGGTATGGATACGCTCGGCGATGGCGTCTACGCGAGCGCCGGCCAGGCCCTGTTGAACAAACTCGACAATGGCTTCCTGGAGAATATTCTCCCGGGTCTTTTCCGGATTGTTCTTGCGACTCTTGCGCGGTGCGTCAGCTACCGCGGGGAGATCGGGACTCGAGGTCATGGTGCGCTCACGGCCATTGTTGTGCAGGCGCTGATTATGGGCCGCGGCGCTCCCCGAAGGAAGCACCTGCCTTGCGGTTATAGCCGGGCCTGGCGTACCGCCCCACTGCGCGACTTGGCCATCGCCGCCAGACGCACCGCCACGTTGGCAGCGCCGTAGCCGGCATAGCCATTCTTGCGCTGGATGATCTCGAAGAAAAACCGCCCCTCGAACGCCTCGGTGTACACATGAAACAACTCACCGCCCTGGGCGTCGCGGTCGTACAGCACGTTGTAATACGCCAACTCACTGAGGAACTCATCGTCAAAATCAAAGCGCGCCGCCAGGTCGTCGTAATAGTTGAGCGGGATATCCAGCAACGGCACACCGGCCTCTTTGGCCCGGCGTACCTCGGCGAAAATATCCGCGCAATCGAAGGCAATGTGGTGCACGCCCGAACCGCGATAGCTGGAGAGCGCGTGGGAAATCGCGGTGTTGCGGTTTTCGGAGATATTCAACGGCAGGCGAATCGAACTGCAACGGCTGCGCAATGCACGGCTTTTCACCAGGCCGTAGGGGTCGGGCAGGACCACTTCGTCATCGGCTTCGAAATCCAGCAGGCTTTTGTAGAACAACACCCAACTGTCGAGGCTGTCGGCCGGCAGCGCCATGGCCATATGGTCGATGCGCAGCAAGCCGCCACTGGCGGGCGCAGCCGTTTGCAGGTTGAAATCGGTGTCGTACAGCCCGCCTTCGCTGGGGTCGACCAGGTAAATCAGGCTGCCATCCGGTGCACGCACGGCGGCCAATTCCAGTTCGTTGGGGCCGACCAGGCCGCGATAAGGCTGGCCCTTGTAGGCCACCGCCCGCTCCAGGGCCTTGGCACTGTCCTTGACCCGAATTGCGGTGGCGCACAGCGACGGGCCATGGGCCTCGAAAAAGTTGTGGGCGAAGGAATAGGGTTCGCAGTTGAGGATCAGATTGATATCGCCCTGGCGCAACAGGCTCACATTCTTCGAGCGATGCTGGCCGGCCTTGGCAAACCCCAGGCGTTCCAGCCAATTGCTCAGTTTGGCGCCAAGGCTTTCATCCACGGCAAATTCGAGGAATTCGATCCCGTCGTACTCGCTGGCCGCCGGGGTTTCAAACAGGATGTCCACTGGCGCAGCGGGTGCCTCTTGCGCCAGGCGCTGGCGGGTTTTTTCCTCGAGGTA
Organism: Pseudomonas sp. GW821-FHT07B01; assembly: GCF_059419065.1. Classification (NCBI taxonomy): domain Bacteria; kingdom Pseudomonadati; phylum Pseudomonadota; class Gammaproteobacteria; order Pseudomonadales; family Pseudomonadaceae; genus Pseudomonas; species Pseudomonas sp. GW821-FHT07B01. Next base: position 41,785 of record NZ_JBWKRA010000008.1, on the reverse strand, counting down.
CAGCAACGAGCGCAAACCATCTGCCGCATTCGCACGAGTGGGCGCAGCGCGGAAGCCATCGTTGAAAATTTCCAGGGACAAGGGCCCGGTGTAGCCACTTTGGATGATCGGCGCGAGAAAGCCCGCCAGGTCAAATTCGCCCTGGCCGGGGAAGCAACGGAAATGCCGGCTCCACTCCAACACATCCATGGCCAGGATCGGCGCGTCGGCCATCTGCACGAAGAAAATCTTGTCGCCCGGAATCTGGGCGATGCCGCTGGGGTCGCCCTTGAGCGACAAGGTGTGGAAGCTGTCGAGCAACACACCGAGGCTTGGGTGATCGACCTGGCGCACCAGGTTCCACACCTGCTGCCAGGTGTTCACATGCTTGCCCCAGGCCAGAGCTTCATAGCCGATGCGCAGGCCGCGCTTGCCCGCATGTTCGGCCAGCAGGCTCAGGTCATCGAGCAAAATACGTTCGTCACCCACGCTGTCGGCCGAGGCATTGCTGCACACCAATACCAGATCGGTGCCCAGTTCCTGCATCAAATCGAATTTGCGTTCGGCACGCTCCAGGTTGCGTGCCAGGCGATCACGGCGGCAGCCTTCGAAGTCGCGAAACGGCTGGAACAGGGTGATGGCGATGCCGAGGTCGGCGCACATCTGCCTGACTTCCCGGGGGCTGCCGTCGTAATACAACAAGTCGTTCTCAAAGATCTCCACCCCATCAAACCCGGCGGCGGCGATGGCTTCGAGTTTTTCCGGCAGGGTGCCGCTCAAGGACACAGTGGCAATAGAACGTTGCATGGAAGACTCCCGGCAATTGTTGTTTGTGGCAAATTATTCGCCCCCAGCCTACAGGCAGCAATTAAAATGTACGAACCGGTTAGTTTTTGGTGCGATTATCGAACACTAAGCCTCTTTGGCGAATTGACGACTTTTTAACCACTGCGCACCATCGACCGGGCAATTCGCTCACGTAACAAAGACCCAGAACACACCATAAGAATTTCAAAAAACGGGTACAAACCTCATGCCTCTGCAAAATTCAGCCCTGGCCGCGCGCCCGGGCAACCCGCACGCCGGCATCGGCGACAAGATCCGCGGTGCCCTGGCCGTGGGTAAAACGCGCTGGGGCATGCTGGCCCTGGTGTTCTTTGCCACCACTTTGAACTACATCGACCGCGCCGCCCTGGGCGTGATGCAACCGATCCTCGCCAAGGAAATGAGCTGGACGGCGATGGACTACGCCAACATCAACTTCTGGTTCCAGGTCGGCTACGCCATCGGCTTTGTGCTGCAAGGCCGCTTGATCGACCGAGTCGGCGTCAAGCGCGTGTTCTTCTGCGCCGTGCTGCTGTGGAGCCTGGCCACCGGCGCCCATGGCCTGGCCACCTCGGCGGTCGGCTTTATGGTCTGCCGGTTTGTCCTCGGGCTGACCGAAGCCGCCAACTACCCGGCCTGCGTCAAGACCACACGCTTGTGGTTCCCGGCGGGTGAACGTGCAGTGGCCACCGGCATCTTCAACGCCGGCACCAACGTCGGCGCGATGATGACGCCCATGCTGCTGCCGTTGATCCTGCACGTGTGGGGCTGGCAGGCAGCGTTCCTGTGCATGTCGGCACTGGGCGGTATCTGGCTGGTGCTCTGGGGCTTGAAGTATTACAACCCGGAAGACCACCCCACGGTTAAACAATCCGAATTGGACTACGTGCAACAGGAAGTCGAACCCGAACAACCCCGCGTGCCGTTCAGCCGCATCCTGCGCATGCGTGGCACTTGGGCCTTCGCCCTCGCCTACTCGCTGACCGCGCCGGTGTTCTGGTTCTACCTGTATTGGCTGCCGCCGTTCTTGAATCAGCAATACAACCTGGGCATCAACGTGACCCAGATGGGCATTCCGCTGATCATCATTTACCTCACCGCCGACTTTGGCAGCGTCGGGGGCGGGATCCTGTCGTCATTCCTGATTGGCCGTGGGATGAACTCGATCAAGGCGCGGCTGTTGTCGATGCTGCTGTTCGCCTGCTGCATCGTCGGCGTCATCATGGCGGCCGGCTCCAGCCAGCTGTGGGTCGCGGTGTTTGCCATCTCCCTGGCCATCGGCGCGCACCAGGCCTGGACCGCCAACATCTGGAGCCTGGTGATGGACTACACGCCCAAGCACATGATGAGCACGGTGTTCGGTTTCGGCGGCATGTGCGCGGCCATCGGCGGCATGTTCATGACCCAGATCGTCGGCCATATCCTCACGGTGACCAACAACAACTACACGGTGTTGTTCACCCTGATCCCGGCGATGTACTTCATCGCACTGGTGTGGATGTACTTCATGGCGCCGCGCAAGATCCCCACGGTAGACGTTTGATCTACCTGCGCCGCTGCTGCCAGGCAGCGGCCAACCCGCTCATGCAGATCACCCCGATACCCACCACCGTGGTCATATCGGGGGTATGGCTGAACACCAGCCAGCCCAACAACCCCGCAAACACGATCTGGCAATAGCCAAACGGCGCCAGCAAGGCCGGCGCCGCGAAGCGGAACGCCTGGGTGAGCATCAGGTGCGCGGTCATCCCGCAGGTGCCCAGCGCCAGCATCATCACCGCGTGCCACAGCGTCGGCACTTGCCAGAAGAACGGCACCATTGCACTCATCACCAAGGTGTTGCACAGGCCGGCGAAGAAGTTGCTGGTGGTCGGGCTGTCGTATTGGCTGAGGATGCGCGTGAGCAACTGGTAGAAGCAGAAGAACAGCGCCGAACACAGCGGCAGCAACACCGCCGGGGTAAACAGCTCGCCGCCGGGGTGGATAATGATCACCACGCCGATAAACCCGCAGATCACCGCTAGCCACTGGCCACGAGTCACGTGCTCACCGAGCAACGGCACCGACAGCGCCGTCACCAGGATCGGCGCCAGGAAGTTCACCGCTGTAGCTTCGGCCAGCGGGATGTAATGCAGCGCTGTGGTGAAGAACAGGCTGGTGCCCAACAGGCATAACGCCCGCACCACCTGCATGCCCGGCCGCTTGCTGCGCAACACGCGCAGGCCCGATTGCGGCAGAAAGATCCCGGCCATCAGCAAGGTGTGCACCATGTACCGCGCCCACACCACCATCACGATCGGGTAGAACCCGGCCAGGTATTTGGACAAGGCGTCGTGACTGGAGAACAGGAACGTCGCCAGCACAATCAGCAGGATGCCTTTGAACGGATGGTTGACGCCGGAGAGCGGGGTACTGACAGTCATTGAATTCTCTTGTGTGGCGAGCGGGACGCTGAGCACTGAACCAAGTCGCGCTCAACCCGGTAATCTAGCAGCCGGGCCGGAGTCTGCCCCAAGAGCATAACCAAACAACGGGCGAACAGCGCACTAAATCGATGGATCCGAGTCCAACGCTGCACGCTCGCCCCGGCGTTGCACACTATTTAACCAAGGCCTTGCCGCTATGAAAAAAATCCTCTTTGCCCTGTCTGCCCTCGCCCTGCTCGCCGCCTGCGATAAAACCCCGAAAGAAGCCCCCAAGCCCGCGCCGGCTTCCGTGCAAGCGACCCTGGTGCCCGAGACTCCGCCGACCGATAAATGGGTAGGCAAGTGGGTCGGTGTCGAAGGCTTGCACCTGACCATCGCCAAGGACGACAGCATTGGCCGTGGCCACTACCTGCTGACCATGCAATACGGCCTCGACGCCGATGACGCCGGCACCTTCAAAGGTGAGGCCACCGAAGACGGCATCGCCTTCATCCGCCCCGACGGCCCGCAGTTGTTGCGCGCTGGCGACGGCGCCGCCACCGGCTTGAAGTGGCTGGCAGATAAAAAAGACTGCCTGATCGTCGCCACTGGCGAAGGCTATTGCCGTTAATACCGACCATAATCAATCACGGTTTGCACACAGAGGATTGCTCCCATGCTATGGAAAAAAGGCCGACGCAGCGACAACGTGGTGGATGCCCGTAACGACAGTGGTGGCGGCGGTGGCGGTATGCGCTTCGGCGGCGGCAAGGGCCTGAGCCTCACGGCCATCGTGCTGATCGTCGGCATTGGCTGGCTGACCGGCCAGGACCCGATGCAGATTCTTGGCCAATTGACCGGCCAGATGGAACAGGCGCCATCGGTCAGTACCCAGCCGCGTCAAGCGCCGCCAGCCAACGATGAGCAAGCCGACTTTGTGCGCGCTGTGCTGGGCGATACCGAAGACACCTGGGGCCAGGTGTTCCAGGAAAATGGGCTGGCCTATAAGAACCCGAAACTGATCCTGTTCCGTGGCCGGGTGAACTCAGCCTGTGGTGGCGCCACCTCAGCCAGCGGCCCGTTCTACTGCCCGGCTGACCAGCAAGTGTACCTGGACCTGGATTTTTTCCGGGAAATGTCGCAACGCTTCCAGGCCGCCGGTGATTTCGCCCAGGCCTACGTGATCGCCCACGAAATCGGGCACCACGTACAAACGTTGCTGGGCATCTCGTCCAAGATCCAGGCGGCGCGCCAACAGGGTCGGCAGATGGAAGGCGACGGTGGCCTGCTGGTTCGCCAGGAGCTGCAAGCCGACTGCTTTGCCGGCGTGTGGGCCAACCATGCGCAAAAACGTCTGAACTGGCTGGAACCCGGCGATATCGAAGAAGCCCTGAACGCAGCCAATGCCATCGGCGATGACCGCTTGCAGCAACAGGGCCAGGGGCGCGTGGTACCAGACTCGTTCACCCACGGCACCTCGGCCCAGCGCGTGCGCTGGTTCAAGACCGGCTTCGCCCAAGGCCAGATAACTCAATGCGATACCTTCGCGGCCAAGAGTCTCTAAATGATCAAACGATTGGGGTTGCTGCTGGGTGTGCTCGTGTCCTGTTGCACCTTCGCAGCCGAACACGGCGTCAAGGTGGTCAGCCCCGATCGCCTTCATCTGGAGGCCGGCGACCTCAGCCTGGGCCTGAGCCAGGATTGGCGCGAACCACTGCCTAAGGTCACACGCGCATTGATCATCGTGCATGGCCGCCTGCGCAATGCACAAACCTACCTGCAAAGCGGCATCGACGCCGCCGAGCATGCCGGGGTGGGCGGTACTACGCTGGTGATCGCGCCGCAGTTTCTCAATCAAGCCGACGTGAAGCGCAATCACCTGGGCCACGAGGTGGTGCGTTGGACGGGTAACGACTGGATGGCCGGCGAAGCGTCCACCGGCCCAGGGCAGATCAGCTCTTATGGCGCTCTGGACCAGATCATCAAGCACTTGGGCAACCACAAACTGTTCCCGGCGCTGAAAGAAATCGTGGTCGCCGGGCATTCCGGTGGCGGCCAAGTGGTGCAACGCTTCGCCCTCACCGGCCACGACCACCCATTGCTGATCTCCGAGGGCATCCGCCTGCGGTATGTGGTGGCTAACCCGTCGTCCTATGCGTACTTCAGCCCGCAACGCCCGGTGACGTTCGACATCGCCAATTGCCCAGGCTTTAACGACTGGAAGTACGGCATGCAAAACCTGCCGGATTACGTGGGGGGCCGAGGTGCCCAGCAACTGGAACAAGACTACGTCTCACGCGACGTCACTTACCTGTTGGGCCAGCAGGACACCGACCCCAACCACCCGGCATTGGATAAAAGTTGCGAAGCCGAAACCCAGGGTGCGTATCGGCTGATGCGTGGCCACAACTACTTTGATTACCTCAAACAGCGGCATCCGCAGTTGGGCCACAGGCTGGTAGAAGTGCCAGGGGTGGGGCATGACGGGGACAAAATGTTTACCTCGCCAGAGGGAGAAAAGGTGCTGTTCGCCCAGTAGCACCTGAAGGAACCCCATCAAAATGTGGGAGCTGGCTTGCCTGCGATGACGGACTGTCAGTTGATAAAGTGTCAGCTGACCCACCGCTATCGCAGGCAAGCCAGCTCCCACATTTGCTCTCTGTCGCCCGGGTTAGATCATTCGGCGCAACGCCGCACAATCCTCGGCATGCCAATCCGCCAATTCCGGCCAAGGGTTCTCCGGCAAGTTCACCAACACCGTCTTGGTGCCCGCTGCCCGGCCACAATCCAGGTCAAAGCGATAATCCCCCACCATCACCATTTCGCGGGGTGCTACGTCCCAAGCCGCCGCCAGTTTCAGCAACCCACCGGGGTCCGGCTTGTGCGGCGCATCATCGCGCCCCAGCACATCCTCAATCGCAAAGCAGTCCGCCAGGCCTATCGCCTCCAGGGTGATATGGGCCAGCTCCCGCGCATTGCGGGTCAGGATCCCCAGGCGGTAACCGCGCCCGGCCAATTCCTGTACCAGCTCCACCGCGCCCTGCGCCGCCACCGAACCCAGGGCCAGCTCGCGCTCGTGCTCCAGCAACCAGGCGTGCTTGGCGGCTGCAACCGGCGCAGGCAAGGCCGCCAGGTGCGTGAGGATGTCGTCTTCAGGTGGAATGTCCAGCGCCACGCGGATAGCGGCAAAATCATGCACCGCCACCGTGAGGGTGCCGTCCATGTCGAACACCCAGTGCCTAACGTCGCCGAGGCTCATGCCCAATCCTTGCGATGGCGGATCAAACCTTCCTGGGTCACCGACGCCACCAGTTGCCCGGCGCGGTTGTACACGCTGCCCCGGGAGAACCCCCTGGAGTTGCCAGCCCACGGGCTGTCCATGGCGTACAACAACCAGTCATCGGCACGCAGGTCGGCGTGGAACCACAGCGCGTGATCGAGGCTGGCGACCTGCATGTCTTTCTGCCACACGGTCTTGCCATGGGGCAGCAGCGAGGTGGTCAGCAGGCCGAAGTCCGAGGCGTAGGCCAACAGGTACTTATGCAGCGCCGGCGTGTCCGCCAAGGCACCGTCGGCACGAAACCACACGTACTTGACCGGGTCGGACGGCTGCGGGTTGAACGGGTCTTTTTCGGTGACCGGGCGCACTTCGATGGGCTTGGGGCACAGCAGCTTGTCGCGCATGTGCTCGGGGATCAGGTGCGCACGTTGCTGGGTCAGCTCCAGTTCCGACGGCAGGTTTTCCGGGCCCACAACCACCGGCATGGTGGTCTGGTGCTCGAAGCCTTGTTCGTCGTACTGGAACGAGGTCGTGCAGGTGAAGATCGGATTGCCCTTTTGAATCGCGGTGACACGACGTGTGCTGAAACTGCCACCATCGCGCACGCGGTCCACCGAATACACCACCGGCAACGCGGCATCGCCAGGGCGCAGGAAATAACCGTGCAGGGAATGCACATGCCGCGCTTCTTCTACGGTCTGGCTGGCCGCCGACAGCGACTGGCCGAGCACTTGGCCGCCGAACAGTTGGCGAAAGCCCAGGTCCTGGCTGCGGCCGCGAAAGAGGTTTTCCTCGATCGGCTCCAGGGTCAGCAAGTCCACCAGATCTTCCAATACTTGGCTCATAGAGCAACTCCTACAATCAATAGGGCATTCCGGGCTGCTTATCCGTGCAGCGTGTCCAACCATTGGGCGCGGGTGATGCGGTACAAAACATGCGGTCGCAGCGGGTCACCGGCTGCGACTTTCGGGTGTTCAAAATCTGCCTGCGGATCGTAATGCATACCGATGGCCTGCATGACTTTTTGTGAGGGCAGGTTGCTCTCGGTGGTGAAGGCCAGGATTTCGTCCAGTTGCAAGCGGTCAAAACCACAGCGCAACGCTGTCCAGGCGGCCTCACTGGCATAACCCAGCCCCCAATGTTCGCGGGCCAGGCGCCAGCCGATTTCCACCGCCGGGGTAAAGCCGGCTTCAAAGCTGACATTCGCAAGCCCGGTCAGGCCGATAAATTCGCCCGTGTCCTTGCGCTGCAATGCCCAAAAACCAAAGCCATATTCAGCAAAATGCCCGCGAATCCGGCCGATCAACGCGGCGCTTTCCAAGTGGCTCAATTGAGCCGGAAAGTAGCGCATCACCTGCGGGTCGGCGCACATGCGCGCAAAGTCCGGCAGGTCGCTGTCGCGCCATTGGCGCAGCACCAAGCGTGCACTTTCCAATTCCAGTATCGGCTCCATGGGGCCCCCCTGCCTTGCCATGTGCGTGAGTGTACAGCGCTGTTAAGATCCGTCGCAGGTTCCCGTCAGAAAATGCCATGTCCTTGCCATTGATCTACCACGAAGACTACAGCCCTGAGTTCCCGGCGGACCACCGGTTCCCCATGGACAAGTTTCGCCTGTTGCGTGACCACTTGGTGGACAGCGGCCTGACCGAAGACAGCCAATTGCTGCGCCCGCCGCTGTGCCCGGCAGACATTTTGGCCCTGGCCCATGAACCGGGATATATCGAACGCTACATGAGCGGCGAACTGTCCCGCGAAGACCAACGCCGCCTCGGCCTGCCGTGGAGCGAAGCCCTGGCCCGGCGCACCGTGCGCGCGGTGGGCGGCTCGATCCTGGCCGCCGAACAAGCCCTGGAACATGGCCTGGCCTGCCATTTGGCGGGCGGCACCCACCATGCCCATTACGATTATCCGGCGGGTTTCTGCATTTTTAATGACCTGGCGGTGATCAGCCATTACCTGTTGGCCAACGGCCGGGTCAATCGCGTGCTGATCTTCGATTGCGACGTACACCAGGGTGACGGCACCGCACGCATCCTGCACGACACGCCGGACGCCATCACCGTGTCGCTGCACTGCGAAAAGAACTTCCCGGCACGCAAGGCCCAGAGCGACTGGGACATCCCGCTGCCCATGGGCATGGGAGATGCCGACTACCTCAAGGTGGTGGATGACGCGCTCAACTACCTGCTGCCGCTCTACCAGCCGGATCTGGTGCTGTACGACGCCGGCGTGGATGTGCACAAGGACGACGCCCTTGGTTACCTCAAGCTGACAGATGCAGGCGTCGCCGCCCGTGATGAAAGCGTGATGCGCCACTGCCTGGGCCGCGACATACCGGTGATGGGCGTGATCGGCGGCGGTTACAGCAAGGACCGCCCCGCCCTCGCCCGCCGCCACGGCATCCTGCACCACAGCGCGCAGCGGGTGTGGACGTCATCAGGCTGTCATTGAAGTGTGAGCGTTACCCACAATGCCTGTGGAACGGCCTGTGGATAACTTGAGCGTAAGCGGCTACAAGCGTTTGACCGCATGGCCTGTAGGAAAGTGTACGTTTTTTGATCAGGCAGCGGCGTCATGGTCGGGTAGAATGCTCGGCCTATTCACATCACCGTAGCCCTGCCCATGCCTCAGACTTCTGCCCACCACGTCTCCATTATCGGCGGCGGCCCCGCCGGGCTGATGGCCGCTGAAGTCTTGAGCCAGGCGGGCGTGCGCGTGGACCTGTACGACGGCATGCCTTCAGTGGGGCGCAAGTTCCTGCTGGCCGGCGTGGGCGGCATGAACATCACCCACTCCGAGGCGTACCCGGCGTTCCTGTCGCGCTACGCCGAACGCGCCCCGCACATGGCACCGCTACTGCGCAGCTTTGGCGCCGAGGCGTTGTGCGAATGGATTCATGGCCTGGGCATTCAAACTTTTGTCGGTACCTCCGGCCGCGTATTTCCTACCGATATGAAAGCCGCGCCACTGTTGCGCGCCTGGCTCAAGCGTCTGCGGGAGCAAGGTGTGGTTATCCACACCCGGCATCGGTGGACGGGTTGGAATGCCGAGGGCGATTTACTTATCCACAGCCCGGACGGCGAAAAAGTTGTCCACAGCGACGCTGTGCTGCTGGCCCTGGGCGGCGGCAGCTGGTCGCGATTGGGCTCCGACGGCGCATGGCTCAACCTGTTTGAAGGCAAAGGCCTGCCCTATGTGCGGCTGCAACCGAGCAACTGCGGGTTTGAAGTATCGGCGTGGAGCGAGTTGATGGTCAGCAAATTCGCTGGCGCACCGTTGAAAAACGTCGCCATTGGCCTGGGGGATGACAAGCCTCGGCTGGGTGAATGCGTGATCACCGCCACCGGCATTGAAGGCAGTTTGATTTACGCCTTGTCGGCGCCGATTCGCGAAGCGATCAACCGCGACGGGGCGGCCACGGTGCATATCGATTTGCTGCCCAGCAAGCCGTTGGACAAGGTGCAGGCCGCATTGGCCAAGCCCCGTGGCTCGCGGTCGATGAGCAAGCACTTGCACAGTCAGTTGGGGTTGGATGGCGTGAAGGCAGCGTTGTTGCGCGAGCTGACGCCCGCTGAACACTTCACCGATCCGGCGCAATTGGCGGTGGATATCAAGGCGTTGCCGCTGACGCTGGTGAGGACGCGGCCGATGGATGAGGCGATCAGCACGGCGGGTGGTGTGCCGTTTGAAGCGCTGGATGAGCGGTTGATGCTCAAGCCATTGCCTGGCGTGTTTTGTGCGGGGGAAATGCTGGATTGGGAGGCGCCCACTGGTGGGTATTTGCTGACGGGGTGTTTTGCCAGTGGTAGAGCGGCTGGGCGGGGGATTTTGGAATGGCTCCACCGCTGATCGTTCCCACGCTCTGCGTGGGGATGCCGCCAGGGACGCTCTGCGTCCCGCTTTAGGTTCGTGACGCAGAGCGTCACAGGATGCGTTCCCACGCGGAGCGTGGGAACGATCAATCACTTCTTCTTACGCGGCCCAGTGTTAAAAACCGGCACCTTGCGCACCGGCTTGATCGAAGGCTCGGCCGGCGCCACTTCCCCACTGTCCACCCACTTGCCCAGGTTGCGCTTGCCGCCACCGCCGGACGCTTTAGGCTTCTTCGGCTTTTTCGGCTTCTTGACCACCTGCCCGCTGGCATCGGTGTCCGGCACGCGGTGCTCCGGCTCGAAATCCGGTTCCATCTTGCGGGTGAGGGTCTGACGGGTCAGCATTTCGATCGCCGAGAGCATGTTCACCTCGTCGGCACACACCAGGGAAATCGCCTCACCGGTGTTGCCCGCACGCCCGGTACGGCCGATACGGTGGATGTAGTCTTCGGCCACGATCGGCAGGTCGAAGTTGACCACCAGCGGCAGGTCTTCGATATCCAGGCCACGGGCCGCCACATCGGTGGCCACCAGGATTTGCACTTCGCTGGCCTTGAAGCGGTCCAGTGCGCGTTGGCGGGTGGCTTGGGGTTTGTCGCCATGGATGCCGTCGGCGTTGATCCCCAGGCCCTGCAACTTGTCCACCAGCGCATCCACGCCGTTGCGGGTCTTGGCGAATACCAGCACCTGCTTCCAGCGGCCTTTGCGCATCAGGTGCACAAACAGCTCCGGCTTGCGCTTCTTGTCCACCGGTACCACCCACTGCTTGACGGTGTTGGCGGCAACGTTGCGTGGGCTGACTTCGATGCTCAGCGGGTCGTTGAGCATTTGCCCGGCGAGCAGGCGGATGTCATCGGAGAAGGTCGCGGAGAATAGCAGGGTCTGGCGCTTTTTCGGCAGCATGCGATAAATGTTGGCAAGCTCTTCGGAGAAGCCCAGGTCGAGCATGCGGTCGGCTTCATCCAGCACCAGGGTTTGCAGCTGGTTGAGCTTCAGCGCGTTCTGGCGGAACAGGTCGATCAGGCGCCCAGGGGTGGCGACCAGAATGTCGACGCCTTTGCGCAGCTTCATCATCTGCGGGTTGATGCTCACGCCGCCGTACACCGCGTAAGTGGTCAGCGGCAGGTGTTGGGCGTACTCGGCAACGCTGGCATGAACCTGCTCGGCCAGTTCACGGGTGGGGCACAGGATCAGCGCACGCGCCGAGTTGGCGGCGACTTTCGGCCCTTCCATGGTCAGCAGTTGCAGCAGCGGCAAAGCGAAACCTGCGGTCTTGCCGGTGCCGGTCTGGGCCGCGGCCATCAGGTCGCGACCGGCCAGCACGGCCGGAATGGCTTGCGCCTGCACCGGCGTCGGGGTCTGGTAGCCAAGCGTCTCAAGGGCGCGCAGCAAGGGTTCGATCAGGCCAAGGGTGGCGAAAGTCATGTAGTTACCGTAGGAAAAATTCAGCGCAAGGGCGTAATGCGCGGCAGTTTACCTTATTTCCGGTTTGGGCTTGCGCCATTGGGGCAGGCTGATCAGCAACACCGCGCTGATGATCACCAGCATTGCCAGGGCTTCTTCCAGGCCGATGCTCTCACCGACGAACACAATCCCCAGTAACACGGCCACGGCCGGGTTCACATAGGCGTAGCTGGTCGCCGCCGCCGGGCGTACGTGCTTGAGCAGGTACATATAAGCGTTGAAGGCGATGATCGAGCCGAACACCGTGAGGTACGCCAGAGCCAGCCAGCCTTCCAGCGGCGGCATGGCCTGCAGGTGTTCGCCAGACAACGCGCTGACGATCAGCAGCGCCACACCGGCCACGAGCATTTCCGCGGCGCTGGCCATGGCGCCTTGGGGCAGCGGCAAGTGGCGGCTCCACACCGAGCCGAAGGCCCAGGACGCCGCCGCCATCAACAGCAACACCGCGCCCAGTGGGCTCGACTGCAAGGTACTGCCCATGTTGAGCATGGCAATGCCGATAATCCCCAGCAGCACCCCGGCCCATTCCAACCGTGTATTACGTGCGCCCCAGAAAAACCCACACAGCAAGGTAAACAGCGGCACCGTCGCCACCGCCAGCGCGGCCACGCCGGACGACACGCCCATATGTTCGGCCACACTCACGCCACCATTGCCCACGGTGAGCAACAAAATGCCGATCATCCCGGCCGCCTTCCACTGCGGCCAGGTCGGCGCCGGCACCCCGCGCCACCTGAGAAAGCCGTACATCAACGCGCCCGCCGTGCAAAACCGAATCCCCGCCAGCAACAGCGGCGGCCAGTACTCCACGCCAATGCGGATCACCAGGTAGGTGGAACCCCAGATCACATACAACGCAAAAAAGGCGGCGATCAACGGTAAGGGAAAGCGACGTGGGCCAGGCATTGGGCGGCTCTATGGCAGGAAATGGGAGACTTATTCTAGAAACGAAGGTGGATAAACTTAAGTTACAAAACCTGTTTAAAACGCCAATACACTTCTCAAACCATGGTTATCAAGGCTATAAACCGTGCTTTCGAAAGCCATGCGCAACCGGAGCCTTATCATGGACAAATACGACCGCATGCTCCTCAGCGCCCTGCTTGAAGATGGCCGTGCTTCCTACGCGCAACTGGCGCGCACCGTGAACCTCTCCGCACCCGCCGTGGCCGAACGCGTGGCCAAGCTTGAGGCCAGCGGCGTGATCACCGGGTACCAGGCCAAGGTGGATTTATCCAAAGTGGGTTTGCCGATTCAATGCGTGATTGAACTGCGACTGACCAACCATGGCAGCCAAAAGGTTTACGACGCCCTGGCGGAAATACCCGAACTGACCGAATGCCACCGCGTCACAGGCGACCCGTGCGTGATCATGCAAGCGGCGGTGGGCTCGATGCCCGAGTTGGAGAGCCTGATTAACCGCGTAGCGAAGTTTGGCTTCAGCAAGACCTCGATTATTTTGTCCAGCGCGATAGAGCGGCGGGTGCCGTTGGGGCAATTGGAAGCCAATGGGAAAAATGCTGGCTGAGCGATCGTTCGATCGTTCCCACGCTCCGCGTGGGAATGCATCCCGTGACGCTTTGCGTCACGACTTTAAGGGCGGACGCAGAGCGTCCAGGGCAGCATTCCCACGCAGAGCGTGGGAACGATCAGCCCGGCTGTTCTGCCCGAGCGACGCGGTTAACTGTAGGAGCTTGATCTGCGCTCGATCAAATCAACTATCTGCTTGATGGTCGTGATGTGATTCCAATCCTCCTGCGTCGCTTGCAGCTTGAACTGCCACTTGATCTGCATGACAAAGCAGGTCAGGTCGTCATCAATGATGTCGAAGTCATGGATGAAATCGGTTTGCTCCGTCACTTCGCTTCGGTCGACAAAACCGATGATATCGACGAATAGCTGGATAACTTTTTCGCTGATGTCGGCTCTTGCCAGGCTACCTTCCATTTTTCGCCTCATAGGCACACTTACCAATACTGACCAGGTCAAAGACTGCAAGCCCGGCAGCGACGAAGGGCATGCCTCGCCCGATGATCCCAAATACCCGGACCGTGCCAAACGTTGCCTTTGCCATTCTGGCCATGGTGGGGTGCTTGATCAACGTACGAGGGAAAAAGCGCATTCCGATCAGGCTAGCCAGGTTCGTGGTTTTGCTGGAGCCGACGTGAACCCAAGCACCCACCGCAATTTTGCTTATGGGTATGCCCGCCGCGCCAGTGATCACTGTGGCTGCCGTGAGGCCGTAGTGTTGCTGTGTACATTTCCAGAGTTCATCAAACGTCGTATCGGGCGCAACGGGGTCAGCGTGAATCGGCTTGAGTAACTGGTAATGAGGGCCATGACTCCAACCTGGCGAACTCGGCAACACCATGACTGCCGGGCAGCTTGTCATCGTGTTGCCCACATGAAACGCCATGCTTGAACTGGAACCCAGATCAATGCCATGTGGTTCGAGTTCCAACTTGCTTTGCATGATCGCTGTATGAAGGTCGCTTTCCTGCATTATCATTATCCCTGTGCGTGAATGACAGACAGGATGGTAGGTCGCAGTAAGACGCGATAGATGAGCAAAGAGGAAAACCAGAAAGGTCCTAGGTCATAGCCGGATTTGACCTACCGACCACTCAGCGCCCAGGTGCCTTGTTTGCGTCGGATTCGGTAGCCAGTCTCGCCCTGTCATCGAATGCTTGGTGACCGGACGTGCAAGTCCGACGCCCTGGCCCACGCGTCGGGCGGAGTGATGAGATGCGTTGGGTGGAGATGGCGAAGGGGGTGGTGGACCAGGCGTTGGAGTGCGCGCAGCCTCGATAAACGACGCATACCCCCTGTGGGAGCCGGGCTTGCCCGCGATAGCGGAGGGTCAGGCAATAAATGGCTGGCTGATACACCGCTATCGCAGGCAAGCCAGCTCCCACATTGGAGCTCCAGTGTTCTTGAGGCAGTAGCTGGAACAGAATCCGCGCTGTTTGCTGATCGTTCCCACGCTCTGCGTGGGAATGCCGCCCTGGACGCTCTGCGTCCGCTCTTAAAATCGTGACGCTGAGCGTCACCAGATGCATGCCCACGCGGAGCGTGGGGACGATCAGCGCCAGGCCTTAAAACCCGCGATGTTTCTTCAGGTGTTCATTGATCTTCGCAGCAGGCACTTTCTGCAAGGTGCATAGCAAGTCATGGGACAGTTCGCGCAGGCCGTGGGTCTGGCGCAGTTCCTGGGCCAGGTGGGCCGTGAGGTTGGCGGCCATTTCAGCATCCGCCAGCGCCCGGTGAGCCTGGCCGGTGTGGGGCAGTTTGGCGTAGGTGTTGAGGGTGCCGAGCTTGTGGTTGGGCGCCGCCGGCATCAGGCGGCGGGCCAGCAGCAAGGAGCAGGCGAATTTCTGCAGGCGGGTGCGGCGGATCAGGCCCAGCTCAAAGTCCCAGAACTTCTGGTCGAACGCGGCGTTGTGCGCCATCAAGGGCGTGGTGCCGACGAACTCATTGACTTCGTTCATCACCCGTTCAGCCGGTGGCGCGCTGCGCAGCATGGCGTTGCTGATGCCGGTGAGCTGTTCGATAAACGCCGGTATGCGCACGCCAGCATTCATCAGGCTCTGGTAGCGGTCCACGATTTGCCCGTGCTCGAGGATGACCACGCCAATCTCCGTGGCCCGGCAGTGGCTGCTGGGGGTGATGCCGGTGGTTTCAAAGTCGATGACCGCTATACGTTCCAAACCTGTTCCAACTCCGTTCTACGATCTATTTGAGCAACAACGCGCCTTCGATCGGCACATAGTGGCTGGCGGCGCGTATCAATGAGTTGGCCGTCAGCCCCGGCACGCCGTAGGCCACGGCCCGCACGCCATGCTTGTGGATAATGCGCTCGAGCAGCATGTCGAAATCACCGTCACCGGAGGCCAGCACGACTTCGTCGACATGGTCGGCGGCGTCCATGATGTCGAGGGTGATGCCCACGTCCCAGTCGCCCTTGGCGGAGCCGTCGCTGCGCTGGATATACGGCTTGAGTTTTACCGTGAAGCCCAGGTTGCGCAGGATCTGCTGGAACTGTTGCTGCTTGCTGTCGCCGCGGTCAATGGCATAGGCGTACGCCTCGACAATCTGCCCGCGCGCGCTGATGTCAGCCCAGAGGGCCGCGTAGTTGAAGTGGCAACCATAGGCCTGGCGCACGGTGTAGTAGAGGTTTTGCACATCGGCGAACACTGCAATTTTCTTCACCGCACTTCCTCATGGACAGCCAGGCGCCAGCGCCCGGAAAGGGCGTCAGTATGCCAGCCAAGGGAGCATTTCCGGGAAAAAATCAGACCGGAGCGCCGCAGCGCCCCGGCTTGGTGTATCAGACGAAGGAATCGTCGTCGCCAAAGGATGAGGAGTCGTCGGAATAATCGCTGTCGGCGAAGTTGTCAGAGTTGCTGCCCCAGCTGTCATTGCCGGCAAACTTCTGGTCATCGTTGCCCCAGTTGCCTTGATCACTGGCCGGTGCCGGTTGTTCGATGATTTCTTCCACCACCTGCGGCTGCTGGTTGTGATGGAACAGGCTGCTGATGCCTTCGGCCAGCAACACGCCCCCTGCCACACCGGCGGCGGTTTTCATGGCGCCACCGAGGAAGCCGCTGCCGGCTGGCGCGGCGGCCGGTGCTTGCGGCGGTTGGTAGTTCTGCTGCGGCGCTGGCTGACCAAAAGCGGGTCGCGCCGGCTCACGCCAGCCGCCACCTGAGTTGCTCGGCGCAGGCTGTGGCTCACGGGAGCCGCCGCCAAAGATGCTCGACAGGAACCCACCACCGCTGGCCGGCGCCGGTTGCGTGGCCCTGGCCCGTTGCAGCTCGTCCTGCAATTGCTGAATCTGCTGGGCCTGTTGCTTGTTCTGCGCGTCGAGGCTCTGCAGCGCATGTTCCTGTACCAGAATCGACTGGGTCATGTAGTAGCCGACTGCAGGTTGGCGAGCCATATGCTCCTTGATCCGCGCTTCGGCCTGGGCGTCGCGGGGGGCTGAGTCCGTTTCGGCTTGCTGCAACCGTGAAAACAGTCCATCGATCAGGGTTTGCTCTTCGCTGTTCATGGCGACCTCGTTAGATTGCCGATAAAAAATTCCGGTCCCGCCTGTGATCAGGCTGGGGGCTTTCCAGTTATGGGGATGTTACGAGTTGTTTCAATGGTCTTTACTCAAGGTTTACGTTTGCGCCCCTTGGACCCTGATCGGTTAAAGTGTGGCCCTCTGCTTCCAGGCCTGTGATGACCCTGATGAATCCGTTAGACGTTTTGCGCGACTCCTTCCGCTTTACCCAGCGCAACCTGGGCGCCATCGTCCAGCTGTGCCTGCCATTGGTGATCCTCGAAGCCTTGCTGCAACAGGTGCTGGACCACACGCTGGGCCCGGATGCGTTTCCCGGCTACAGCGTGGTCGTAGGTTTGTTGGTGTACCCGCTGTACACCGGCGCCCTGATCCTGTTTCTCGACGCCCGCACCCGGGGCGAGTCGCCGCGCACCAAGGACGTGTGGGCCATGGCCTTGAGCCTGTGGCCGCGTTTTGCCCTGCTGACAGCCATGAGCACCTTGCTGATTCTGTTGGGGCTGTCGCTGTATTTCCTGCCGGGCTTGTGGCTGATGGTGGTGCTGGCGTTTGCCGAATACCTGCTGGTGCTGCGCGGCATGCCCGCCCTGGAGGCGATGAAGGAAAGCTTTCGCCTGACCCGCGGGCATTTCTGGCGCATCCTGGTGTGCCTGCTGTGTGTGATGACGCCGTTGTGGCTGCTCAAGGGCGCCAGCGTGGCGGCGTACCCTGAGCCCGCGCCGTTGCTGGGGTTGCTGATGGACAGCGCCCACAGCTTCCTGCAACTGTTCACCAGCGTGGTGCTGTTCCGTTTATTCATGCTGATCGGTGGCGACGCCGACGTGCGGTGATATGCTCCGTGGCTCTTCTGACACGCATATAAGCCAAGCCGATGACCCGTTTATTGCGCATAACCCTATTGAGCCTGTTGATCATCGCCGGCCTGCTGGCCGCGCTGATCTACAGCCTGACCTGGCGCCCCGCCGACAAAGAGACCCTGCCCGTCAGCTGCGTGGCACCCCGTGCGCCGACACTGTTGCCGGGGCAGGCGCTCAAGGTCATGACCTGGAATGTGCAATACCTGGCCGGCAAGAACTACGTGTTCTGGTACGACACCCCGGACGGCAGCGGCCCCGACGATCGCCCCACCGTCGAAGACATGGCCTTTAGCCTCGACGAAGTGGCGCGGGTGATTCGCGACGAACAACCCGACATCCTGCTGTTGCAGGAAGTCGACGAAGGCGCCAAGCCTTCCCACTATCAGGACCAGCTTGCGCTGTTGCAGGAGCGTCTGGTCGACCTCTACCCGTGCAGCGCCCAGGCCTTCGACTGGAAAGCCGATTTTGTGCCCAGCCTGCATATCTTCGGCAGCGTCGGGCGCAAGCTCGCTACGCTCAGCCGCTACCAGATCGAACACGCCGAGCGCCTGCAACTGCCGGCCGCCGAAACCAACTTCATCAGCCGGCAGTTCCAACCTAAACCTGCGTTGCTACTGACTTACCTGCCCTTGAGCGATGGCGGCCAACTGGCGGTGCTCAATACACGCCTGGACGGCGGCGCACCTGGCCGCTCGGCAGCGCAACAACAAGTGCAAGCCGCGGCCAAGCTGCTGGACAAGTTCGAAGGCCGGGGCACGCCCTGGTTGATCGGTGGGGATTTCAACCTGCTGCCACTGGGCCAATACCTGCGCCTGGACGCGGCTAAGCGTGGGCAGTATGCGCCGGACAGCGAGTTGCACCTGCTGTGGGACAAGTACCCGATGATCCCGCGTAACAGCGAGTCCAGCGGGATTGATCGAGAAAAATGGCTGACGCACTTCCCCAATGACCCGAGCCTGGACGGGCCGGATCGCACCTTGGATTATCTGTTCTACAGCCCGCGCATCAAGCGGGTGGAGGCGAAGGTGAGGCAGGAGGACACATTGCGCATTTCCAACCATCTACCGGTTATCGCCCGCTTCCTGCTGCCTGCCGCGCAATAACCCACATCCTTAATCTTTTGTGGGAGCTGGCTTGCCTGCGATGCCGCCGATGCGGTCTTTCAGTGACACCGCAGCGATGCGATCGCAGGCAAGCCAGCTCCCACATTTGAACTGCATCGCGCCTACTTACGCGGCTTGATCCGGGCCGTCGCTTCGGCCACCAACGGGTCATCCGGCCAGTAATGCTTGGGGTAGCGCCCTTTCAAATCCTTCTTCACCTCGGCATAGGTACTGCGCCAAAAGTTCGCCAGGTCCTGCGTGACCTGCACCGGTCGCCGCGCCGGGGACAGCAGGTGCAGCTTCACGGCCAGGCGCCCACCGGCAATGCGCGGGGTGTCTGCCAACCCGAACAATTCCTGCAAGCGCACCGCCAGGATCGGCGGCTGCTCGCTGTAGTCCAGGCGTACCGATGACCCCGACGGCACTTTCACATGCTGCGGCGCCAGCTCTTCCAGGCGTTGGGGCAAGGGCCATGGCAGCAGGTTGTGCAGGTAGCTGGAAATATCCAGGTTGGCGAAATGGCTGAGGCGCGAGACCTTGCCCAGGTAAGGCATCAGCCAGTGCTCCAGGCTCGCGAGCAGGGCCTTGTCACTGATGTCGGGCCACTCGCTGGTGTTGCCGGTATCCAGTTGGCGCAGCAGCATCACTCGGGCTTGCCATTGGCGCAGCTCCGGGGTCCAGGGCAGCAGTTCCAGGCCTTTGCGGCGCACCAGGTTGACCAGCGCCTGGCTGCGGGCGGATTCGTCGAGGCCGGTCAGGGGCTCGCGGCTGAGCACCAGCTCACCGACTTTGCGTTGGCGCTCGGCGCGCAACACGCCTTCGCGCTCGTCCCAGTCGAGTTGGTCGACGTTGCGCACTTGCTCGGCCAGCACCGTGTCGAACAGCGCCGGGTCAAAATCCGCCGCCAGGTAGATGCGCTCTTCACGCTGGCCCTGGCGGCTGCCCAGGTCGGCGATCACCAGCCAGGGTTGTTTCATCAGGCTGTCGGCTTCGGCAAACAGCGCTGCTCGGCCATTGGCCAGGCGATATTCAGCGCCACCAGGGCGCCGTTGCTGGGCGACGCGGTCCGGGTAGGCCAATGCCAGCAAGGCGCCGAGCCAGCGCGGGTGGTCGGGGTTGTCCACCGGCTGGGTCGCCTTGCCGCGCAGGTAGCCACGGTATTGCCGGGCCAGTTGCTTGGCGCGCTGCACGCCCCCCTGGGTGCCGCGCGCACGTTCTTCACCGGACATCAGCGCCAGGCGGCTGTGCAAATCGGCACCGCCGCCGCGCAAGATGTCGCGTTCGCCCAACAAGGCTGCCACGTCGCAGGCGGTGGCGGCGAGACCCAGGTCCTGGCCACGCAATAACAGGTGGGCAATACGCGGGTGGGCGGGCAACTCGGCCATCTTCTGGCCATGGGCGGTGAGGTTTTCCTCGTCCAATGCACCGAGGCGTTGCAACAGATCCTGAGCCTGGGCATACGCGGCTGTGGGTGGCGCATCCAGCCACACCAACTGGCTGGGCGTCACACCCCAACGGGCCAGTTGCAAGGCCAGCCCCGCCAGGTCGGCGGCGAGGATTTCCGCGCTGCCATAAGCGGCCAGACCGTCGTGCTGGTCTTCGGACCACAACCGGTAACACACCCCCGGCTGCAGGCGCCCAGCGCGACCGGCGCGCTGGGTGGCGCTGGCGCGTGAGATGCGCTGGGTGTCGAGGCGGGTCATGCCGCTGCCGGGGTCGAAACGCGGCACCCGCGCCAGCCCGGCGTCGATCACCACGCGCACGCCGTTGATGGTCAGGCTGGTCTCGGCGATGTTGGTGGCCAGCACCACTTTGCGCTTGCCAGCCGGCGCCGGGTCGATGGCGGCGCGCTGGGCGTTGAGGTCCAACTCGCCATGCAGCGGGCATAACAGCACATCAGGGCGATCACCCAGGGCGTCGGCCAATTGCTGGTTGACCCGGCGAATCTCCGCCTGCCCCGGCAAAAACACCAGCACGCTGCCGGTCTCGTCATGCAGGGCTTCGAGGACGGTTTGCACCACGCGCGGCTCGATAAACTCGCCGGCCTGAAAGGGTCGCCCCCAGCGCATCTGCACCGGGAACATGCGCCCTTCACTGCGCAGGATCGGCGCGTCATCCAGCAAGCCGGCCAGGCGTTCGCCTTCAAGGGTGGCGGACATCAGCAGGATTTTCAGCGGCTGCTCGTCGCGGAACAACTCGCGGCCGTTGAGGCTCAAGGCTAGCGCCAGGTCAGCATCGAGGCTGCGCTCGTGGAATTCGTCAAAGATCAACAGGCCCACGCCATCCAGCGCCGGGTCGTCCTGCAGGCGGCGGGTGAGGATACCTTCGGTGACCACCTCGATACGCGTGTTGGGGCCGACTTTGCTGTCCAGGCGAATGCGGTAGCCCACGGTCTCACCGACCTTTTCACCCAGCTCACTGGCCAGCCGTTCGGCAGCAGCGCGGGCAGCCAGGCGCCGGGGTTCGAGCATCAGGATGGTTTGCCCGGCAAGCCACGGCTCATGCAACAAGGCCAAGGGCACGCGGGTGGTTTTACCGGCGCCGGGGGGCGCTTCCAGCACGGCTTCATGGCGATGCGCCAAGGCGTCACGCAGGGCGGGTAAAACATCATCAATCGGCAACGAATTCATACTGGCTCCAAAGCAGAGCGGCGAGTATAACGGCGAACTGCCGGATGCCGATGCGGGTCTCAAAAACACCCACGCGTTGGGCTGTGAATGCAGTCAAAGGTGGGAGCTGGCTTGCCTGCGATAGCGGTGTGACAGTTACCGCTGTATTCCCTGAACCGACGCTATCGCAGGCAAGCCAGCTCCCACATTGGTTCATCGGCGTCTGGCCGATCTGGCTTATAGTCACCCTTAAATATGTTCAGGAGACTTTTTATGCGTATCGCTTCCCGTGTCATCGGCGGTGTCCTCGCCGTTACCCTGCTGAGCCAACTCACCGCCTGCGGGTCGATTTTCTACCCCGACCGCCGTGGCCAGATCGACGGCAAAATCGACCCGACCATCGCGGTACTCGATGCCCTCGGCCTGTTGTTTTATGTGATCCCCGGCCTGATCGCCTTCGGTGTCGACTTCGCCACGGGCGCCATTTACTTCGAACCGGGCAAGACCGCCCAGGTCGCCCCCGAGAAACTGCACGAAGCCATCGGCGCTGACGGCAAGGTCGATAACGCCAAGCTGCAGAGCATCATCCAGAAAGAAACCGGCCGCACCTTGCCGCTGGACGACCCACGCCTGATCCAGTTCAAGGGCAGCGTGCAGCAACTGGCGGCCCTGGGCCTGCAGCCTGCCGCGTAAGGACAGCTCATGACCAGCAGCCCCGAACACGCAAGGCTCTTGCGCCTGGCCACCCGCGCCTCGGTGGGCGTGGCCTGTGTGTTGATTGTGACCAAGGCCATCGCCTGGTGGCTCAGCGGCTCGGTGAGCATGCTCGCCGGGTTGACCGACTCGCTGCTCGACGGCGTGACCTCGCTGCTGAACTTGCTGGCGGTGCATTACGCCCTGCGCCCCGCCGATGACGATCATCGTTATGGGCATGGCAAGGCAGAGTCGCTGGCGGGTATGGCGCAAGCCTTGTTTATCGCCGGCAGTGCGGTACTGATTGCGCTCCAGGCCTATGAACGGCTCAAGCACCCAGAGCCGGTCGGCGCACCGTGGCTGAGTATCGGCGTGATTATCTTGTCGCTGGGGCTGACCGTGGCCCTGCTGATGCTGCAACACCGCGTGGTGCGCGAGACCGGCTCCAACGCGGTGCGTGCCGACTCGCTGCATTACCGCTCAGACTTGCTGCTCAATGGCAGCATCCTGATTGCGCTGGTGTTGGCAGGCTTTGGCTTTCATCAGGTCGACGCCTGGTTCGGCCTGGGAATCGCCGCTTACATTCTGTGGAGCGCGATCCAGATCGCCCGGGAAAGCTTTGCGGTGCTGATGGATGAAGAGTTACCGCCAGACGTCAGCCAGCACATGCTGGAACTGGCCCGGGGCGTACCCGGCGTGCTGGGTGCCCACGACTTGCGTACGCGGGTTTCCGGCAACCACTGGTTTGTGCAGTTGCACCTGGAGTTGCCGGGCGAGTTAACGCTGTCGGTGGCCCACGGTATCAGCGACCAGGCCGCCGATGCCATCCACCGGGAATACCCGAAAGCCGAAGTGCTGGTGCACGCCGACCCACGGGAAGTGGTCACCGGCAACAAAACCTAGTACTGCACCTGATATCCACGACTGCCCAGGCAGTTGCCCTGGGCCTGGCGGTAAGTTTGTACCACCGCAGGGTCCGGGGCATAGGTAACGGTGCGCGGGTCGAAGCCACTTTGTTGCACCGCCCAGCGATAACAGTCGTAGCCGTCCTGCTGTACCTGGGCTGGCGATTGGCCGTTGGCCGGGTAAGCCACCACGTCATAGCCGTTGCCTTGAGGCGTCGGCGGAGGTGATGGCACCTGCGTCGGTGGTTGTACCACCACGTATTGCTGGGTGCTTTGCTCGTAAGCGTAATAGGCGCCTGCGGCGAGGAACAACAGCGAGCCGCCTACCCACACTTCACGTGCGTAGTCCGGCAGGTAATGCACGCGAATGCCATAGGGCGGCGTCACCACTACGTAGCGTGGGCCTTGGGGGCGATACCAGTAGCCGCCGGAGAAAAAGTAGTCCTGGCCACGGTAAGGCACGCGGTAATTGCGATCGGGGAAACGGTCTATGACATATCCAGGGCGATGCTGCGGGCCTGGGCCCCAGCCATTGCCATGCCCGTCGGGGCGGCCTGGCCAGCGGTTATCACCGGGGCGATCGTTACTCGGACGCGAACCGGGGCCGCCGGCCTCCCAATGCCGGTTGTCATCGGGGCGTCTGGGAATATCACGGTAATAACCCTGGCGCGGCTCCTGGGTCTGGCGCACGGTATCGGGCCGGCCCTGGATCGGCAGGTTATTGGAGGGTTGCGGTTGCGGTGCTGGTCGCCCCGGCTCATGACCTTGAGGCCGACCTTGCCATTGGCCACCCTCGTGCTGGCCGCCACGATCACCCTGCGGGTTTTGTGGGCGTGGCTGATTGTGCTCAGGCCGTTGCCCCTGGCCCGGTGAGTTATCGCGTTCGTCGGCCATCGCCTGGGAGCCGACGCTGACCACCAGCAAACCAACACCTGCCATACGCCAGATGCGCTTCATGCTTTTCCTCACTGCGGATTGGGGCTTGATCATGAGACTGGAAAAGCCTCGCCCGGTTCTGAGACAGGTTATCAGTCACGAGAACTATTTTCTGAAGGCAAAACGCGCACAAAGAAAAAGGGGTGACCCGTCGGCCACCCCTTGAGAATTTCGTCCGTGCTCAACGCTTTTGACGTTGGCTCACCTCACGCCGTCTTGTGGACAGTGTGCAGCCTGGAGGCCGGCTCAACCCTGCTGGGGCGGCGGCCGCAACGGGCCTGATTGGGCGCGCTGCTGTGGACTGTTGTCCAGGCGGTGATTCTGTTGGTAATCATAGGCGTGCCAGGCGGGCAGAGGATTGCGAAGATTGCGTCAATAAACAGTGCTTGCGCAATTTTTAACCCTTCATGGATAATTAACCGCAATAGTTACGACAAAGGCCAACCCAATGAGCAAGCTTGACCGATACGACCTGAGTATTCTGGCGGAATTGCAGCGCGACGCGAGGATCTCCAACCAGGAGCTGGCCGAACGCATCGGCCTGTCGCCTTCGCCCTGCTCACGCCGGGTCAAGCAATTGGAGGACGACGGCTACATCGCCCGCCAGGTCGCCCTGCTCGACCGCAAGATGCTCGGCCTGAGCCTCACCGCTTATGTATTGATCGGCATGGACCGTCACACGCCGGAACGCTTCGAGAATTTCGAGGCCGCCATCCGCACCCTGCCGCAAGTGCTGGAGTGCAGCCTCGTGACCGGGATGGATGCGGACTACCAGTTGAAGGTGGTAGTGCCGGACATGGATCACTATCAGAAATTGCTGCTGGGGCATCTGACCCGGATCGAAGGGGTGACCAGCGTGCGGTCCAGCTTTGTGCTGAACCAAGTGCTCAACAGCACCGAACTGCCCCTGACCCACCTGCGCACCTGAGAACAACGATGTTCAACGGTGGGAGCTGGCTTGCCTGCGATGGCGGCGGGCCAGTTTGTCTCACGATCACTGACAGACCGCTATCGCAGGCAAGCCAGCGCCCACCGTTTGACCGCGTACGACTCAGGTCAATGTTGCGTTTGTGACGCTGCCGTATACTGCTCGCTTGTCTTGTCGGAAGAGTCCCATGAACAACATCGACCCCGCCCTGTTTGAAGAATGGATGATGACCGGCCTGGTCACTATCCTGATCATTTTCATGGGCTTCATCGTCTGGGACCTGGCGAAGAAATCCAAGGCCGGGCGCTTTGGTTCGTTCATCCTGTTTTTCGTGCTGGGCCTGGGCGTGGCGGCGTTCATCATCAAGAGCGTGGTGATCGGCCTGATTGAATCCGGCGCCTTATAAGCGCGCCGGTACTGCTTTCCATTGGCCTTGATCCAGGCCGTCGATAGACCAGTCGCCAATGCGCACGCGCACCAGGCGCAGCGTCGGCAGGCCCACTGCTGCGGTCATGCGCCGTACCTGACGGTTGCGCCCTTCACGTATCACCAACTCCAGCCAATGCGTCGGCACGCTTTTGCGAAAGCGTACCGGCGGGTTGCGCGGCCATAATGCCGGCTCATCCAGTTGCCGTGCCTCGGCCGGCAAGGTCATGCCGTCGTTGAGTTCCACGCCTTCGCGCAGGCGTTGCAGCTGTTCTTCGGTGGGTTCACCTTCTACCTGCACCCAGTAGGTTTTCGCCAGTTTGTGCTTGGGGTCGGCAATCCGCGCTTGTAGCTGACCATCGTTGGTCAACAGCAGCAGGCCCTCGCTGTCACGGTCCAGGCGCCCTGCCGGGTAAATGCCGGGGATATCAATAAAATCCTTGAGGGTCGCGCGCCCACCTTCGTCGCTGAACTGGGTCAGCACATCGAAGGGTTTATTGAACAGGATCAACTTGGGCTCGGCCGGTGGCGCCTTGGCAACGCGGCGAGCGGCAGAGTGCGGTGGTTTCACGCCAGGACGGCGCGAATCAGGACGGCTGGGACGGGACATGGCAAAGGAACATCTAACGGTCAGGACCGACAATGCTAGTGGCCTGACCGCCAAATGACCATCCCAACCGCTTAGCGGAACGGCGGTTCGTCGAAGCTGCGCAGTTTGCGCGAGTGCAACGAGTTGAGTTCGGTGCGCAACAGGTCGACCGCCTCGATGCCGATCTTCAAGTGCTGGCTGACCGCACGCTCGTAGAACGCGTTGGCCGAACCTGGCAGCTTGATCTCGCTGTGCAGCGGCTTGTCGGATACGCATAACAAGGTGCCGTAAGGCACGCGCAAACGGTAACCCTGGGCGGCGATGGTGCCGCTTTCCATGTCCACGGCCACGGCGCGGGACAGGTTGATCAGCGGCCGCTCCTGGGCCCAGCGCAGTTCCCAGTTACGGTCGTCGTAGGTCAGCACGGTACCGGTGCGCAGGCGTTTTTTCAGCTCTTCGCCTTTTTCGCCGGTGACTTTCGCCGCCGCTTGCTGAAGCGCCAGCTGCACTTCGGCCAGGGCCGGGATCGGGATGTTCGGCGGTACTACACGGTCCAGAATCCCGTCGCGGCGCATATAGGCGTGGGCCAGTACGTAGTCGCCGATGGTCTGGGATTGGCGCAAGCCGCCGCAGTGGCCGATCATCAGCCAGCAATGCGGGCGCAATACAGCCAGGTGGTCGGTGATGTTCTTGGCGTTGGACGGGCCCACGCCGATATTCACCAGGGTCACGCCGTGGCCGTCACTGGCTTGCAGGTGATACGCCGGCATCTGGTAGCGGTGCCAGACCACGCCGGCGGCAATGGCCGAGGCTTCGCCGTGGTCCATGCTCTTGTCGATCACCACGTTGCCGGGCAGCACCATGCGGATAAAACGCGGGTCGCTGCGCAGTTGCTCCAGACCATGCAGGATGAACTGGTCAACGTAGCGGTGGTAGTTGGTCAGCAGGATCCACGGCTGCACATGGCGCCAGTCGCTGCCGGTGTAATGCACCAGGCGGCGCAGGGAAAAATCCACACGGGCGGCATCGAACAGGGCCAGGGGCAGCGGGTCGGTGTTTTCCCAGTCGTACAGGCCATCGGCAATGCCGTCGGTGGCGGCGGACAAGTCGGTACTGGGGAATACACGGGCCAGGGTCGCGGCGGTGACGCCGGAGCCGGCCAGTTCATCGCCCTGCTCCACCACGTACGGATATGGAATGTTCTGCTGGCTGACGCCTACTTCCACCGTGACGGTGAAGTCGTGCATCAGCGGCACCAGTTGCTCCAGCAGGTACTTACGGAACGCGGCCGGGTGGGTCACGGTGACGCTGTAGGTACCCGGCAGTTGCACCTTGGCATACGCCCGAGTGGTTTGGGGGACTTCACCGTGGCAGTGGTAGGTCAAGCGCAGTTCCGGGTAGCGAAACAATGCGCGCTGCTCGGCGTCGGGCTCGACGCGGTCCTTGAGATATTGCTTGAGCGCCTGGTTGAGCGCGCCAGTGGCACGCTCATGCAGCGCCGCCAGCCGGTCCACGGCTTCTTCGGCGGTTTTAACGACAACAAAAGCTTCGGTCACGGTAAGCATCCTGTGTTCTGACTTGCAGGCCTTTATCTTGCCTGTATCCAGGCCTCACCGAAACACCAGAAGTGGAATGCGTTGATAGGTGGGAGCTGGCTTGCCTGCGATAGCGGTCTATCAGCTACATAATTGCTGGCTGGACCACCGCTATCGCCGGCAAGCCGCTCCCACATTTGGATTGTGTTTATTCAGAGCGATTGCGGGGTTGAGCGGGCGACAATTGCTTCCACGTCGACGCCACGCGGCAAGGTGCCATATACCCGCCCCGACGATTCACCCAGCCGGCTGGCGATAAACCCATCACTCACCGCCGCATTACCCGCCTCCAGCAACAACTTGGCCTGTAACGCCAGGGCGATGTCCTCGGTCAGTTGCCGCGCCCGATACTGGATGTCCTGGGTGTCCATGAATGCCGCCTTCAACTGCTCGATATGCCGCGCCAACTGCTTGTCGCCGTGGCCATCGCCCAGCTCCACAAACAACGCCTCCAGTACCCCCGGCTCTTTGGACAGTGCACGCAATACGTCCAGGCACTGCACATTGCCGGAACCTTCCCACGTCGAATTCACCGGTGCCTCACGGTAAAGGCGCGGCAGGATGCTGTCCTCCACATACCCGGCACCGCCCATGCATTCGGCGGCTTCGTTGATCATCGCGGGCGCGCGTTTGCAGATCCAGTACTTGCCCACGGCCGTGACCAGCCGGGCGAATTTGGCTTCATGTTCATCATCAAGATGATCCAGGGCGCGGCCCATGCGCAGGCTCAAGGCCAGGGCCGCTTCGCTTTCCAGGGCCAGGTCGGCCAGCACGTTCTGCATCAGCGGCTGCTCGCTGAGCACGCGGCCACCCACCTGCCGATGAGCGCAGTGATGGCTGGCCTGGGTCAGCGCCTGACGCATCAAGGCGCTGGAGCCGACCATGCAATCGAAGCGCGTCATGGCAACCATTTCGATGATGGTTGGAACGCCGCGGCCTTCTTCACCGACCATCCACGCCAGGGCCCCGCGAAACTCCACTTCGCTGGAGGCGTTGGAGCAGTTGCCGAGTTTGTTCTTCAAGCGCTGGATGTAGAACTCGTTGCGCGTGTCATCCGGGCGGTGCCGGGGCAGCAGGAAACAGGTCAGGCCCTTGTCGGTCTGGGCTAGGGTCAGAAAGCCATCGCACATCGGTGCCGAGCAGAACCACTTATGCCCCACCAACTCGTAGGCTTGGCCAGGGCCACTCGCGCCCACGGGGTAAGCGCGGGTGGTGTTGGCGCGCACGTCGGTGCCGCCCTGCTTCTCGGTCATGGCCATGCCGATAGTAGCGCCAGCCTTGTGGGCGATGCCGACATTACGGGGGTCGTATTGGGTACTGAGGACTTTAGGCAGCCAGAGGTCCGCCAGCTCCGGTTGCAGGCGCAGGGCCGGAACGCAGGCGAAGGTCATGGTCAACGGGCAGCCGCTGCCGGCTTCGGCCTGGCTGTGCAGGTAGGTCATCGCCGCACGCGCCACATGGGCGCCCGCCTGGGGATGGGCCCACGGCAACGACGGCAGGCCATGCTCGACGGCGGTGCGCATCAGCTCGTGATAAGCCGGGTGAAACTCAACCAGGTCAATGCGATGGCCATAACGGTCATGGCTGCTGAACACCGGTTTGTTCTGGTTGGCCAGGAAGCCGGCTGCCATCAACGGCCCACCCGCCAGCGCGCCGTAGGCATCAATGCGCGCTTGGGCCCAGCCGGCGCCAAAGCGGCGTGACCATTCCTGCAAAGGCAAGTCGATGCGATACAGGTTGGTGCCGTCCAGGGACGGTGGCTGGTTGGTGACGTCGTGGGTTTCGGCAAACTGATGCAGGTTCATGACGGGCCTCCTGGAAAAAAGGCCGTATGAACAGTGGCCCGGAATTCAGTTAAGCACCGTGCAAGACCTTAAAAAAGTGGCATACGCGCCGAATGTTCGGCGCTTTCACCCTCATCCGCGCACAGCACGCTACGTTCAAGTGCCGCCTGCAAAGCATCGAAACGCACCGGCTTGGCTAGCCGATCCGTCATGCCAATGCCATGGCAGCGCTCACGCTCCGGCCCATTGGGCGAAGAGCTCAGGGCGATCACCGGCAATTCACCGCAGCCAGGCAATGCGCGAATCTGACAGCACAACGAAAAGCCACCCTCTGGCACATCCAGCAGCACGGCGTCGAAGCTGTGCGCTTGCAATGCAGCGAGTGCCGCCGGGCCGCTGTCCACGGTTTTGACCCGGTAACCGAGCTTGAGCAACATGCCACGCACCGCCAGTTGGCCCACGCTGTTGTCGTCCACCAACAGTACCGTGCACTCCTGAGGCGCACGCTGTGCAGGCAGCGTTTGCGTGGCGGGCGTCACCTGCTGCGGCACGGCGCTGACGTCCACTTCCAACTGGAAGCGACTGCCTTTACGGGGCTCAGAATGATGGGTCAGGCGCCCGCCCAGCAGTTCGATCAACTGCCGGCAAATCGCCAGGCCAATGCCCAGGCCGCCGTATTCACGCGTCATCGAGCCGTCCAACTGAAAGAAACGCTGATACAGCGTGGCCTCATCGAGAAAGGCGAAGCCGATACCGGTGTCGGTGACGATAAAGCTCAGGTGCAAGGCGCCATCCCCTTGGGGCACGCCCACCACTCGCAAGCGCACCGCGCCGACGTGAATTTGAAAGCGTTATCGAGCAGGCAATCCAGGCACTGGAGCAGTTTGTCGGCGTCGCCGATCAGCCGGTCCGGCACCTCATCGGCCACATCAATGGAGAACGCCAGGCCTTTGCTCTGGGCGCTGCCGGTGAATTGCTGGCGCAAGGTATCGAGCGTGCCGCGCAGGCTGAACACTTGCGGCTGGGCCACCAGTCGACCGGCCTGCAACTCGGTGAGGGTGAGGATGCCGTTGACCATGCGCATCATGTCACGCGCCGAGCCGGCGGCGGTTTGCTGGTACTGCGTCAGGTCATCGTCCAATGACACGGTTTGCATCAGCTCCAGCGAGCCGATCACACCGTTCATCGGCGTGCGCAATTCGTGGGTCAGGGTGGCGAGAAATTCGTCTTTGAGGCGATTACTGCGGGCCAGTTGCTGG
Source organism: Pseudomonas sp. GW821-FHT07B01 (assembly GCF_059419065.1). Classification (NCBI taxonomy): domain Bacteria; kingdom Pseudomonadati; phylum Pseudomonadota; class Gammaproteobacteria; order Pseudomonadales; family Pseudomonadaceae; genus Pseudomonas; species Pseudomonas sp. GW821-FHT07B01. The sequence goes on along the minus strand of NZ_JBWKRA010000008.1, from coordinate 11,214 downwards.
TTGAGCGCTTCCAGCTTCTGGCTGGCATCGAGGAGAATCTGCGCCTGCTGTTCGCGCATGCCGTTGATGCGGTCGGCCAGGGCCAGGGACAACAGCGCCACTTCAATGGCTGAGCCGAGCTGGCTAGCGTACATGGTCAGGAACACGTTAGGCAGGTAACCCAGCACCATCAGGGTGTTGACCACTCCGCCGAGCAGGAAGGCCGACCAGGCGATGATGAAATAACGCGCCATGCGCTGCCCGCAATACCAGGCCTTGATGGCCGCCACGAAGATGGTCACGGTAAACACCAGCGCCAGCGCAGTGGCCAGGCGCAGGGCCACGGCGTAACTGGTCAACAACGCCAGCGCCATCACCAACCCACCACAGGCCGCCAGGGCCAGCAGGATACGGTTGAGCCAGCGGCTGTGCTGCGCGGTGTGCAGGAAACTGCGCGCGAACAGGCTGCCGAACAAGGCCGCCGAGCCGATCAGGAAGGGCACCGCCGCATTCGCCCACCACGGGTTGTTCGGCCAGAAGTACTCCACCGCGACGCCATTGACCGACAGCTGATACAAGCCGAACGAGGCGATATAGAGGATGTAATACAGGTAGCTGGTGTCGCGCACGCTCAGGTAGATGAACAGGTTGTAGATCAGCATGCCCAGCAACACACCGTAGATGGCGCCGAGCACGTACAAGCGCAGCGGCTGCTCCTCCATGTAGGCGGTGCCGGCCCATAATGTCAGTGGTGCCTGGATCGAGCCTTGGCTTTGCAAGCGCAGGTAGACGGTTTGTTGCTGGTCGGGCAAGAAGCTGAGCTTGAACAGGTAGTTGCTCTGGCTCACCTCACGGCTGGAAAACGGCAACGCGCTGCCGGTGCGGGTGGTGAGGCGGAAGTGACCAGTGCCGTCGTCCTGGTAAAGGTCCAGGCGATTGAGCGGCGGGTAGGCCAGTTCCAGAAACCAGGTGCGTGGTGCCCGGGGATCTGTGGCGGTGTAGTGCAGGTTGACCTTCAGCCAGAACACCGAGCGTGAATAACCGGCGTTAAGGGTGTCTTTGTCGTGGGTCTTGAATTGGGCGGCATAGGCGGGGGAACTGACATCGGCGATGGTGAGGGCATCGGTCGGGTCTTCGAGCACTTGCATGACCCGGCCCAACGGGAGGCTTCGCGTGTCCTGGTTGAACTCGACGGCGCTGGCGAGCATCGGCAGCCCGCACAATAAAAAAATCAGCAAATAGCGCATAGAGCCCCAGCGTAGCCTGGTCCGGTTGTGTCAAAAGCCCCCCATTCCTTTTGAGAAGACGTACACCGGCGATACAGTAAGTTGTTTGGATGCACTTTAGCATAGCCAGTAAAAGCCATTAGCCACCGCGGGAACTTTTTTTAGGACAGCTCTAGGGCAATGCTTTCAGCTCATCTCAGTGCAGCGCTCAGCCACGGCAAATCGCGCCGCAGCGGCAAACTCCTGCCATCGCCAGGCAGCCACGCAAAAAGCGTTTGGTGGTAAGCTCGCGCACCATGAATATCTACAGCTCTCGCCCCGTTGTCCTCTGTCTCTCCGGCCACGACCCCAGTGGTGGCGCCGGTCTGCAGGCAGATATCGAAGCCCTGCTCGCCCAGGGTTGCCACGCGGCCCCGGCCGTCACCGCGTTGACCGTGCAAAATACTGTCAATGTCAGTGATTTCCGCGTGCTTGACCGTGAGTGGGTACTGGCCCAGGCCAATGCCGTGCTCGGCGACTCTGAAGTTGCGGCAGTCAAGCTGGGCATGCTCGGCTCCACCGCGATGGTCGACACCGTGGTCGAACTGCTGCAGGCGCACCCGCATTTGCCGGTGGTCTGCGACCCGGTGCTGCGCGCCGGCGGCGGCGGTAGCCTGGGCAAGGACGAGGTCGGTTATGCAATGCGCGAGCGGCTGCTGCCCTTGTCATTGATCGCCACCCCCAACCTGCCCGAAGCGCGCATCCTCGCGGAACTGCCCGACGGCAGCGCCGACGACTGCGCCGAGAAGCTGTTGCCGTACATCAAGCACCTGCTGATCACCGGCGGCCATGGCGACGAGCACGAAGTGCACAACCGCCTGTACAGCCGCGACGGCACGCGCCAGACCTTTACCTGCCAGCGCTTGCCCGGCAGTTATCACGGCTCGGGTTGCACCTTGGCCAGTGCGCTGGCCGGGCGCATTGCCCAAGGCGAAGGTTTGGCCAGCGCCGTGCAAACGGCTCTCAACTACACGTGGCGTACCCTGCGTGATGCCGAACAACTCGGCCAGGGCCAGTTCGTGCCGCGTCGATTGCCGCTGGATTTCTGCTCGTAACTTATCGCTCGTCAGCAAGGGGTTTGCCCGATGAAACTACGCGGCCTTTACGCCATTACCGACAGCCAACTGTTGGCCGGCAAATTCCTCGCCTACGTCGAGGCGGCGCTGGACGGTGGCGTCACCCTGTTGCAGTACCGCGACAAAAGCAGCGACGAGGCACGGCGCCTGCGTGAAGCCGAAAAGCTCTATGAACTGTGCTCGCGCTACAAGACTCAATTGATCATCAACGACGATGCCGAACTGGCCGCGCGACTGGGTGTCGGCGTACATCTGGGCCAGACCGACGGCCCGCTGACCTCGGCCCGGGCACTGCTCGGCGCCAAGGCGATCATCGGCGCCACCTGCCACAGCCAGATCGAACTGGCCGAACAGGCCGCCAAAGAAGGCGCCAGCTACGTGGCCTTCGGCCGTTTCTTCAATTCCACGACCAAACCCGGCGCACCCGCCGCCACCGTTGACATGCTGGCCCAGGCCCGCAAGCGCCTGCACCTGCCGATCTGCGTAATCGGCGGCGTCACCCTGGAAAACGCCGAGCCGCTGGTGGCCCACGGGGCTGACCTGCTCGCCGTGGTCCATGGCCTGTTCGGTGCCGACAGCACCCAGGAAGTCACCCGCCGCGCCCGTGCATTCAACGACCTTCTTAAATCTTCAGTTTAGAGAGCCCGATCATGTCCCGTTCCGAAACCCTGTTTGCCAACGCCCAGAAACACATCCCCGGCGGTGTGAACTCCCCCGTGCGTGCGTTCAAGAGCGTGGGCGGCACGCCGTTGTTCTTCAAGCATGCCGAAGGCGCCTACGTCACCGATGAAGACGACAAGCGCTATGTCGACTACGTCGGCTCCTGGGGCCCGATGATCCTCGGCCACAGCCATCCGGATGTGCTGGAGGCGGTGCGCCAGCAACTGCAACACGGCTTGTCCTACGGCGCCCCGACCGCGATGGAAACCGAGATGGCCGACCTGGTCTGCTCGATCGTACCGTCGATGGAAATGGTGCGCATGGTCAGCTCCGGCACCGAAGCCACCATGAGCGCGATCCGCCTGGCCCGTGGTTTCACCGGCCGCGACAACATCATCAAGTTCGAAGGCTGCTACCACGGCCACTCCGACAGCCTGCTGGTGAAAGCCGGCTCCGGCGCGCTGACCCAGGGCGTTCCCAATTCCGCTGGCGTACCTGCGGCATTCGCCAAGCACACCCTGACCTTGCCGTTCAACGACATCGCAGCCGTCGAGCAGATGCTCAGCGAAGTCGGCCAGGACGTTGCCTGCATCATCGTCGAGCCGGTTGCCGGCAACATGAACTGCGTTCCACCGGCCCCGGGTTTTCTTGAGGGCTTGCGCGAGCAGTGCGACAAGCATGGCGTGGTGCTGATTTTTGACGAAGTGATGACCGGTTTCCGGGTCGCCCTCGGTGGCGCCCAGGCTTACTACGGCGTTACGCCAGACCTGAGCACCTTCGGCAAGATCATCGGCGGCGGCATGCCGGTAGGCTGCTTCGGCGGCAAGCGCGAGATCATGCAACACATCGCCCCGCTCGGCCCGGTATACCAGGCAGGCACCTTGTCGGGTAACCCACTGGCCATGGCCGCCGGCCTGACCACCCTGCGCCTGATCAGCCGCCCGGGCTTCCACGCCGAGCTGACCGACTACACCACGCGCCTGCTCGACGGTCTGCAACAACGCGCCGACGCCGCCGGCATCCCGTTTGTGACCACCCAGGCCGGTGGCATGTTCGGCCTGTACTTCAGCGGCGCCGACGATATCGTCACCTTCGATGACGTGATGGGCAGCGATGCCGAGCTGTTCAAGCGCTTCTTCCACCTGATGCTCGAAGGCGGCGTATACCTGGCACCGAGCGCCTTTGAAGCCGGCTTCACTTCGATCGCCCATGGCGAAGCCGAACTGAAATTGACCCTGGATGCTGCCGAGCGCGCGTTCGCGGCCCTGAAATAAGTGACGGCAACCTCTGGCGTTGCCCCTGGCAGCGTCAGATTTGCTACTTTGCTTACAGAGAATTCCTGGTTTTTTCGAGAATTGCCCTGCAATCCGGCAGATAACTTGCCCAAGCAGCAGAAAAACGAGTAAAGACTTTGTAAGCAGAGGCCTGCTTATTTCATAATGCGCGCTTATTGGACTCCCTCGAGGGTCCGCGCGCCCCGTCAGAGGTAAGTCGATTCCCATGAAACGCACCGGCCGCACCCTGGTTCTGGGCTGCCTGTTGCTCCTTCAACCGCTACTGGCACATGCCCAGGCCGGCGGCAACTCGTTGTTAATCCCAGCGATGGGTCGTTGCACCCTCAATACCCAGCCAGAGAGCCAGGCCGAAGCCCTGAGCGCGTGCCAGAAACAGGCCGAGGAAGGGGATGCGCAAGCACAATACGAGTTGGGCGAGTACTACCACGACAGCAAGAACCCGGCCGTTGACCTCAACAAAGCGTTGAGCTACTTCGAGAAAGCCTCGTTGCAGGGCCACGCCCAGGCGCAATACCAGTTGGGCAACATGTTCTTCAAAGGCGAAGGCGTGCCGGCCAACAACGTTCAGGCGTACATCGTGCTGAAAATGGCCGCGGTCAATGGCGCCGAAGACGCACTGGACACCGCCGACGAAGTCGCCGAGCACATGCAGCGCGATGAACTGGAAGTGGCGACCCAGGTGCTAGGGCAGATTTTCCGCAACTACCTGCAGGAATTGCAGAGTGCTGATGGGCGTTCGCCGTTCTCACCCCTTCCCTGATTTTTTGTAGACCTTACATCGCTATCGCAGGCAAGCCAGCTCCCACAGTGACTGCATTCCAGCATTGAAACGCGGTCGAGTGTGGGAGCTGGCTTGCCTGCGATAGACCCCCCTCGGTCTAAAGCCCTACTTCTCAGGCATCGGCATCGGAAACGGCATCACATTGCTCATGCCCCGAGCTTCACTGATCTTCGGCGTCCCCAAGCGCTCGACTTCATCGATGCGCACAATCGAATGCATGGGCACAAAGCTGCGCACTACCCCTTCGAACTGGGCCTTGAGCTTTTCTTCGCCCGGATCGACCACCAACTGGGTGCGCTCGCCAAAGACGAACTCTTCCACCTCCAGGAAGCCCCACAGATCACTTTGATAGATCTGCTTGGCGTACATTTCGAACACCTGGCCCTGGTTGAGGAAAATCACCTTATAGATTGGAGCTTCACGTTTGGTCATGGTGGGCGAACAACACATGGGGATATAAAAGAGGGCGCGAACTATAGCATGGCACCCGATGCACAGCGCTAGGAACCAATGGGCATGCCCCCTATAATGCGCGGTTCTTTACCACCAGTTGACGATTCCCATGGCCAAGAAGCTTTACATCGAAACCCACGGTTGCCAGATGAACGAGTACGACAGCTCGCGCATGGTCGACTTGCTGGGCGAACACCAGGCCCTGGAAGTCACTGCCCGCGCCGAAGATGCCGACGTGATCCTGCTCAATACCTGCTCGATCCGCGAGCGGGCCCAGGACCGTGTGTATTCGCAGCTGGGCCGCTGGCGCGAATTGAAACTGGCCAACCCGGACATGGTGATCGCCGTCGGCGGGTGCGTGGCCAGCCAGGAAGGCGCTGCGATCCGCGACCGCGCGCCCTATGTCGATGTGGTGTTCGGCCCGCAAACCCTGCACCGTCTGCCAGAGATGATCGACGCCGCACGTATCACCAAGCTGCCGCAGGTTGACGTGTCGTTCCCCGAAATCGAAAAATTCGACCATCTGCCCGAACCGCGCATCGATGGGCCGAGCGCCTATGTGTCGGTGATGGAAGGCTGCAGCAAGTACTGCACCTTCTGCGTAGTGCCTTACACCCGTGGCGAAGAAGTCAGCCGGCCGTTTGACGATGTGCTGTCGGAAATCATCCACCTGGCTGAAAACGGCGTGCGCGAAGTGACCCTGCTGGGTCAGAACGTCAACGGCTACCGTGGCCAGACCGATGACGGCCGCCTGGCCGACCTGGCGGAATTGATCCGCGTGGTCGCCGCCGTCGATGGCATCGAGCGTATCCGCTACACCACCTCGCACCCGCTGGAGTTCTCCGACAGCCTGATCCAGGCCCACGCCGAAGTGCCAGAGCTGGTCAAGCACTTGCACTTGCCGGTGCAATCGGGTTCGGACCGCATTTTGTCGGCGATGAAGCGCAACCACACCGCGCTGGAATACAAATCCAAACTGCGCAAACTGCGCGCTGCCGTGCCGGGCATCTGCATCAGTTCGGACTTTATCGTCGGCTTCCCGGGCGAAACCGAGAAAGACTTCCAGCAGACCATGAAGCTGATCGAAGACGTCGGTTTCGACTTCTCCTACTCGTTCGTCTACAGCCAGCGCCCGGGCACCCCGGCTGCCGACCTGCTGGATGAAACCCCGGAAGCGTTGAAAAAAGAGCGTTTGAACGCGCTGCAACATCGCCTCAATCAGCAGGGCTTTGAAATCAGCCGACAAATGGTCGGTTCGATCCAGCGCATTCTGGTCACCGATTATTCGAAGAAAGACCCGGGTGAATTGCAGGGGCGTACCGAGAACAACCGAATCGTCAACTTCCGCTGCGACAATCCCACGCTGATCGGCCAGTTTGCCGATGTGCACATTGATGCGGCGCAGCCACACTCGTTGCGTGGCTCGTTGATCAACTGATCTCGCTGACCGGATGAAGATCAAAATGTGGAAGCTGGCTTGCCTGCGATAGCGATGTATCAGTGCCTTATGTGCCAACTGACCCACCGCTATCGCAGGCAAGCCAGCTCCCACAGGGGTTCTTCAGGGTTATCGAGAGTGGGGCCAGGCTATTTAAGTGCTTTCGCACACCAGCGCCTGGCGTTATTCTCTCTCTCACCTCATCAGCCAAAGGGCGGCTAAAAGCAACCTTGAACGCACCCATAGCAGAACCCCATCGTTTTATCCTCGAGCCGTTTGAGGCTCGCCGTTTCGCCAACCTGTGCGGACAGTTCGACGAGCACCTGCGCCTGATCGAACAACGCCTGAGCATCGAGATCCGCAACCGCGGCAATCAGTTCGAGCTTATTGGTGAACCCCAACACACCACGTCTGCAGAAAACCTGCTGCGCCGTCTCTACCGCGAAACCAAGGGTAGCGAGCTGTCGCCGGAGACCGTGCACCTGTACCTGCAGGAGTCGGCTGTGGAAGACCTGGCCAATAACCCGGTGGCCGAAGCCAGCGTGGCCTTGCGTACCAAAAAAGGCATGATTCGCCCACGCGGCTTGAATCAGCAGAAGTACGTCAAGGAAATCCTCGGCAACGACATCAACTTCGGCATCGGCCCGGCCGGTACCGGCAAGACCTACCTCGCGGTGGCCTGCGCCGTCGACGCCCTGGAACGCGAGCAAGTGCGGCGCATCCTGCTGGTGCGCCCAGCGGTCGAGGCTGGCGAAAAGCTCGGTTTCCTGCCCGGCGATCTGGCCCAGAAGATCGACCCGTACCTGCGCCCGCTCTACGATGCGCTGTACGAGATGCTCGGCTTTGAATACGTGGCCAAGCTGATCGAGCGCCAGGTGATCGAGATCGCCCCGCTGGCCTACATGCGTGGCCGTACGCTCAACAACAGCTTCATCATTCTCGACGAAAGCCAGAACACCACCGTCGAGCAGATGAAGATGTTCCTCACCCGTATCGGTTTCGGCTCCACTGCCGTGATCACGGGCGACATCACCCAGGTCGACCTGCCCAAGGGCACCAAGTCGGGCCTGGGCCAGGTGATCGAGGTGCTCAAGGACGTGCCGGGTATCAGCTTCACGCACTTCATGCCCAAGGACGTGGTGCGCCACCCGCTGGTGCAGCGCATTGTCGAAGCCTATGAGCGTTTCGAACACCGCGACGACGCGCCCGCCAAGGACGCTCGCCACGATGCTTGAGCTAGACCTGCAGCTGGCCACCGACGCGCCCGCCCCCAGCGAAGCCCAGTTCCGCCAATGGTGTGAACTGGCTTTGCGCCAGCGCACCGCTGACTCGGAGCTGACCATTCGTCTGGTGGACGAGGCCGAAGGCCGTGAGCTGAACCACACCTGGCGCCAGAAAGACTACGCGACCAACGTGCTGTCCTTCCCCGCCGACGTGCCCGACGAATTGCTGGATATCCCGCTGCTGGGCGACCTGGTGATCTGCGTCGCGGTGGTCGAGCGAGAAGCGGCGGAACAAGGCAAGGAACTTGAGGCCCATTGGGCCCATCTAGTCATCCACGGCTGCTTGCATCTCTTGGGTTACGACCATATAGACGATGACGAAGCCGAGGAAATGGAAGCACTGGAACGAACGTTGCTTGCAGAACTGGGTCACCGCGATCCATATGCAGACGACGAAAGCTGATCAACACTCAACTGTCATATCAAAGGATTTAGAGTAATCGCTATGAGCGAAGACCGATCGAGCAACGGGCAGAAGTCATGGCTGGGTAAACTGACCCAGGCTTTTGCCCACGAGCCGAAAAACCGCCAGGAGCTCTTGGAGCTGCTGCGCGATGCACACCAGAACAAGTTGCTGGACAGCGAAGCGCTGGCCATCGTCGAAGGCGCCATCCAGGTGGCTGACCTGCAAGTACGCGACATCATGGTCCCGCGCTCGCAGATGATCAGCATCAAGGCGACCCAGACCCCACGGGAATTCCTCCCGGCCGTGATCGACTCGGCGCATTCGCGCTACCCGGTGATCGGTGAAAGCCATGACGACGTCATGGGCGTCCTGCTGGCCAAGGACTTGCTGCCGTTGATCCTCAAGGAGAACGGCGACAGCTTCAACATCAAGGACCTGCTGCGCCCGGCCACCTTCGTGCCCGAGTCCAAGCGCCTGAATGTGCTGCTGCGCGAGTTCCGCGCCAACCACAATCACATGGCCATTGTGATTGACGAATACGGCGGCGTGGCCGGCCTGGTCACCATCGAAGACGTGCTGGAGCAGATCGTCGGCGACATCGAAGACGAGCACGACGTCGAAGAAGACAGCTACATCAAGCCGCTGCCCAGTGGTGATTTCCTGATCAAGGCGCTGACGCCGATCGAGAACTTCAACGAGTTTTTCGACAGCGAGTTCTCGGACGATGAGTTCGACACCGTCGGCGGCCTGGTGATGAGTGCGTTCGGGCACCTGCCCAAGCGTAATGAAACCACCGAGATCGGCGCCTATCGCTTCCGCATCCTCAATGCTGATAGCCGTCGCATCCACCTGATCCGCCTGACACCCATCGCCCGCTAAGGACTGACATGCGCCGTCTCACCTCACCCGGCTGGCCCGGTAATTTGCTGGCCGTGGTGGCCGGCGCCATCACAACCCTGGCGCTGGCGCCGTTCGATATCTGGCCGTTGGCGCTGGTAGCGGTAGGCCTGTTCTATATCGGCCTGCGGGAGCTGACACCCCGCCAGGCCCTGGGCCGTGGCTGGTGTTTCGGCTTCGGCCTGTTTGGTGCCGGCACCAGTTGGATCTACTACAGCATCCACCACTTCGGCGGCGCTTCGGTGCTGCTGGCGGGGTTCCTGATGCTGCTGTTCACGGCTGCCATCGCCTGGTTCTTTGCCCTGCCCGCCTGGCTATGGGCGCGCTGGTTGCGCCGTAACGAAGCACCACTGGCGGATGCATTGACGTTCGCCGCGTTGTGGGTCGGCCAGGAAGCCTTTCGTGGCTGGTTCCTTACCGGTTTCCCGTGGTTGTACTCCGGTTACAGTCAACTCGATGGGCCTTTGACCGGCCTCGCGCCATTGGGTGGGATGTGGCTGATTTCCTTCGCCCTCGCACTCACCGCCGCATTGCTGTGCAACCTGCCGCGCCTGCTGGCCAGCAAGCGCAATGCCTTCATCGGCGCGGGCCTGTTATTGCTGGTTGCACCTTGGGCCATTGGCCTGGCGCTCAAGCATCACGCCTGGACGTCGCCGTCTGGCGCGCCGCTGAGCGTGGCTGCGATTCAGGGCAACGTCGAGCAAAGCATGAAGTGGGACCCGGACCAGCTCAATGCACAGTTGGCGCTGTACCGCGACATGAGCCTGAGTTCCAAGCGCGTCGACCTGCTGGTCTGGCCGGAAACTGCCGTGCCGGTGCTCAAGGAATCCGTGGAGGGCTACCTGGGCATGATGGGCAAGTTCGCCGCCGACCGGGACAGTGCGCTGATCACCGGGGTACCGATTCGCCAGGAAGTGCACCACCAGAAGCGCTACTTCAACGGCATCACCGTGGTCGGCGAAGGCGACGGCACCTACCTCAAGCAAAAACTGGTGCCGTTTGGCGAGTACGTTCCGCTGCAGGACATGCTGCGCGGGCTGATTGCCTTCTTCGACCTGCCCATGTCCGACTTCGCCCGCGGCCCTTCTGACCAGTCCATGCTGCAGGCCAAGGGTTATCAGATTGCGCCGTTCATTTGCTATGAAGTGGTGTACCCCGAATTCGCCGCCGGCCTGTCGGCCCAGAGCGACCTGCTGCTGACTATCAGCAACGACACCTGGTTCGGCCGCTCCATCGGCCCGCTACAGCACCTGCAAATGGCGCAAATGCGTGCGCTGGAGGCTGGCCGCTGGATGATCCGCGCCACCAACAACGGCGTGACCGGGCTGATCAACCCGTTTGGGCAGATCACCGCGCAGATCCCGCAGTTCGAGCGTGGCATTCTCTATGGAGAGGTGGTGCCGATGCATAACCTCACGCCGTACCTGCAATGGCGTTCGTGGCCGTTGATCATTGTGTGTGTGCTGCTCTTTGGCTGGGCGCTGTTGGCGGCTCGGATGGCCAAAACGCTCTGACCTGTGGGGGCTGGCTTGCCTGCGATAGCCATAGGTATCTACACAACACTGTAACGCTCAACGGTAACCACGATGCGAAGCGAGTCGCTCTTGATCTGCTTTTGATCTTGATCTTAGGCGCCCCGTTAAACCACGCTGGCCGGAATTCGACAGGGATTTGGGGGGTA